>NZ_CP129137.1:3410000-3735000 GCF_030406905.1 Streptomyces sp. HUAS CB01
CGGCCGGCCTGGTAGACACGGCCGCTCCCCGACGCCTCAGCCCTCATCTGCACCGTCCCGGGCCGGGCCGGCTCCTCCGGGTAGAGGTCCGCGAGAATCCGGCGAAGCTCCGCGGCGACCTCCGGGCGGTCACGGAGGAGACGTCGGAGGCGGCCCGCCCACTCCTCGCCGAGCTCCTGCTCGGCCAGCTCGTCGCCGTTCTCCCGGGCGAGCAGGAGATCGTCCCGCGTGGCCTCCAGCTCTCCCTCCACGCCGTCGGCGCGCGAGGGGCTGACCCGCCGCCACAGCGCGACGATGCCGTCACGGGTTCTCTCCCAGGCGTCCGTGGCCATGAGCGTCACCACGGTCGTCCCGGCGGTGCGCGCGAGATCCATCATCTGTGCGTCCACCCAAGTCCCCCTCGCCCGGCAAACCGCCCGTCGGATACAGGTCCGAACGACCACCTTAGGTGGGACGGCGATCACTGTCAGGTGGTTACCGGCCTCGCCGAGGGGGCGTCACCGCCGGACCGCGGGACCTGCCGGCCCGGAGCCCGCCCGGCCGCCCCTCACCTCTCGCAGCTCGTCCACGTAGCGGTCCGTCCCGGGGACCGTCGGGATGAACGGCGCGACCAGCTCGACCCTTCCCAGCTCCCCCGCGTCCAGACCGGCGAAATGCTCCTCCCAGCCCTCCCTCGGGTCCTGTTCGAGGAACCACAGCAGCGTCAGCCGGGTGTCCACGCCCTCCACCTGCTTCACGTACGTCATCCGGTCCAGCGGGAGCGGCGTCGGCCGGAAGGCGGTCACCATCGCCGCCGGGGACCCGGCGCCCCGCTTCGGCCGGAGCCGCCTCGGCAGTTCGCTCGACCGCAGCCACTCCAGCAGGTCGGCCCGGCGCTCCGGGCTCTCCGCGTCGACGACCTCCAGGACCAGCCCCGCGTACGGGTGATCGAGTGCGTGGTGGTCCCGAGGGCCCGCGGCGCCGTCCCGGTAGACGGTCGCGACGTGGTCCTGGAACGCGGTGAACACATGGGTACGGGCCTGGTGGACACGGCCGTCGCGGTTGAGCCGCTTGTTGATCCCGACCGTCCACCGCATGTGGTCGTCGTAGCGCCCCTCGGTGATCCAGTAGGTGGAGAGGTAGCAGCCGGCGGTCACGGGCCGGGCCACCGCCGACTTCTCGGGGTAGCGCAGCAGCTGCAGTTCGCGGGTGGCGACCCAGCGCCGTCCCGCGAACATCCAGGGCATCGCCATCGCACCGGCGTAGTAGTGGTCGTCCTCGTACCAGCGGTTGTACGCGTACTCGTGGCCGAGGTGCGGCTCGACCATGGTGATCAGCGCATGGCCGGGGCGGACCCCGTACGGGCCGACGGCCGCCAGTTCCGCGTACACCCCGGACCGGGTGTCCTCGCTCACGACGCTCCCCTTCCGTCCTTCGGTGGACGGACCTACTCTGACGCGCCGTCAGATAAAGGGCCAGAGCCGGGAGGCGCCGAGATGCTGCTGCAGGGAAAGACCGTCATCGTGTCCGGCGTCGGCGCCGGGCTCGGGCACCGCGTCGCCGAGACCGTCGTGCGCGACGGCGGCAACGCCGTCCTCGGCGCCCGCACCGAGGCCAACCTCGTGAAGACCGCCGGCGAGATCGACCCCGCCGGCACCCGCACCGCGCACCGCCCCACCGACATCACCGACGAGTCCCAGTGCGAGGCGCTCGCCACCCTCGCGGTCGAGCGCTTCGGCCGCATCGACGCCGTCGTCCACGTGGCCGCCTGGGACAGCCACTTCGGCGGCATCGAGGACGCCGACTTCTCCGCCTGGCAACAGATCCTGGACGTCAACCTGCTGGGCACCCTGCGGATGACGCGCGCCTGCCTGCCCGCCCTGAAGGAGCGCGGCGGATCGGTCGTCGTCATCGGCACCCAGTCCGCGGTGGCCGCCCCCTCCCAGGTCCGGCAGGCGGCGTACGCGGCGTCGAAGGGCGCGCTCACCTCCGCCATGTACTCCCTGGCCAAGGAGCTCGGCCCGCACCGGATCCGGGTCAACACCGTGCTCCCCGGCTGGATGTGGGGCCCGCCGGTCCAGGCGTACGTCCGGTTCACCGCCGACACCGAGGGCGTCACGGAGTCCGAGGTGCTCTCCCGGCTGACGGAACGGATGGCCCTTCCGGAGCTCGCGACGGACGGGGACGTCGCGGAGGCCGTCACCTTCCTCGCCTCGGACCGGGCCCGCTCGATCACGGGCCAGTCCCTCCTGGTCAACGCCGGTGAACTGATGCGGTAGCCGACGCCGTTCACCGGGCTGCGCGCAACGCCCCGGCTCGAACGGCACC
Source organism: Streptomyces sp. HUAS CB01 (assembly GCF_030406905.1). NCBI lineage: Bacteria > Bacillati > Actinomycetota > Actinomycetes > Kitasatosporales > Streptomycetaceae > Streptomyces > Streptomyces chengbuensis. The sequence continues at coordinate 3,412,308 of NZ_CP129137.1, forward strand.
ACCCACGGCACGGGCCGCACGGGCGAACGCCCCGTGCGGCGCGTGTGCCGGGTGCAAGGGCTGCGGCGTTGCTCAGCCGCGCGGGTAGCGCTGGAGCCAGCCGGGGGCCGAGGAGGCGGGGCCGTGGAGCGCGGGCCCCTGCGTCATCTCCATGGCGAAGTCGTCGGCGAGTTCCAGGATGGTCGAGCGGCCCTCGAGCTCCGCCAGCCAGGCGGGCGGGAGGGCCGTCTCGCCGTGCAGCGCGCCGAGGAGGGCGCCGCAGAGGGTGCCGGTGGTGTGGGAGGGGCCGTCGTGGTTGACGGCGAGGCGGAGTCCGTGACGGACGTCCTCACTGACGAGGGTGCAGTAGACGGCGACGGCCAGGGCGTCCTCGGCGTTCTCCGGATCACCGAGGGCGTCGATACGGGTGGGGCTCGGGATGCCCTGGCGTACGGCGCCGAGTGCCTGCTTGAGCGCATCGCTGACGGGCTGGTGGCCCGGTCTGGGCGTCAGGAGCGACAGCGCCCGCTGGACGGAGCCGTCGACGGTCTCACCGCGGGCCAGCCCGTGGACGATCACCGCGAAGGCGCCGGCCGAGAGATACGCCGTGGGGTGGCCGTGGGTCTGCGCGGCGCACTCCACGGCGAGCTGGCAGACCAACTGGGGTTCCCAGCCCACGAGCAGTCCGAAGGGCGCGGAGCGGACGAGCGCGCCGGCGTCGCGGGCGGTGGGGTTCTTGGGCTTGTCGACGGTGCCGAGGACCTCGTCGGCCAGGCCGGTCAGGCACGCGCGCGTCGGGTCGCGCCGGGTGTAGAGCCATTCCTCGCGGGCGAGCCAGCCGTTGTCCTTGCGGCGCTCGTCGGGCCCCCAGTCCCGCTGGGTGGCCGCCCAGCGCAGATGGGCCCGGTGGACGTCGGTCGGCGGGTGCCAGGCGCCGGTGTCGCGGCGGACCTGGGCGCGTATGAGGCCGTCGACCGTGAAGAGGGTCAGCTGGGTGGCGGCGGTGACCGCGCCGCGGCGGCCGTAGGCGGGGACGAGGTCGGAGACCCCGTCCGAGCCGTGGGCGGAACGTATCTCGTCCAGCGACAGCGCGGCGACTCCGGCGCCCAGCGCGTCGCCGATGGCCCCGCCCAGCAGACAGCCGCGCACCCGGGCGCGGAAGTCCTGCTGCTCGGCACGTCCCCAGACGGCTGCGGCTCCTGTGGTCACGCGGCTCCCTCCCTTCTCGTGCGCAGCACTGTAATCGACCGCGAGAGATCGCTTCATGGGCGCAATCCAGCCGGGAACGGCTTATGAAGCGGAATGCGCCGGTCACCTTCAGGCCGGTTCCGATCACCGCGCGAGGGACGTTCCGGCGGGGCGGTGGATCGTTCCGGCGGGGCGATGGGCGGCGTGAGCCGTGGCATCGAGAGTGCCGTGGTGGGCGCGCGCCGTCGCGGACACGGAGGCGCGCCCGGTCGTGGCCGTGACGGCCGGGGCCGCACGGGCCGCGGGACACCGGCCGGACACCGGAGGGCGGATGCGGGACCTCGGTGCCGGAGGGCGGAGCCGGGCCTCGGGCTCCGGAGCACGGGGGCCGGGCCTTGGTTGCCGGGCTCCCGTGCCGGGCCTCGGATGCCGGAGCGCGTGTCCGGGTGGCGTGACTCAGATCACGGGACCTCGACCGGTGCCGAACTCGGCAGCCACCACGGACGGACCCGCATCCGGCACCGGGAGGACCCGCCGCTCCTGTCAGCCCTGTTCCAGCACCGGCAGCAGCGCCGGGAGGTGGCCGTCGGAGTCCGCCGCGGCGCGCTGCCGCTCCGCCGGGACCTCGCCGTACAGCGTCGTACGGGGCCTCGACGGGCGCCCGGCCGCCTCGGCGATGGCGGTCAGGTCGCGGACGGAGCGGTACGAGCCGTAACTCGACCCGGCCATCCGGGAGATGGTCTCCTCCATCAGCGTGCCGCCGAGGTCGTTCGCGCCGGAGCGCAGCATCTCCGCGGCGCCGTCCGCTCCGAGTTTCACCCAGCTGGTCTGGATGTTGGGGATGTGCGGGTGGAGCAGCAGCCTGGCCATCGCCGTGACGGCGCGGTTGTCGCGGGTCGTGGGGCCGGGGCGGGCGATGCCGGCGAGATAGACGGGGGCGTTGGTGTGGATGAAGGGCAGTGTCACGAACTCGGTGAACCCGCCCGTCTCCTGCTGGATGCGGGACAGGGTGCGGAAGTGGCCCAGCCAGTGCCGGGGCTGGTCGACGTGCCCGTACATCATCGTCGACGACGAGCGGATGCCCAGTTCGTGGGCGGTGGTGACGACCTCGATCCAGGTGGCGGTGGGCAGCTTGCCCTTCGTCAGTACCCAGCGCACCTCGTCGTCGAGGATCTCCGCGGCCGTCCCGGGGATGGAGTCCAGCCCGGCCTCCTTGGCCGCGGTCAGCCACTCGCGGATCGACATGCCCGTGCGTGTGGCGCCGTTGACGACCTCCATGGGCGAGAAGGCGTGCACGTGCATGCCGGGGACGCGCTGCTTCACGGCCCGGGCGATGTCGAAGTACGCGGTGCCGGGCAGGTCGGGGTGGATACCGCCCTGCATGCACACCTCCACCGCGCCGACGTCCCAGGCCTGCTGGGCGCGGTCGGCGACCTGGTCCAGCGACAGGGTGTACGCGTCGGCGTCGGTGCGGCGCTGGGCGAAGGCGCAGAAGCGGCAGCCGGTGTAGCAGACGTTGGTGAAGTTGATGTTGCGGGTGACGATGTACGTGACGTCGTCGCCGACGACGTCACGGCGCAGGTCGTCGGCGATCGAGCAGAGCGCGTCCAGCGCGGGACCGTCGGCGTGGAGCAGCGCGAGGGCCTCGTCGTCGGTGAGCTTCGTCGGATCGTCCGCCGCCGTGGCCAGGGCGTGCCGTACGTCGGTGTCGATCCGCGACGGGACCATGCCGGGCGCCGCGGCCTCGCGCAGGGCGCCCCAGTCCCCGTACACCTCGTCGAAGTCGTCCCGGCGGTCGGCGGTCCTGCCGTCGGTGTCGATGGTGCGGTGCAGATCGGTCCGCCCGCTCGCGACGAAGCCCTCGTCGGGCTCCTGCCAGGGCAGACCGGCGGGCAGCGCGCCCTCGTTCGCGAGACCGGTCTCGGGGTCGGCGAGGGCCCGTACGTGCGGGAGCAGCCGGGGGTCCAGCCAGGGTTCGCCACGCCGGACGAACTCCGGGTACACGGCGAGCCGTTCGCGCAGCCGGAAGCCCTCGGCCGCGGACCGCTCGGCCAGCAGGTCGATCTGGGGCCACGGCCGCTCGGGGTTGACGTGGTCGGGCGTCAGCGGCGACACCCCGCCCCAGTCGTCGATGCCGGCGGCGATGAGGCGTCCGTACTCCTCGTCCACGAGGTTCGGGGGCGCCTGGAGGCAGCCGGAGGGTCCCATGATGTGCCGGGCGACGGCGATGGTGGCGACGAGGTCGTCCAGTTCGGCGTCCGGCATGCCGCGCATCGCCGTGTCGGGCTTGGCGCGGAAGTTCTGGATGATCAGTTCCTGGATGCCGTGGTAGGCGCGCGAGACCCGGCGCAGCGCGAACAGCGAGTCCGCGCGCTCCTCGTACGTCTCACCGATCCCGATCAGCAGCCCGCTGGTGAACGGGACGGAGCTGCGCCCGGCGTCCTCCAGCACCCGCAGCCGCACCGCCGGCTCCTTGTCGGGCGATCCGTGGTGCGGGCCGCCGGGCTCGGACCAGAGACGGGTGGCGGTGGTCTCCAGCATCATGCCCATCGAGGGGGCGACGGGCTTGAGCCGCTGGAAGTCCGTCCAGGTCAGCACGCCCGGGTTCAGGTGGGGAAGGAGTCCCGTCTCCTCCAGGATGCGGATCGCCATGGCGCGTACGTAGGCGATGGTGTCGTCGTACCCCTCCGCCTCCAGCCACTCGCGCGCCTCCGGCCAGCGGTCCTCCGGCTTGTCGCCGAGGGTGATGAGGGCTTCCTTGCATCCCAGTTCGGCCCCGCGCCGCGCGATGTCCAGCACCTCGTCGGGCGACATGAACATCCCGTGGCCGGCGCGACGGAGCTTGCCGGGGACGGTGGCGAAGGTGCAGTAGTGGCACTTGTCCCGGCACAGTCTCGTGAGCGGGACGAACACGCTCTTCGAGTACGTGATGACGCCGGGCCGCCCCGCCGCCTCCAGCCCGGCGTCCCGCACACGCGCCGCGGACGCGCACAGGTCCTCCAGGTCCGCGCCCCGCGCCTGCAGCAGGACGGCGGCCTCGCCGGTGTCGAGCGCGACCCCGTCCCGCGCCCGCCTGAGGGCACGGCGCATGGCGTTGGCGGTCGGACGCCCCGCCTGGTCTCCGACCCGGTCTCCGGCCTGGTGATCCGTCATGCAGCGAGCATACGAGCGCGGACGGACAGCGGGACGGGGGGTGGGGGCGTATGCGCCGAAAACGGTCGGTGAGAGGGGGTGCGCGGGAGCGCGGGCCGAGAACTCGCGGGCGGGGCGGACGCACCATCCGGGGACGCGGAGGTACGGGGCGCGGGCTCCGGCGGGGGCGGGGTCCCGGTGATCGGCGGTCGAGCACCCGGCACCGGGGTCCGAGGTGCACGCCTCGGTACGGAGGAGGAGTACGCGTGTCTCGCGTTCGTGTCGACGGGACCTGGGCGGGAACGCCGATGTGCGAGGAAGCCGTCGCGAGACCACTCGACTGCCGCCCTCGACGCGTTCGCGCCGTGATCCCAGCCGCCGGAGGAGATCCTGGAGCCGGCCGACGGCAGTGACCCGGCAGCCCGGCCCTCGCGCGGAGCCGGCTCCCTCTCCCGCAGGAGAGGCCGCCCGAACACGACCCAATCGCCCTGTTTTGAGGCGCAATTACGCGTTGCATTCGGGAACGGCCCCATGACAGCATTCCGCCGTGAGTGACAACGGGGATGACACTTCGCGGACCGATCGGGCCTCAAAACTGGCCGACTTGGCCGACTGGACCGCACCCGCACCGCCGGCCGGCGACTCCATCGACCACACTGCGCCCGAAGTGCCGGAAACACCGGGTTCGGGGGCGGCGGGCACTACGGCGGGCGTGACCGCCGGCGACGCGGCCGACGGAGAACTGGCTGCGGCGAGGCGGGAGTTTGCGCGGTTGCTCGGGGAATTCCGGCGCACCGCCGTACTCGTACCGTTCGACGAGCACGACAGTCCGTGGACCGCCGATCTGAACGGCGTCCGCTGGATCTGCGCCTTCTCGAACGAGGAGGCCCTGGCGCGCTTCGCCCTGGCGCGGGGAGAGACGCGTCGCGAGTGGAAGTACCGGAGGATCCTCGGCGCCCGTCTGCTGGACGTGATGGTGCCCCTGCTGCCGGGACCGGGCGGTGTGGCCCTGGACGCGGGCAGCGACGACGGCATGCTGTTCCCGCCGGTCAGGGGCATCGTGCCCGACGCGGTGGCGGTCGATCTCGGGGAGACGGGGAACGGAACGGGGGAACGGAATGACCGGGCAGGATCCTGATCTCAAGGCGCCGCCCGAGGCGCTCGCCGCCATCGTGAAGGGCATCGACCTCGCCCATTCCGAGCTCAAGGACCTCGGCATGATCGGCGAGGCGACCGCGGGGCGCGGCTTCTCGGAGCTGTCCCTGTCGGGCGTTGAGCTCGGACACGGCGGCCTCGCGGACGGGTTCCGCACCTTCTGCGAGCGATGGGAGTGGGGCGTCCGGGCGCTGACGCTGAAGGGGAACGGGTTCGCGCAGGCGGTCGGTCTGTCCGCAGGGTCGTTCGCCGAGCAGGAGCAGTACGTCAAGGACTCGATCAAGATCGGCGTGAACTCGCTCAACGGCAACCCGCACCTCAGCGAGGACGAGGTCAAGGGCAAGAGCTGGGACGAGATCAGCACCCAGTCCGCGATGGACGCCCCCGACTGGAGCGCCGAGTCCTTCTCCGAGGCGCACCAGGAGGTCAAGCAGACCTGGAAGAACACCGGTTACGACGTGATGGACGCGCAGATGGACTCCTTCGAGCGCCAGGGGCTCATCGACCCGAAGCTGCGTGAGGCGACGGACGCCGAGCTGCGCGAGACGCTGGATCCGTCGCAGGAGACGATCGCGCAGGCCGAGGAGCCGCGTTGGGGGGAGCGCCGCTGATGGTGGATCTGGGCGATCTGGGGAAGGCCCTCGACAAGGGCATCGACGTCGTCGACAGCGGCATCGACAAGGCCAAGGAGAAGGTCGGCGAGGGAGTCGACTGGACGACCGACCGGATCGGCGAGGGCCTGGAGAAGGTCGGTGCGGACGACTGGGCGGACAGCGTCGAGGACTGGGGCGACGAGACCGCCTCCTCGCTCGGCGCCGACGTGGGTGAGCAGCAGCTCGGGCAGACCGAGGAGGCCAACGAGCTCATCCACGGGAACCCGGAGGCGATCACCTCCACGGTGAAGAACCTCCGCGACTTCCAGAAGGCGTTCGACCTCGTCGGCGGCGGGATGAAGAGGCTCGACTCGGCCCACTGGAAGGGCGAGGCGGCGGACACCTTCCGCAAGAAGATCCAGACGCTGCCGACGGACTGGCTGCACGCCGCCGACGCCTTCGAGGCCGCGGCGAAGGCGCTGGAGACCTATGCGAAGGCGGTCACCTCCGCCCAGGGCAAGGCGCGAGAGGCCATCGCCCTCTACAAGGAGGGCGACGCGGACTCCAGAACGGCGGCCGACGCCTACAACAAGAAGGTCGACGCCTACAACGCCGCCCGCAACAGCGACAGTCCCCCGCCCCGGCCCGGCCCGTTCACCGACCCCGGCAAGGCGAAGCGGCAGCGGGCGCAGGAGATCCTGAAGGAGGCCCGCCGGCACCGCAACGAGGCCGCGGACACCGCGAAGACGGCGGTCACGGCGGCCATGGCCCATGCTCCGGAGGAGCCAACGGGCCGCGACAAGGTCAAGCTCGAGCTGGCGGACTACAGCCTGGCCCAGGGCGTGGAGATGACCCATCTGACCGGTGGCGTCGTCAAGGGGGCGGCCGGCCTCGTCAACTTCGTCCGCTCGGTCAACCCGCTCGATCCGTACAACCTGACGCACCCGGCCGAGTACTACAAGGGTCTCAACACGACCCTCGCCGGGCTCGTCTCCACCGCCGCGAACCCCGACCGCGCGCTGAAGAACGCCTGGGACGCGGCGAAGGGCGATCCGTCGGAGTTCCTGGGGCGCCTCATCCCGGAGATCGTCGGCAGCAAGGGCGCCGGGCTGGTCCGGGGCGGGATCAGGGCCGGGATGAAGGGCGTTCCCGACAGCCCGTCGAAGGTCCGCGACGGGCACACCAAGGACCCCGACGGCAAGGGCAAGCAGTGCAGTGAGACCAAGTGCGACGGGGACCCGGTCGACATCGCGAGCGGCCGCGTCCTGCTGCCGCAGACCGACATCGCCCTCCCCGGCTCGCTGCCGCTGGTGTTCCGGCGCACCTTCGACTCGTCGTACCGGGCGGGCCGCTGGTTCGGCCCGACGTGGTCCAGCACCGTGGACCAGCGTCTGGAGATCGACTCCGAGGGCGTCGTCCTCGCGTGCGACGAAGGCAGCCTGCTCGCCTACCCGCATCCCGCGCCGGGCGTCCCGGTGCTGCCCACGCACGGCAGGCGCTGGCCCCTGGCACGTACGGACGGCGGTTACACGGTCACCGACCCGGACACCGGCCGGGTGTGGCACTTCACCGACCACACCGACGAACTGGCCCTCCTGGCACAGCTCGACGACCGCAACGGCCGCTGGATCAGCTTCGACCACGACGAGTCCGGCGCACCGACGTCGATCGTGCACCACGGCGGCTACCACCTGAAGCTCACGACGGACGAGGGCAGGGTCACCGCCCTGCACCTCGCGGGCGCGGCCGCCGACGGCTCGGACCAGGAGATCCTCCGGTACGGCTACACGGACGGCCATCTGACCGAGGTCGTCAACTCCACCGGCCTGCCGGTGCGGTACGGGTACGACGACCTCGGCCGCATGACGTCGTGGACCGACACCAACGGCAGCCACTACGACTACGTCTACGACGGGCTCGACCGGTGCGTGTACCAGTCCGGCACGAACGGCCACGTCGAGTCCCACTTCACCTGGGACGACACGGACCCGGACACCGGCCTGCGCACGACCTCGATGACCGACGGCCTCGGCCACACCAAGCGCCATGTGATCAACGAACGCCAGCAGGTCGTCGCCGAGATCGACGCGAACGGCGCCGTCACCCGCTTCGAGTACGACCCGTTCAACCGGCTCCTCGCCACCGCCGACCCGCTCGGCCACGTCACGAGCACCTCGTACGACGAGGCCGGGCGGCCGGTGACCGTGCGGCGTCCGGACGGCCGGGAACTCTCGGTCGAGTACGACGCCCTGGGACTGCCGGTACGCGTCCGGGGCGCCGACGGGACGGTGGTGCGCCGGACGTACGACGAACGCGGCAACCGCATCTCCGCGACGGACGCCGCGGGCGCGACGACGCACTTCACGTACGACGGAGCGGGCCATCCGACGTCGGTCACGGACGCCCTGGGACACACCACGCGCGTGCGCTGCGACCGTGCCGGGCTTCCGCTGGAGATCACCGACCCGCTGGGTGCGACGACACGCTGCGAACGGGACCCCTTCGGCCGGCCGATCGCGATCACGGACCCGCTCGGCGCGGTGACGCGGCTGGAATGGACGGTCGAGGGCAAGCTCGCGCGACGCGTCGAGGCGGACGGCAGCGTGCAGTCGTGGACGTACGACGGCGAGGGCAACTGCACCACCCACACCGATGCGATGGGCGGTGTCACCACCTTCGAGTACACGGACTTCGACCTCCTCGTGGCACGGACGGGGCCGGACGGGGTGCGGTACGAGTTCACCCACGACTCCAATCTGCGTCTGACCCGGGTGACCAACCCCCAGGGCCTGACCTGGGACTACGAATACGACCCCGCCGGCCTGCTGAAGTCCGAGACCGACTTCGACGACCGGACCCTCGCGTACGAGTACGACGCGGCCGGCCGCCTGGCGTCCCGCAGCAACGGCATCGGCCAGCGCGTGCGGTTCACTCGCAACGCGCTCGGCCAGGTCGTCCGCAAGGACGCCGAGGGATCCGTCACCACGTACGCGTACGACGTCTTCGACGAACTCGCGGTGGCGGCGGGCCCGGACGCGACGCTGACGCGGCTGCGCGACCGCTACGGCCGGCTGAGGTCGGAGTCGGTGGACGGCCGCGAGACGACGTTCGCGTACGACGTCCTGGGCAGGCGGACCGGGAGGACGACCCCCGGTGGCGCGGTCAGCTCCTGGTCGTACGACGCCGCCGGGCACCGCGCGGAACTGACGACCTCGGGACGCACGATCGGCTTCGACCGTGACGCGGCGGGCCAGGAACTCGCCCGCCGCATCGGCGGCACGGTCACGCTCCACCACGCCTTCGACGTGATGGGCCGGCTCACGGACCAGCACGTCACGGGCGCGAGCGGCAGCCTCCAGCGGCGCGGCTACTCCTACCGCGCGGACGGCCACCTCGTCGGCATCGACGACCGGCTCTCCGGCACGAGGACGTTCGACCTGGACGCCGACGGACGCGTCACCGCGGTCCACGCCGCGAACTGGACCGAGCGCTACGCCTACGACGCGGCGGGCAACCAGACCGACGCGTCCTGGCCCGCCACGCACCCCGGCCAGGAGGCAACGGGCTCCCGCGCCTACACGGGCACCCGCATCACCCGCGCCGGCAACGTCCGCTACGAGCACGACGCGCAGGGCCGCATCGTGCTGCGCCAGAAGACCCGCCTGTCACGCAAGCCGGACACCTGGCGCTACGCGTGGGACGCGGAGGACCGGCTCACATCCGTGACCACACCGGACGGAACGGTGTGGCGCTACCACTACGACGCGCTGGGCCGCCGCATCGCGAAGCAGCGCCTCGGTGACGACGGCGTCACGGTGGTCGAACGGGTGTCGTTCACCTGGGACGGCGCGACGCTGTGCGAACAGACGACGGAGTCCGTGGACCTGCCCCGTCCGGTGTCCCTGACCTGGGACCACGACGGCCTCCGCCCGCTGGCCCAGACGGAACGCATCCTCCCGGCGGACGGGCAAGAAGCTTCGCAGGCGTCCCAGGAGGCGATCGACGAGCGCTTCTTCGCCATCGTCACGGACCTGGTGGGCACCCCGAGCGAACTCATCGACGAGTCGGGCGAACTGGCCTGGCACACGCGCAGCACGCTGTGGGGCACGACGACCTGGGCGAGGTCGAGCACGGCGTACACGCCGCTGCGCTTCCCGGGGCAGTACTTCGACCCGGAGACGGGGCTGCACTACAACTTCCACCGGCACTACGACCCTGAAACGGGACGGTACGTCAGCTCCGACCCTCTCGGGCTCGAACCCGCACCAAGTCCGGCCATGTACGTGGCCAACCCCCTCACTTGGTCCGATCCTCTCGGCCTGAAACCCTGCAAGATTCGCGTTTCCCCTGTGGCCTCCGACTGGGCGACGAAAGGAGCACACATCCACATTCCGTTGAAGAAAAAGCCAGGGCTCGAAGACGAAGTTCGAATCTATGTCGACGATAGTGGAACCATCGTCGGAGAGCCGATCAGGCTCGAGACGGGATGGGCGTCCGATAAGAGCGTCAAGGCAGCCGTCGATGCCGTCAACAGTGACCCTAAATTGCGCGATGACCTCCTAGCCAAGGCCAAGTCCGCACAAGAGCATATGCTCGATCACAACTGGGGAAACAAAAAGAACCGCTCTGCGGAAATGCAAGCGCTGATCGAAAAGCTGGAGAACTGGCCGTGAACGCTCTTCAAGTAATTTCCTCGTTTATCGCATCAGGGCGACTGCACGGGGTAGGGATCGGTTCGACACTCACCCAGGTAGACGAGGCAATCCACTCCGACTTCATCGACGTCATTGACGAAGAGGGTCTCTCACTGCGCAGGGACTACGGCTTTGTAGAGTTCTACTTCAACCCGGGCCCCGACTGGGTCGTGACGGGAGGCTCGCTAGAGCTGCACAAACTAGCCAGGAACCACAGCTTGTCCGGACGGTGGCGAGAGGACATGCACGTCGATTTTCCCCAGTACGTCACATGGGATGAGCTGAACGAGGCGCTTTCCTGCCTGCAAGACCCTCTGGAAGATCCGAAGGTTACTGATCAAGGCGACTTCATGGAGTATCGCTTCGTTTCGACCAAGGTATCCGTGCTGGTTTCAAACGACCACGAAGAGCGTGACGATTGGGTTGGGCACGGCGACGTGTGGAGTGTCAGCCTGGGGTGACGGGGGCCTGGCGTGAAGGCCGGTCCAGACTCGCCCATAGGATGTCTCACGGCGAGGGCCGCAAGATGATCGCGGGTCTCACGGGGAACGTGAATCGCCGGTTACGCCGTGAGGCGCCTATGGCCGGCGAGGACATCGGAAGGTCCTCGCCCCTTCGCAGGCCTCGCAGGAGGCGATCGACGAGCGCTTCTTCGCCATCATCACCGACCTGGTGGGCACCCCGAGCGAACTCATCGACGAGTCGGGCGAACTGGCCTGGCACACGCGCAGCACGCTGTGGGGCACGACGACATGGGCGAGGTCGAGCACGGCGTACACGCCGCTGCGCTTCCGGGGCAGTACTTCGACCCGGAGACGGGGCTGCACTACAACTTCCACCGGCACTACGACCCTGAGACTGCTCGTTACACGACTGTCGACCCACTCGGCCTGTCACCATGCATTCCGCCGAAAACGGTGATCAACACACCGGAGGTCGTCGCCCCGAAGCCCCTGAAGCCGCACCAAGTAATGAGCGAGTGGGAGAATTTCCTCGGGGATTGCGTCACGTGAGGACCCTACAAGTCGGCATGGGCGAGCTCGCATTGGAACTCGATGACGCATTCCGGCACATTTACGGACGGGTAGCAGCAGGAGGGCCGCCGAAGCCGTCGGGGAAATGGCGCAAAGCCGCGTCGCCCCGTGCGGCTCGAACCTTGTCCGCCGCGATCTTGCAAATGTTGCCGAGGATGTCCGGCGCCTGGTCGAACTCGTCGTCGGTCATGTCCGCCCCCATGTTCCGGCGCGCGGCGTCGCGATCGGTGCGGAGTCGTTCGGCCATCTGCGCCCGCGTCAGCTCACGCTCCGCAAGCTGCTGGACGAGTTGCCCGAGGGCGAGACCGCGTTCGGCAGCGAGGGCCGCAAGATGATCGCGGGTCTCACGGGGAACGTGAATCGTCGTCGACGCCATGAGGCAACTATGGCCGACGAGGACGCCGGAAGGGCCTCGGCCCTCGCCTCGCGCCCCGAGCGGAACCGGGCGAATCCACCCGCCCCCACGCTCCGCGGCTACCCTGAGCCAGGCACCCCTTGCAGGACACCGTGAGCGGCATGAGCCCTGAGCAGATCCGGCGCATGCAGGAGGTGGCCCGGCACCTCTCCAAGTACGCGGAGCACCTGGAGAAGGGCTGGAGGGTGGAAACCACGGACGGCGAGGTGAAGCTCGTCATGATGAGCCTCGATCTGCCCCACACCACCAATGTCGACGCCTTCCGCGAGCAGATCAGGGCGCAGACTCCGGGCATCTCCGCGGTCAACGACACCGACAGACGGATCCCGTCACCGGTCTGGAGAAGGTTCCCGCCCTGATCGCGCTCCCGACCGAGGACGTCGACCCGCAGGCCGAGTCCGTCAATCCGCGCGCGGTGCTCCTCGTGGTCGAGATCGTCTCGAAGAGCAACCCCAAGAACGACCTCGTCACCAAACTGGATGACTATCCGCGGATGGGCGTACCGCTGTACGTCGTGGTGGACCCCCGCAACGGCTCCATCGCCGTCCACTCCGAGCCCAAGGACGGACCCGAAGGGCTCAGGTACCGGTGCTCCGTGCCCTACGGGTTCGGCGAAGTCGTGCCGGCCGGGCGGTGGACGTTCGACACGTCGGCGCTCGTCCGCTACCGGTGACGGGCGCGCGAGGCGCCGGCGGACGCGTCGCCGCTGTCCACGCCTCGAACCGGACCGGGCAGCTCGGCCCAGACCGTCTTGCCCACAGAGCGGTCCGTCGCGCCCCAGTCCGTGGCGAGCGCGGACACGACGAGAAGGCCGCGGCCCGCCTCGGCGTCGGTGGGTGGGGGTGTCGCGGGAGGGAGCGGGGCACGTTCGCATCGGGTGTCGGAGACCTCGATACGGAGGGCGGCCCCCGTGAGCCGCAGACGCAGTTCGAAGTCGCGGCCGGGGACGCGGCCGTGGGTGACCGCGTTCGCTGCGAGTTCGGCGACGATCAGGGCGGCGGAGTCGGAGAGTTCGCTGCCGTACGGGATGCCCCAGTCGTCGAGGCAGTGGAGGGCCAAGCGCCGGGCGAGGCGGGCGCCACGGCGGGTGGTGCTGAGGCGTTGGGTGAACTCGACCGTGGGGGAAGCGGTTTCGGCTTTCATGTCACTGAGCGTGGTTGGTCGTGGATACCCTGACCAGGACTTGCGACACGACGGAGCGTAGCCGTACGAGTACGGCCGGAGCGCTGTACGGGTCGTGGACCGTGACCACTGCGGCAGGTGTGAGGGCGGTACGGGGTATGGCGGACGCGGAACGCGAGGAACGGCCGGAACGGCCCGCCGAGGAGGACGGGACGGCGCTGCTCTTCAACTCACTCGGCAAGCAGATCAAGGTGTTGCGTGAGGCGGCCGGACTCAGCCAGAAAGAGCTGGGGGCCGCCACGCATTGCGGCGAGGCGCTGGTCTCTTCGATGGAGCGCGGGGTACGGACGCCCCAGCCGGCCTTTCTGCGGCTGGCGGACGAGGTGTTGGGGGCGCGCGGTGTGCTGAACGCGGCGATCCCGGACGTGGAGAAGGCGCTCGCGAAGGCGCGGACGCGGCATCCGGACTGGTTCCGGGACTACGCGAAGGCCGAGGCGGAGGCCCTCGCGGTGCACGACTACAGCAATCAGGCAGTGCCCGGTCTTCTCCAGACTGAGGGGTACGCGCGGGCCGTGTTCACCCAACGGCGACCCCTGCTCGACGAGCGGACCATCGAGAAGCGTGTGGCCGACCGGCTCGCTCGCCAGCAGATCTTCGAGCGCTGGCCCGCGCCGACGTTCAGCTTCGTGGTGGAGGAGTCCGTACTCCAGCGCCCCATCGGCGGGGCGACCGTTCACGAGCACCAGTTGCGTCGGTTGCTCCACATCGGTCGGCTGCGGACCGTCGAGCTCCAGGTGATGACCACCGATCGCGAGGAACATCCCAGCATGGGTGGCGCGTTCATCCTGCTGACGCCCAAGGGACTGCGACAGGTGGCGTACACGGAAATCTACGGGCATTCCCGCCTGATCACCGACCATGAGGAAGTCAGCGTCTTCACGGAACGCTATGGGATCATCCGAGCGCAAGCCCTCACACCCCGCGAGTCACTGGCCCTGATCGAGAAGAAGCTGGGAGAACGCCGATGAGCAGCGAGCAGATCCGCTGGTTCAAAAGCAGCTACAGCGACGGGGAAGGAGGCGCCTGCGTCGAGGTCGCCGCCTGCCCCTCCACCGTCCACGTCCGCGACTCCAAGAACCCCGCCGGCCCTCAGTTGGCCTGTGCCCCCGCCTCCTGGGCCTCGTTCGTCTCCTACGCTCAAGGACACATCACGCAGGGCTGAGAAGAGGGCTGGGGCCATGTGGCCACGAGTGAACGGCATGCGAGCGCTGGAGCTCGGCACGGCCGGTGAGCTGCGGGAGAGGCTGAACGCCCTCGTTCTGGCGGGGAGAAAGACCGCCACGACCGGCCTGCTCTCCGAGTACGTCGAGGAGACGGAAGGGCTGGAGTTCACCGGCGAGCGTCTCGCCCTCCTCGACAGCGATGGCGACTGCGTCGCCACGGTCGAGATCACCGGCGTGGAGCTGACCACGTTCGGCGACATCACCTGGGAGCATGCCTCGGCCGAAGGTGAGGGCGACCGTTCGCTCGATGAGTGGCGCGCCGGTCACCGCCGATTCTGGGACTCCGTCGGCACACCCGTGGACGACCGCACAGCCCTCGTGTGCCTGGCCTTCCGGCTCGTCGCGCCTGCGCAGTAGGACGATCTCTTGGTTGGTCGTGGCTCGTTGCCGGGTGAGATCAGGATCGCCGCCGCTCTGCGGGAGCCGGAGGAGCACGGTTGCCTCGCGCGCACGGGCCCGTCAGGCGGCGTACCGGACACGAAACCCCTGCCGGCCCCGGCGCTCGGCAGCCCGCTGTCAGCGGCTGACCGAAGCCGCACCGTCCGCCGGGACCGGTAGCGGGTCACACGTACTTCCCGTACTCGTCCAGCACCCGCAGCACCTCCCCCTCCCCCGCCGGCGGCAACTGCAGCACGACCTCCTCGCAGCCCAGTTCCGCGTAGTGGGCGAGCTTGCCCGCCGAGGGAAGGACCGCGTACGGGACGATCTGGAGGGCCTTCGGGTCGCGGCCCGCCGCCGACCAGGTCTCCCGCAGGACGGGGACCGATTCCGTGAGGCCCCGGCCGCCGATCGGGAGCCAGCCGTCGGCGTAGTCGGCGATGTGGGAGAAGAGCTTCGGGCCGGCCGCGCCGCCGACCAGGGTGCGGGGCGCGGGGCCGCTCGCCGGCTTCGGGTAGGCGTAGGAGGCGCGCACCGAGCCGAAGTCGCCGTCGTACGCGGTCGGTTCGGCGGCCCACAGGGCGCGCATCAGGTGCATGCGGTCGCGGCTGAGATCGCGGCGCGTCGACCATTCCACGCCGTGGTCCGCCGCCTCCTCCCTGTTCCAGCCGAAGCCGACGCCGAGGGTGAAGCGGCCGCCGCTGAGGTGGTCGAGGGTCGCGATCTGCTTGGCGAGGGCGATGGGGTCGTGCTGCGCGAGGAGCGTGATGCCCGTGCCGAGACCGAGGGTGGTGGTGACGGCCGCGGCCTGGCCGAGGGCGACGAAGGGGTCGAGGGTGCGGCCGTACTCGGGCGGGAGTTCGCCACCCGCCGGATAGGGGGAGGTCCGCTCGACCGGGATGTGGGTGTGCTCGGGCAGGTACAGCCCGGCGAAGCCGCGTTCCTCCAGTTCCCGCGCCAGCCGCAGCGGGGTGATCGTCTCGTCCGTCAGGAAGATCGTGGTCGAGATCCGCACAGCGGCTCCTCCGCCCTCGTCGGCTGTGGTGGTGGCGGGGCCCAAGCTACGCGCTGCGCCGCGAGATTCCGAGAGTGCGGGACCGGAAGGGGGACGGCGCGCGTCCCCCGCGCGTGACGGCGGAACGCCATGTCCCGGTCGTCCGTCGATCCCCGCCCCTTGCCGTCCCGTTCACGGCCGGGTACGAGGTTGAGGACACCAGGCACCAGTACCACTCCTGTCCCTCTCACCACCCCGGGGAGCCGACGGCATGTGCAACGAGGACGACGCGAACCTCAGCAGACGCGGACTGTTCGTGACGGGAGCGGCCGCCGCGCTTACGTTGGGCGGCGTGAGCTTCGCCGAGGCAGCGGGCACCGCGGCCGGACAGACCACGAAGGTCGTGCGCGGCACCCTGCCGCCCGGCTCCCCCGACTTCGTGTACCTGCCCGTCGAGGTGCCGCGCGGGGTCGCGGAGATCCGGGTGTCGTACACGTACGAGAGGCCGCAGGTCCCGGCCGGGACCCAGGGCAACGCCCTCGACATCGGCATCTTCGACGAGCGCGGCACCGCGCTCGGCGGCGAGGGCTTCCGCGGCTGGTCGGGCGGGGCGCGCAGCGAGTTCTTCATCCGCGGCGACGAGGCGACGCCCGGCTACGTCGCGGGGCCGGTACGGGCGGGCACGTGGCACATCGCGCTCGGCCCGTACACGATCGCGCCGCAGGGCCTCGCGTACACCGTGACCGTCACGCTCACGTACGGGAAGCCGGCGCCCACGCCGAAGCCCGTGTACCCGCCGGAGCGGGCGCAGGGCCGGGGGCGTGACTGGTACCGGGGCGACTGCCATCTGCACTCCTGGTACTCGGACGGCCGCCGCACCCCCGAAGAGATCGCGGCCCTCGCCCGGGCGGCGGGGCTGGACTTCGTCAACAGCAGCGAGCACAACACGCACGCGGCGCACGGGGCGTGGGCGGACGCCGCCGGGGACGACCTGCTGGTGCTCCTCGGCGAGGAGGTCACCACCCGCAACGGCCATGTCGTGGCGCTCGGCACCGACCCGGGCACGTTCGTCGACTGGCGCTACCGGGCCAGGGACAACCGTTTCGGCCACTACGCCCGGGCGATCCGCCGCGCCGGCGGCCTCGTCGTGCCCGCGCACCCGCACGCCACCTGCATCGGCTGCAACTGGAAGTTCGGGTTCGGCGACGCGGACGCGGTGGAGGTGTGGAACGGCCCGTACACCCCGGACGACGACGTGTCCCTCGCGGACTGGGACAGCACCCTCGTCGCCGCCGTCCGCTCGGGCGGCCGGTGGACCCCCGCGATGGGCAGCAGCGACGCGCACCGGGACCCGGACGCGGTCGGCACGCCGCAGACGGTCGTCCTCGCCGACGACCTGACGCGGGAGGCGATCCTGGACGGCCTGCGCGCCGGCCGGTCCTACGTGGCCGAGTCGTCGGCGGTGTCGCTGTCGTTCGCCGCGTACGGGGGCCGGGGCCGGCGTGCCGGTATCGGCGAGCGGCTCCGGGTGGACGCGGACGACCCGGTGACGGTCCGCCTGGAGGTCACCGGCGCCCCGGGCCGCACCGCGCGGATCGTCACCGACCAGGGCGTACTGCACACGGCGACGCTGCCCGCGGAGGGCACGGGCACGGTGGAGTGGCGTACGACGGCGGCGTACGCGGCGTACGTCCGCGCGGAGGTGCGGCACCCGGCGGTCGTGCCGGTCCCGGGCTTCCCGGGGCCGCTGGCGGCGTTCACGAACCCGGTCTTCCTGGGGCACCCGGGGTAGGCGCCACGAGGACCCGCGCCGGGTCGGCGGCCCGGCGGGCCCCCTCCCACGAACCCGGTCTTCCCGGGGCACCCGGGGTAGGCGCCACGAGGACCCGCGCCGGGCGGGCGGCACGGCGGCCCTCTCCGCGGCGGCTCACGCCACCCAGCCGCCCGTGGTCCCGAGCACCGCCGAGCCGTCCAGGTCGTTCAGCTTCATGCCCGTGAAGTCGCGGGCCCAGTCGGAGGTCTGGAGACGGAAGGCGGGCCGGTCCGCCGTCAGCGCCTCCAGTACGGCCGCGGCGGCCTCGTCCTGCGTCTGGGCGCCGGTCAGGAACTGGGCCACGGTGCGGTTGACGTAGGCGTCGAGGGCGGGGGCGTAGGGGCCGGCCGACGCGATCTCCGCCTCCAGGTCGAGGCCGACGTTGTTGACGAACTCGGTCGCCACCGCGCCCGGTTCGACGACGGACACGCTCACGCCGACGGACGCGGCGACCGGCGCCAGGCTCTCCATGTAGCCCTCGACGGCGAACTTCGCGGCGCAGTACGCCTCGTTGAAGGGCTGGCCGACGACGCCGCCGACGCTGGTGACGGTGATCAGCCGGCCGCCGGCCGCGCGCAGGTGGGGGAAGGCGGCCTTGGAGACGTTGAGGACGCCGAAGAAGTTGACCTCCATCACCGTGCGGACGTCGGCGACGGTGTCGTTCTCCAGGGTGCCGAGGTGCCCCGCGCCCGCGTTGTTGATCACGGCGTCGAGCCGTCCGTGGTCGGCGACCACCCCGTCGACCGCGGCGGCGACGGACGCCTCGTCGACGACGTCGAGCTGCCGGACGTCGAGCTCGACCCCGGCCTCGGCGGCGGCCTTGCGGAGCGCGTCGGCGCGGCCCGGATCGCGGAGGGTCGCGACGGTGCGCCAGCCGGCCTTCGCCGCGGCGACCGCGGCGGCCAGGCCGATGCCGGAGGAGGTGCCGGTGATCAGGACGACCTTGGGGGTGGTGGAGGAGGACATGAGGGTTCCTTCGGAAGTGGAGGGAAAGCACACTCGGGAGATCCGTGCGTGTACACACACCTTAAGCATTGTGTGTGCACACACGCAAGCCGGTATGATCGGAGGCATGGCGACCAGGAAACTCACCCCGGCGGAGATGCCCGAGGCCGATCACGCCTTCTACGGCCTCGTCTGGGCCGGGACCGTGCTCACCGAGCGCGTCGACCGCGCCCTGTCCAGGGCCCACGACCTGCCCGTCTCCTGGTTCGAGGTGATGCTCTGGCTCGCGAGCAGCGATGAGCCCGTCGCCGCCTCCGTACTCGGCAACAGCACCATGCTCAGCCGCAGCCAGGTGTCCCGCGTCCTCGACGCGCTGCAGGCCCGCGGGCTGGTCTCCCGTACGCCGTCGGCCAGGGACGCCCGTTCCGTCGAGGTCGCGCTCACCGCCGAGGGGCGCCGGGTCTTCGAGGAGGCCGACGCGACGCGGCGCGCGTGCCTGGCGCCCGTCTTCACCGATGTCCTGGACCAGCGGGACATGGAGGCCCTGAGCGCGGTCTGGCGCAAGCTCAAGGCGCACAAGGACGCCTGACGGCGAGGGCCGCGGGGCGGCTACGCGCCGCCCGGGACCGGACCCTCCCGGGAACCCGGCCTCCCCCCGCGGGACGTTCGCGGACCGCGGCTGAACGGTATGCCTGAGGGGTACCGATGACCTGCCCACGGGCCGCCGCCGGCACCTGGCCGGAGCCCGGGGCGCCCCAGGAGGCCGGATGTCCCCACCTGTCAGCTCTTCCGCCGAGACCGGGCAGCCGCTGCGGCACCGCCTGGTGGACACCCCGGGCGGACGCATCCATCTGGTGGAACAGGGTTCGGGGCCGCTGGTCCTGATGGTCCACGGGTTCCCCGAGTCCTGGTACTCGTGGCGCCATCAGCTCCCGGTGATCGCCGCCGCGGGCTACCACGCGGTCGCGATCGACGTGCGCGGCTACGGGCGGTCGTCGAAGCCCGCCGGGCGGGAGGCGTACGGGATGCTGGCCCATGTCGCCGACAACGTCGCGGTGGTGAAGGCGCTCGGCGCGGAGTCCGCGGTGATCGTGGGGCACGACTGGGGCTCGCCCATCGCCGCCGACACCGCCCTGCTGCGGCCGGATCTCTTCACCGCCGTGGCGCTGCTCAGCGTGCCCTACGCGCCGCGGGGCGGCGGGCTGCCGCCCACGGAGGCACTGGCGCTGCTGGGCGGGGCGGAGGAGTTCTACATCCAGTACTTCCAGGCACCCGGCCGGGCGGAGGCCGAGATCGAGCCGGACGTCCGGTCCTGGCTGGCCGGGTTCTACGCCGGCGCCTCGGGCGGGGTGAAGCCCTCGGCCGACGGCCCGCGCTTCTTCGTCCCGGCGGGGGGAAGGCTCCGCGACCGGTTCCCCCGCGGTCCGCTGCCGTCCTGGCTCACCGAGGAGGATCTGGACTTCTACGCGGGCGAGTTCGAGCGCGGCGGCCTCACCGGCCCGCTCAACCGCTACCGCAACATCGACCGGGACTGGGCGGATCTCGCGGCCTGGGACGGGGCGCCGATCACCCAGCCGTCCCTGTTCATCGGCGGGGAGCACGACGGGCCCACCCTGTGGATGGCGGACGCCATCAAGGCCTATCCGACCACCCTTCCCCGTCTGGTGTCCTCCCACATCCTGGAGGGCTGCGGCCACTGGGTCCAGCAGGAGCGGGCGGACGAGGTGAGCAGGCTCCTGGTCGACTGGCTGCGGGCGCTGCCGGGCGGCCCCGGGCAGCCCTGAACCCGAAGGGCCCGGCCGCTGTCCCGGGAAACCTCCGGGGACAGCGGCCGGGCCCTTCGCGGGCGGGCCGGACGGTTCAGGACCGCGGGCCGGTCCGGGCCGCGGTCGGTCGGGGACCGCCGGTCAGTCCGGGATGACCAGCGACGGGGTGTCCTTCCTCAGGACCTCGCCCCGGAAGAACGCCGGACTGCGCCGCT
Source organism: Streptomyces sp. HUAS CB01 (assembly GCF_030406905.1). Lineage (NCBI taxonomy): Bacteria > Bacillati > Actinomycetota > Actinomycetes > Kitasatosporales > Streptomycetaceae > Streptomyces > Streptomyces chengbuensis. The sequence continues at coordinate 3,433,014 of NZ_CP129137.1, forward strand.
GCATGACCAGCATGATCACGCCGCCGAGGAGCAGCAGTCCGACGCCGATGACGAAGACCGAGCCGACGCCGAAGACCGCGGAGCCGGAACCGTACGCCGGGTCCCACATGTCGTAGAGCGTCTTGCCGAAGACCGCCGAGAGCAGCAGGCCGCCGAGGACGGGGAAGAGGCCCTTGAAGGCGAAGTCGCGGCCGGAGCGGAAGAGCTCTCCGCGGAAGTACCAGGCGCAGGCGAAGGCGGTCAGCGCGTAGTAGAAGCAGATCATGAGGCCGAGGGCGTAGATCGTGTCGACCAGGACGTGCTCGCTGACCAGCGTCATCACGGTGTAGAACGCGCCGGTGGCGACGCCAGCGACGACGGTGGCGCGGCCGGGGACCTTGAAGCGCGGGTGGACCTTGGAGAAGGACTCGGGCAGGGCCTCGTACGAGGACATGGCGAGCACGGTGCGGGCGACCGGGATGAACGTGGTCTGCAGGCTCGCGGCGGCCGAGGCGAGCACGGCGACGAAGAGGGCGACGCCGAGGACCGGGCCCATGACGGGGCCGGCGAGCGCGGCGAAGACGTTGTCGGAGGTGTCCGGGTTGGCGAGGCCGAGGCCCTTGTCGCCCGAGCCGACGGCCATCTGGGCGGCGACGCCGGTGGCGAGGTACGAGCCCACGAGGACGACCATCGCGATGAGGGCGGCGCGGCCGGGGGTCCGGTCGGAGCCGGTGGTCTCCTCGTTGGTCGACAGACAGGCGTCCCAGCCCCAGTACATGAAGATCGACAGCGACAGTCCGGCGGTGAAGGCCGCGAAGGACTGGACCGCGAAGGGGTTCATCCAGGACCAGGAGAAGTCGATGCCGGTGTCGAAGGCGCCGCTGCCGGCCTTCTGGAGGGCCATCGCGACGAACACGGCGAGGACGACGAGCTGGAGGCCGACCAGGGCGTACTGCACGCGCTTGGTGGCGGTCATGCCGCGGTAGCTGATCGCGGTGGCGACGGCGATGAGGACGAGGCAGGTGAGGATGTGGACGGCCTTGTTGCCGTCGAGGGCGGCGACCGACTCACTGCCCGTGATCTCCCCGGCGAGCAGCCAGAAGTACGACGTCGCGACGCCGGCGAGGTTGGAGAGCACGATGATCGTGGCGATCACCAGGCCCCAGCCGCACATCCAGCCCACGCGCGGGCCGAAGGCCTTCACGGTCCAGGTGAAGGAGGTGCCGGAGTCCGGCATCACCCGGTTCAGCTCGCGGTAGGCGAAGGCGACGAGCAGCATGGGCAGGAAGCCGGCCAGGAACACGGCGGGCATCTGCAGGCCGACCTCGCCGGCGGTGGAACCGAGGGTCGAGGTCAGGCAGTACACGGGGGCGACCGTCGAGATGCCGATGACCGCACTGCCGAGGAGGCCGACGGAATTCTTCTCCAGCCCCTTGGCCCGGACGCCCCCTTCAGAGCGTCCCCGTACCGTGTCTCCGACCTGGGGCCGCGTCTCCAGCTGAGTCATGAGGAGGACGTTAAGTGCTGCGGTTCCCGTATCCGGAAGGCTCAACTTCGGATACGGGACCTTGGATATCTATGCAGCCACGGAAGGTAGGCCACGGATTGAAAGGTCAGGTCGCGCCGAATATCGGCATTCACAGGCACCGGGCGGGCCGTTCCGGATTGCGAAAACCGCAGCCGTGTCCGTTTTGCCCGTTTGGAAAATTTCCCGTGACCTACGTCTCCCGGCCGCGGCCCGGCCGTCTCCCGGCCCGGCCGCTCAGCCACCGGGCCACACGATCGCCTGCAGCTCGCTGTAGGCGTGCAGCGCGTACGAACCCACGTCCCGCCCCACCCCGCTCTTCTTGAAGCCGCCGAACGGGGCCTCCATGTTCCGGCCCACCGTGTTCACGCCGACCCCGCCGGCCCGCAGCCGCCGCGCCACCCGGAACGCCCGGGCCACGTCGCCCGACCAGACGTAGTCGATCAGTCCGTAGTCGCTGTCGTTGGCCAGCGCCACACCCTCCTCCTCGTCGTCGAAGGGCACCACGACCACCACCGGGCCGAAGATCTCCTCCCGGACGACACGCATGTCGTTGCCGCAGTCCGCGAGGAGCGCCGGGGCGACGTAGAAGCCGCGCGCCATGGCGGGGCGCTCCCCGCCCACGACCAGGCGTGCGCCTTCCTTCCTCCCCAGCTCGATGTACGACTCGACGCGATCCCGGTGGGCGGCGGAGATCACCGGGCCCACCACGGTGTCCCGCTCCGCCGGATCGCCGACCTTCAGCCGGCCGGCGAAGGCGCCGAGCCGCTCGACCAGCCGCCCGTACACCCCGCGCTGGGCCAGCACCCGGGTCGGCGCGGTGCAGATCTGACCGCTGTAGAAGGCGAACGTCGTGCCGATGCCCAGGACCGCGGAGTCGAGGTCGGCGTCGTCGAACACCAGCGCCGCGCCCTTGCCGCCCAGCTCCATCAGCTGCCGCTTCATGCTCCGCCCGCACACCTCGCCGATGCGCTGCCCGACGGCCGTGGAACCGGTGAAACTGACCATGTCGACGTCGGGCGCGTCCACGGCGGCCTCCCCCACCTCCGTACGGGAACCGCTCACCACGTTGACGACCCCCGGTGGGGCGCCCGCCTCGGCGAGCGCCTCGGCCATCCGGTAGACCGACAGCGGGTCCTGCGGGGCCGGCTTCACCACGACCGTGTTGCCCATCGCGAGCGCCGGGGCGACCTTCCCCGCCGGGTTCGCCCACGGGTTGTTGTACGAGGTGATGCAGGTGACCACGCCCACCGGGCGGCGCGCGGCGAGCGCGCCGAAGACGCCCGCCCGCCCCATCGGGCCGGCCTCGTTGACCTGCGGCGGCAGGCCCCGCTCGACCGGCTCCAGCGCGCCCTTCGCGTACCGGCGGAACCGGGACACCCCGACCGCGACCTGCATGCCCCGCGCGGTCCCCGTGGTGGCGCCCGTCTCGGCCCGGGCGAGCTCCACGTGAGCGTCGAACTCCCGCTGGACGACGTCCGCGGCCCGGTCCAGGACCGCCGCCCGCTCCTCGGGGGCCGTACGCGACCACGCCTCGAACGCGCCCCGGGCGGCCGCGGCCGCCTCGTACACCTGGTCCCGGCTCGCCTCGGGCGCGAGACCGACGACCTCCTCCGTGGCCGGGTCGATCACCTCGTAGTGGCCGCGGCCCGGCTCGACCCACTCCCCGCCGATGAAGAGCCGCTGCTCGGGGACCGTCCGCGGCGCGGCGGACCGCCCGGCCGCCCGGAGCCCACCGGTCACTTGGTGCTCACCGTCCTGGTGTCGCGGCCGGAGCGCAGCACCCGGCCCGGCACGGCGCCGGTGACCCGGTCGTCGCGGATGGCCTCGACCCCGTTGACGCGGACGGACACGACGCCCGTCGCCCGCGAGTCCAGCCGCGGGCTGTCGCCGGGCAGGTCGTGGACGAGGGTCGCCGGTCCCGCGTCGATCCGCTCCGGGTCGAGGAGGACCAGGTCCGCGTGGTGGCCCTCGGTGATCCGGCCGCGCTCGCGCAGCCCGAAGAGCTGCGCCGGGGCGTCGGTGAGCATCTTCACGGCCGCCTCCAGGCCCACGAGCTTCCGGCCGCGCAGGCAGTCGCCGAGGAACCTCGTCGTGTACGGCGCCCCGCACATGCGGTCCAGGTGCGCGCCCGCGTCGGAGCCGCCGAGCAGCACGTCCTCGTGCTGCCAGGTCTCCGCCCGCAGCGCCCAGCTGGCCGGGTCGTTGTCGGTGGGCATCGGCCACAGCACCGTGCGCAGACCGTCGTTGGCGCAGATCTCCACCAGGCACTGGAAGGGGTCCTGTCCGCGTTCGGCGGCGATGTCGCGCACGACGCGTCCGGTGAGGCCCTCGTTCGCGGCGGAGTAGGTGTCGCCGACGACGTACCGCTCGAAGTCGGCGAGCCTGCGGAAGACGCCGGCCTCCTTGGACGCGGCGCGGCGCAGCATGTCCGCGCGGACGTCCGGGTCGCGGAGTTTCGCGATCCGCTCCGGTACGGGCAGGCCCAGGATCCCGCCCCAGCCGGGGATGAGGTTGAGGGCGCAGAAGGTGCCCAGCGACATGTTCATCGGGGTGAGGATCGGCATGGTGAGGGCGACGATCCGGCCGCCGGCGCGGCGGGCCCGTTCGCTCGGCACGAGCTGGCGGGGGACGCGTTCGGGTACGGCGGCGTCGACGGTGAGCACGTTCCAGTTGAGCGGCCGGCCCGCGGCGGCGCTCATCTCGACGAGCAGGTCGATCTCCTCGTCCGCGAACCGGTCCAGACAGCCGGCGACGATCGCCTCGAGCTGGGTGCCCTCGTGCTCGCCGACGGCCCGGGAGAGCGCGAGGAGTTCGGCGGGCTCGGCATGCCGGGAGGCCACGGGGTTGCCGTCGCCGTCGGAGTGGGTGGACGACTGGGTGGTCGACAGCCCCCAGGCCCCGGCGTCCATGGCGTCGTGGAGGAGCGTGCGCATCTGCCGGAGCTGCTCCTCGGTGGGCCGGCCGCCGATCGCGTCCGGGCCCATGACGTGCCGGCGCAGGGCGCAGTGGCCCACCATGAAACCCGCGTTGACGGCGGTACGGCCGTCGAGCGCGTCCAGGTACTCGCCGAACGTGTGCCAGTTCCACGGCGCCCCCTCTTCGAGGGCGACCAGGGACATGCCCTCGACCTTGGACATCATCCGCCGTGTGTAGTCGGCGTCCTCGGGGCGCTCGGGGTTGAGCGGCGCGAGGGTGAAGCCGCAGTTGCCGCCCACGACCGTCGTCACGCCGTGGTTCAGCGACGGGGTGGCGTACGGGTCCCAGAACAGCTGGGCGTCGTAGTGCGTGTGCGGGTCGACGAAGCCGGGGGTGAGGACCAGCCCGGTCGCGTCCTCGGCGGTCCTGGCCTCCTCGGTGACGGTGCCGGGTTCGGCGATGACGGCGATACGGCCGTCGCGGATGCCGACGTCGGCGGTGAAGGCGGGGGCGCCGGTGCCGTCGACGACGGTCGCGCGCGTGATGAGGTGGTCGAGCATGGTCGTCCCTTTCGCGTGCGGGGCGCTGCGCCGGCATCGAGGGCCGGGCGCCGGTGCCGTGGGCGCCGGGGCGGCGCCGGTGGGGTCGGGGGGAGCGTCGGGGTCGGGGGGAGCGTTTCGCTCGGGGGCGTTGGGATCGGGGGCGGCCGGGGTGGGTCGGGTCGGCTGGGGGCGGCGCCTGCGGCTGTGTGCGGACGCCTGGCGGGGGCGGGCCGGTGACGCGTGCGTCCGCCGGGCGGGCGGATGCGGGCCGGTGACGCGTGCGTCCGCCGGGCGGGCGGATGCGGGCCGGAACGGTCCGGGCGTACGGCGACGTGAGCGTGGCCCGGTCGGGGTGCGCCGCGGCCGGCCGCAGCCGCGTCGCCCTCCGACCGGGCCGGATGCGGGAGGCGGCCCGGGATGCCACCGCCCGCGGTCCTGGAGGCGGGGGTTCGCCCCGCCACGTACCCCCGGTCGGCGGATCGCCCGCCGCCGAAGCGCACGGACGCCTGCCGGCGGTCCGCTCCCCGGCCGCCACGCCCGTCCCGGACGAGGCCGGGCGCGGCCGGACCGGCCGGGAGCGGGGAACGCCCGGGGCCGGGGCGTCCGGGCCCGGGCCTTCGGACCGGCCGGGGCGGCCGCTCCGACCCGGGCGTCGGGCCGTCAGGCCCCGGTCACGCGGACTCGCGGAAGCGGGTCGTGCGGTGGACCGGGTCCGTGTCGATCTTCGGGATGACGTGCTCGCCGACCAGGCGGATCGTCTGGAGGGTGTCCTCCTTGGAGATCCCGATCGGCAGACCGAACGACAGCTGGTCCGCTCCCGCCTGCTCCCACCGCTTGCACTGCGCGAGCACCTCGTCCGGGTCGCCGCAGATGAGCAGCTCCTCCTGGATGAGGAGTTCGATGAGTTCCTCGCTGAACTCCGGCAGGGTCTCCGGCCAGACGGGGAAGCCCTCGGGCCGCGGGAAGGTGTCGTGGTAGTGGAAGACCAGCGACTGCAGGTAGTGCAGTCCGCCGCCCGCCGCGATCCGCACCGCCTCCTCGTGCGTCGGGGCGCAGACCGCGGTCGACGTCACCATCACGTTGTCGTTGACGTAGTCGCCGATGGGTTCGGCCTCGCGGATCGCGGTCTTGTACTGCTCCAGCACCCACTCCATGTCGGAGACCTTCTGGACGCTGAAGCCCAGCACGCCGAGCCCCTTGCGGGCCGCCATGGCGTAGGAGGGCGGGGATCCGGCCGCGTACCACATGGGCGGGTGGGACTTCCCGTACGGCTTCGGCAGCACCTTGCGCGGGGGCAGTGACCAGTGCTTCCCCTGGAAGCCCTCGTACTCCTCCTGGAGCCACATCTTGGGGAACTCGGCGATGGTCTCTTCCCAGATCTCCTTGGTGTGGTTCATGTCGGTGATGCCCGGGAGGAAGCCGAGGATCTCGTGCGATCCGGCGCCGCGCCCCGAGCCGAACTCGTGGCGGCCCTCGCTGAGGTGGTCGAGCATGGCGACCTTCTCGGCGACCTTGACGGGGTGGTTGACCTGCGCGAGCGGGTTGAAGATGCCCGAGCCGAGATGGATCCGCTCGGTGGCGTGGGCGAGGTAGCCGAGGAAGACGTCGTTCGCGGAGAGGTGCGAGTACTCCTCCAGGAAGTGGTGCTCGGAGGCCCAGGCGTACTTGAAGCCGGACGTGTCCGCCTGGATGACGTACTCGGTCTCCTCCATGAGCGCCTTGTGCTCGGCGAGCGGGTCGGTCTCGGCGCGCTTGCCGACGTATCCCTGAACAAAGAGCCCGAATTCCAAGGGTGTTCACCGTCCCGTCCTACGTTTCTGACGCATCGTCAGGTCCGACTCCGTCGACTGTTCCACCGTGCGTCCGGGGCGTCAATAGAGGGAAGCACCTTGCCTGACGATCCGTCAGAGAACGCTGACGCCGGCCAGCCAGCCGCCGTCGATGACGAACGGCTGCCCGGTGATGTAGGAGGAGTCGTCGCAGGACAGGAACAGCGCGAGCCGCGCCACCTCCTCCGGCTGCCCGACCCGCCCGAGCGGCACGAGCTGCCGGTAGAGCCCGTCCAGGGCGTCCGGGTCCGCGCCGTCCGGATTGCTCATCGGGGTGTCCACCGCCCCCGGGCACACCGCGTTGACCCGGATCCGCTTCGCGGCGAGCTCGATCGCGGCGACCCGCGTCAGACCGAGGATCGCGTGCTTGGTCGCGGCGTACGCGCCGACGTACGACATGCCCGTGAGCGCCGTGTACGAGGCGGTGTTGACGATCGTGCCCCCGCCCGCCGCCTCGATCTCGGGCGCGACGGTCTTGATACCCAGGAACGCGCCGACCTGGTTGACCCGGACGATCTGCTGGAACTCCTCCAGGGGCGTGCTGACCAGCTCGTTGAAGCGCAGGATGCCCGCGTTGTTGACCAGGCCGTCGATCCGGCCGAAGGCGTCCTTGGCCGCGGTCACCGCCGTCACCCAGCCGGCCTCGTCACCGACGTCGAGATGGACGTACAGCCCGCCGAGCTCCTTGGCCACCGCCTCGCCCCGGTCGTCGAGCACGTCGGCGAGGACGACCCGGGCGCCCTCCGCGCTGAAGAGCCGCGCCTCCTGCTCGCCCTGCCCGCGCGCCGCGCCCGTGACGATGAAGACGCGCCCGTCCAGCTTTCCCATGCCGTACTCCTAACGGTCGAGGTGCGGAGCGACGTCGGCGGCGAAGGCCGCCATCTGGTCGGTGAGTTCACTGCGGCTCCGGCTGCGGAACCGCACCTGGATCTGGTCCACGCCCATCGCGCCGTACTCGCGCAGCGACTCGGCGAGCGCGTCGGGCTTGCCGGTCAGCGTGCGCCGGCCCGTGTCCCAGCCGGCGTCACCGACGTACAGGGGCTCGGTGATCGCGCCGACGACGAGGGGGTCCTCGACACCTGCGTCCTCGCGCAGCGTCCGCAGCCGGGCGATCTGCCGCGGCAGACGGTCGCGCGGATCGCCCTGCGGCAGCCAGCCGTCCCCCTTGAGGGCGGCCCGGCGCACGGCGGCGGGCGAGGAGCCGCCGACCCACAGAGGCACCCGGGCCTGGACGGGCCGCGGTCTCTGCCCGAGGCCCTCGAAGGCGAACCGCTCGCCCGCGAAGCTCGGGAACTCCTCCGGCCCGAGCGCCGCCCTGAGCGCGTCGATCGTCTCGTCGAGCACGGCGCCGCGCCCCTCGAAGTCGGCCCCGACCGCTTCGAACTCCTCCCGCACATGCCCCGCGCCGACCCCGAGCACGAGTCGGCCGCCGGACAGATGGTCGAGGGTCGCGTACTGCTTGGCCGTGATCAGCGGATGGCGCAGCCCGACGACGGCGACATGGCTGAGCAGCCGCACCCGTTCGGTCGCCGCGGCCAGGAAGGACAGTGTGGCGACGGGGTCGTACCAGACGGTCGACATCGCCCCGGCGAGCCGTGCCGGTATGGCGACGTGGTCGCAGACGGCCACGTAGGCGAACCCGGCACGGTCGGCGGCGCGGGCGATCGCGACGAGATCGTCCGGGCCCGCGGCCGCCTCCCAGGACTCGGCGTAGAGGGTGCTCTGCGACTGAACCGGGAGCTGCATCCCGTACACCACCATGATTCGGCCCCTTCGCTCCCGGATCTGACGATCCGTCATATCAATTGGGACCCCATGGTCTTGGCTGGCGCCTGATCGGGCAAGGGGGTGTGCGGGTCCGCCGCCGGGGCGGGACGGCACATCTCCGGGCGCGTACGGGTGAGGGGCGGCCGGTGGCCGGTGGCGTGCGACCTGCGGACGTGCGGGCGTACGGGCGTACGGGCGTACGGACGACGGGGCCGCGGGGTACGCGGGGCGCGGGGCGCGGGGCGCGGGGCGAACGTACGAGGGGTACGCGGGGGCGGGGCGCTCGGCCCGGACAGGGGTGGGGCGGGGCCGGGACCGGGCCCGGCGCCTGGGAGGGGCGCCGGGGGCCGGTCGGTGGCCGCGGGCGGACCGTGCGCGGACCGGGGGCGTCCGGGCGTGCGCATACCCCCGTGACGCGGACGCCGTCACCCCGCGGTGCACGTGCTCGCAGCCGCACGGAGGGCATGCCTCCGCGACACCTGCACGTTAGGACGCGGCCCGGCCCCCGGGCCACCGTGCACGGTGATCAGTTTCGGCGGCGGGCAGTGCACGCTGCCCACCCGTCACGTCCAGCGCGTGGACGAGGTCGTGGATCCCCGAACCGGTCGTCAGCAGATCGCGGTTGAGCAGCCGCTCGGCGGCGCGCAGCCGGGACCGGACCGTGTTCCGGCTCAGCCCCAGCCGCGCGGCGGCCGCACGGGCGTCGGCGCCGGTGTCGACCCAGGCCTCGACGGTGCGGTGCAGATCACCGTTCCGGCCGGTGTGCAGCGGACCCATGAAGCTCTCCGCCCAGTTCACGGCGGGTGCGGTGCGCAGCAGTTCGGGCAGGGCCGGGGCCGGCCCGCGGCCGTCGGCGGGACCGGGGTGGACGGCGGTCAGCGACAGGGCCAGGTCCAGCGCTGCCCGGGTCCGCACATCGCCGAGGTCCACGCCCAGCGCCTCCTCCGCCCGGCGGCAGTGCGCAGCGACGGTGGTGCGGCTGATCTGCAGCAGCCGCGCCACGGCGGCACGGGGGAAGGTCACGGCCAGGCGCGTGACGTCCACGGTCGGCTTGGGCACGGCGCCCAGCGGCTCCAGGAAGGCGGACGCCCAGGCGGCCGCGGGCCGCCGGGGCAGGACCTGCACCAGGGACGGCCGGCCCCGGTAGACGGCGAGCCGGTCCGGCGAGTTGCGGGCGACGGTGAGGGCGTGCAGCGCCTCGCCGTAGGCCTCGCCCATGGCCGCGAGCGGATGCGGTCTGCTGACGCCGAGGGCGTATCCGGGGTTCTCCCGGACGAGCCTGCGCAGCACCTCGCCCTGCCGGAGCCGGCCGCCGGGTTCGACGTCCTCGGCGATGGGGCAGATCAGATGCTCCTTGAAGGCCGGGCAGTGCACCATCAGGGCGGCCCCGTGGTAGCCCGAGGGGTCCAGATAGGTCCGGGCCAGCCGGTCGCGGTCGGCGGGGGTGCAGTGCAGCAGATGGACCCGGACGCGCTCCGCGCCGAGCAGCGGCGGCACGTCGCCCGTGGTCATGCGCCGGGCCAGGGTGACGTCCCCGCTCATCAGCGCGGTCAGTACCGCGAACCGCAACTGACGGGACTTCGCCTCGTAGCCGCGTGCGTTCTCGTCCGCATCCCCCGCCCTGTCCAGCAGTTCGAGGAGTCCGCCGGCGTGCGAGGCGAGCACCGCCGCGTCGCGCGGAAGCGGTGCGGACGAGGCCGTCACGAGCACCGGGCGCGGCGCCCGCCCGCCGAAAGCCTCGAGACGCACCTCCCGGCCGTCCAGATGCGTCGTGGCGGCGGCCAGACCTCCGCCGGCCAGGGGTCCCGCGTGCTCGGGCAGCACGCGCGCGATCCCGGGCGGGAAGCCGGGCGTCGCGGCGTCGACCGCGCCCGCCCTGCCGACCCATGCGACGTCCGCCCCGACCCTGCCGCCGAGCCAGGCCAGCACGGCGGCCGGGCTGCGGCGCCGCACCACACTCAGCAGTTCGTCGAGTTCCGCCCCGTGCGTCCCCGCCTCCACAGTCGTTCCCACTCCTTCGCGGCGGTTCCCTCCGCCTTCGCGCACCACCGCGGACGGCGCCCGTCCGCGGTCCGGACCACCCGGAACGCCGGCCCGGACCGGCTGCGGTGCGCGTCGCCCTCGGAGCCGCGCACCCGCCGCGACGGGCGGCACCGGTCGGCCGGGACCGGCCGGGCCGGCCCGGAAGCCGACAGCGGAACCTTAGACGGCCCTACCCGAGCAGTGCGTACACGGTCGATGCTCGGGCGGCGGGCTCCTCGCCGCCGTGCGCCGTCATCGTGATCTCGGCGAACGCCATACGCCTGCCGAGCTTGGACACCCGGGCGTCGACGAGCACGTCCGCGCCCGTCACCGCCCGCTGGAACGTCGTCGACTGCTGGACCGTCGTCATCGGGACGAAACCTCCGCGGGCCGAGGACACGGCGATCACGGTGGCGGTGTCTGCCGCCGCCATCAGCGCCTGGCCGGACAGCGCGCCGCCCTCCCGGGCGAGCCGGTCGGTCCACGGCAGGCGGAGCACGGCGTGGAGTTCGCCCGTCTCGACGACGGTCAGACCGAGATCGAGCACCCAGGGGGCGAAGTTGTCGGCGAGGATCTTGTCGGCTTCTGCCGGAGTGAGCGTCATGTCCCGATGGTGGCGGCGGGCATGGGCGGATGTCCACGTCATGGGTGGATGTCCGTGCATGGGTGGATGGCCGTTCATGAGTGGACGGCCCGGGGCGGACGGCCCGGGGCGGACGGCCCGGGCATGGGCGGACGTCCACGTCACGGTTGGGCACCCCGGCGCGCGGGCCGATGCCCCGGGGCGCAGGGGGCTGCCAGGTCATCCGCGGACGTCCGGCACGGGCCCGCGGACCACGCCGGCCGCCGCACGTCCGGCACGGGCCCGCGGACCACGCCGGCCGCCGCACGTCCGCCCGGGCGGCTCAGGGGCCGGGCCAGAGCCCGTCCTCCGTCAGCCCCAGCAGGTCGATCGCGTTCCCGCGCACGATCCGCTCCACCACGTCGGGGGCCAGATGCCCCATCTGCGCCTCGCCGACCTCGCGGGACTTGGGCCAGGTGGAGTCCGAGTGCGGGTAGTCCGTCTCGTACAGCACGTTCCCGACGCCGATCGCGTCCAGGTTCCGCAGGCCGAAGGCGTCGTCGAAGAAGCAACCGTAGACGTGCTCGGCGAACAGCTCCGACGGCGGCCGGTGCACCTTGTCCGCGACGCCGCCCCAGCCGCGGTTCTCCTCCCACACCACGTCCGCACGCTCCAGGATGTACGGGATCCACCCGATCTGGCCCTCGGCGTACATGACGCGGAGATTCGGGAACCGCTCGAACTTGCCGCTCATCAGCCAGTCGACCATCGAGAAGCAGCAGTTGGCGAAGGTGATGGTGGAGCCGACGGCCGGCGGGGCGTCGGCCGACGTCGACGGCATCCGGGAGGAGGAGCCGATGTGCATGGCCACGACCGTCCCGGTCTCGTCGCACGCCGCCAGGAACGGGTCCCACGCGTCGGAGTGGACGGACGGCAGGCCGAGGTGCGGCGGTATCTCCGAGAACGCCACCGCGCGCACCCCGCGCGCCGCGTTCCGCCGCACCTCGGCCGCGGCGAGCTCCGCGTCCCAGAGCGGGATCAGGGCGAGCGGGACGAGCCGGCCCCGGGCCTCGGGCCCGCACCACTCCTCCACCATCCAGTCGTTGTAGGCGCGCACGCCGAGCAGCCCCAGCTCACGGTCCTTCGCCTCGGTGAACGTCTGACCGCAGAAGCGCGGGAAGGTGGGGAAGCACAGGGCGGACTGGACGTGGTTGACGTCCATGTCGGCCAGCCGGTCCGGGACGCTGTACGAACCGGGCCGCATCTGCTCGTACGTGATGACCTCGAGCCTGATCTCGTCGCGGTCGTAGCCGACGGCGGTGTCGAGCCGGGTCAGCGGCCGGTGCAGGTCCTCGTACACCCACCAGTCACCGACCGGCCCCTCCTCGCCCGGCGCGCCCATGACGGGGGCGAACCTGCCGCCGAGGAAGGTCATTTCCCTCAGTGGCGCGCGGACGACACGGGGGCCGCTGTCCCGGTACTTCGACGGGAGCCGGTCCCGCCAGACGTTGGGGGGCTCCACCGTGTGGTCGTCCACCGAGATGATCTTCGGGAAGGTCTCCATGCGTACCACGGTAGCGTTCATCTGACGGGTCGTCAGCTCCCTGTTCGGGCAGGATCCTGCAGATCCTGTGCAGAGCGTCACCCCTTGCTGACGAGCCCGGCCCCCACAAGGCAGACTGTCGGGGGCGAACCCGCGACACGAGCGGCACGAAGCGGGACGAAGGCGGTACCGGCAGGGGGTAGCGATGCACCGCGAGGACGGGCCCTCCGCACAGCCACACATTCCGGAGCCGCGGACTCCGGACCCGTCGGACAGCGACGGGCACCTGCGCTTCAGCGTGCTCGGACCCGTCCGCGCCTGGCGATCCGCACAGGCACTCCCCTCCGGATCACCCCAGCAGCGCGCCCTCCTCGCCGCCCTCCTCCTCCGCGAGGGCCGCACCGCCACCGCCGCCGAACTCATCGACGCCATCTGGGGCGAGGACCCGCCCTCCCAGGCCCTCGCCGCCGTACGCACCTACGCCTCACGCCTCCGCAAGATCCTCGACCCCGGCGTCCTCGTCAGCGAATCCGGCGGCTACGCCGTCCGCATCCCCGCCGACGCCCTCGACCTCCAGGTCGCCCAGGAGCTCGTCGCCGAAGCCGAGAAGGCCCGCGCCGGCGGCGACCGCTGCCAGGCCCGCGTCCTCATCAACAAGTCCCTCGGACTCTGGGACGGCGAACCCCTCGCCTCCGTACCCGGCCCCTACGCCGAGACCCAGCGCGCCCGCCTCGAGGAATGGCACCTCCAACTCCTCGAGACCCGCCTCGAACTCGACCTCGACGTCGGCTGCCACGCCGAAGCCGTCTCCGAACTCACCGCCCTCACCGCCGCACACCCCCTGCGCGAACGCCTGCGCGAACTCCTCATGCTCGCCCTCTACCGCAGCGGACGCCAGGCCGAGGCCCTCGCCGTCTACGCCGACACCCGACGCCTCCTCGCCGACGAACTCGGCGTCGACCCCCGCCCCGAACTCTCCGCCCTCCAGCAGCGCATCCTCCAGGCCGACACCGAACTCGCGCGCCCCGCCGAACAACCCGCACCCACAGCGCCGCAGCCCGCCCGGCCGGCACAACTCCCCGCCACCGTGCCCGACTTCACCGGCCGCGCCGCCTTCGTCCGCGAACTCGGACACCGCCTCGGCTCCGCCGACGGCACCGTCATGGCCGTCTCCGCCCTCGCCGGCATAGGCGGCGTCGGCAAGACCACCCTCGCCGTCCACGTCGCCCACGAAGCCAAACCCCACTTCCCCGACGGACAGCTCTACGTCGACCTCCAGGGCGCCGGCCACCGCGCCGCCGAACCCGAAACCGTCCTCGGCGCCTTCCTCCGCGCCCTCGGCACCGCCGACACCGCCATCCCCGACACCCTCGACGAACGCGCCGCCCTCTTCCGCTCCCTCCTCGACGGCCGCCGCATCCTCGTCCTCCTCGACAACGCCCGCGACGCCGCCCAGGTCCGGCCCCTGCTGCCCGGCACCGCCGGCTGCGCCGCCCTCGTCACCAGCCGCGTCCGCATGGTCGACCTCGCCGGAGCCCACCTCGTCGACCTCGACGTCATGTCCCCCGACGAAGCCCTCCAGCTCTTCACCCGCATCGTCGGCGAAGAACGCGTCACCGCCGAACGCGAAGCCGCCCTCGACGTCGTCGCCGCCTGCGGCTTCCTGCCCCTCGCCATCCGCATCGCCGCCTCCCGCCTCGCCGCGCGCCGCACCTGGACCGTCTCCGTCCTCGCCGCCAAACTCGCCGACGAACGCCGCCGCCTCGACGAACTCCAGGCAGGCGACCTCGCCGTCAAAGCCACCTTCGAACTCGGCTACGGCCAGCTCGAACCCGCCCAGGCCCGTGCCTTCCGCCTCCTGGGCCTCGCCGACGGCCCCGACATCTCCCTCACCGCGGCAGCCGCCACCCTCGGACTCCCCGAACACGACACCGAGGACCTCCTCGAAGCCCTCGTCGACACCTCACTCCTCGAATCCGCAGCCCACGGCCGCTACCGCTTCCACGACCTCGTCCGCCTCTACGCGCGTGCATGCGCCGAACGCGACGAACAGCCACCGGCCGAACGCGAGGCCGCCCTGTCCCGGCTGCTGGACTTCTACCTCGCCACCACCGCCCGCGTCTTCGCCCTCGAACGCCCCGGCGACCGCCTCGTCGACCACCTCGCCTCCACCGTCTACGAAGGACTCGCCTTCACCGACCGCCACGAAGCCCTCGACTGGCTCTACCGCGAGGCCAACTGCCTCCTCGCCTGCGCCCGCCAGTCCTTCGTCGGCACCAGGCTCCGCCGCGCCGTCGACCTGCTCTGGGCCGCCAAGGACCTCGCCGAGTCCGGCGCCAACAGCAAGCAGTACGAATCCACGGCACTCGCCGCACGCGACGCCGCACGCACATCCGGCGACGCCCACGCCGAGGGACGCGCAAGGACGACACTGACGAGCGTCCACCTCGTGGCGGGACGGTACGACGAGGCCGACGACGAAGCCACCCGGGCCCGCACCCTCGCCTCCGGCACCGGCGACCACGCCCCCGTCCCCTGGTCCGACAACGACCGCGGCATCATCGCCATCGTCCAGGAACGCTACGAACAGGCCGAGGAGCACCTCCTCAAAGCCGTCGAAGGCTTCCGCGCCGACGCCAACCTCGTCGGCGCCGCCAGCGCCCTGTGCAACCTCTCACGCGTCCACCTCCTCCTCGGCCGCACCGCCAGCGCCATCGACCTCGCCCAGCAAGGCATCGCCATCTACGACGGCATGGGCATCACCGTCAGGCTCGCCAACGGCCGCTACGCCCTCGGCGTCGCCCTCACCCACGCCGGACGCCACACGGAAGCCCTGGAACAGTTCGGCGACGCCCTGCGCATGTTCGCCGACGACCGCCAGCGCCTGTGGGAAGGCACCACCCACTTCCGCATGGCCGAAGCCCAGCTCAAGGCCCGCAAACCGGCCATCGCCGCCCAGCACGCCGAACAGGCCCTGGCCAACGGCTGCATCGGCGGCGACCGCATGCGCGGCAACGTCCTCACCCTCCTCGGCCGCGCCCTCGACGCCCTCGGCCAGACCGACCGCGCACGCGCCTGCTGGCGCGAGGCACTGTCCGTCTACGAACAACTCGGCGTGTCCGACGCGGACCAGGTACGAGCACTGCTGACGCCTCTCGCCGCCGCCTGACAGCCCCCCGACCCGCACGTTCAGCGTTTGTTTATGCCGACACGGCACTCTCGTACCCATCGGTCCGTCGCGTCGGGGGGCAGACGGGTCACGGGGGACTCACCACTAAGGTGAGCGGTCCCAAGACGCCCGTTCGGCGACCCACGGGGGAGTCGCCGAACGGGCGTTACCGATCGGATCCGAGACACTTCGGGGAGCAGACGATGAGCGAAGCACAGAAGAACGACGAGACCATCACCACGATGGACAACCACGTGCCGGCCCCTCCGAGGGACGGCGGCGCCACCACCCAGGACAACCACGTCCCCGCGCCGCCCAAGGACGGGAAGATCACCACGCTCGACAACCACGTGCCGGCCCCGCCGAAGGACGGCGGCATCACCACCATGGACAACCACGTCCCCGCCCCTCCGAAGCCCTGAGACCGCACACGACGGGGTGCGGCCGCGGCGGCGCGGAGGGGGAGCCGCCGCGGCCGCGGTGCGTTCAGCGGGCGTGCGCCTCGGCGCGCGCCCGCAGTTCCGTCTTCAGCACCTTCCCGCTCGCGTTCCGCGGCAGCTCCACCACGAACTCCACCGACCGCGGCACCTTGTAGTTCGCCATCTCCCGGCGCGACCAGGCGATCAGATCGTCCGCCGTCAGCGTCGAACCCGCCCGGCGCACCGCGTACGCCTTCCCCACCTCGCCCAGCCGCCCGTCCGGCACGCCGATCACCGCCACGTCCGCGACATCCGGGTGCAGACCGAGGAGCCGCTCGATCTCCGCCGGGTACGCGTTGAAGCCGCCCACGATGAACATGTCCTTGATCCGGTCGGTGATCCGCAGATTCCCCGCCGCGTCGAGGACACCCACGTCGCCCGTGTGCAGCCAGCCGTCCGCGTCGACCGCCTCCGCCGTGGCCACCGGGTCCTCGAAGTACCCCTGCATCACGTTGTGCCCGCGCACCAGGATCTCCCCCGGCTCGCCCGGCTCGGCCCGCACCCGCACCTCGGTGCCCGGGATCGCCCGCCCCGACGTCGCCGCGATCGTCGCCGGATCGTCCCCGCGACGGCACATCGTCACGATGCCCGAAGCCTCCGACAGCCCGTACGCCGTCAGAACCGTCCCGATGCGCAACTCGCGCCGCAGCCGCTCCACCAGACGCAACGGCACCACCGCCGCACCCGTCACCACCAGCCGCAGCGCCGACAGGTCGTGCGCGTCCCTGGCCGGGTGGTCCAGCAGCGACTGGTGCAGCGTCGGCGGACCCGGCAGGACCGATATCCGCTCGGACGCGATGTTCGCCAGTACCGTGTCGACGTTGAACACCGGCTGCGGCACCATCGTCGCGCCCCGCATCAGGCAGGCGATGATCCCGGCCTTGTAGCCGAAGGTGTGGAAGAACGGGTTCACGATCAGATAGCGGTCGCCCTCGCGCAGCCCCGCCAGCTCGGCCCAGATCGCGTAGCAGCGCAGCGTCTGCGCGTGAGTGATCACCGCACCCTTCGGCGCCCCCGTCGTGCCCGAGGTGAACACGATGTCCGACGGGGCCGACGGCTCCACCGCGTCCGCCCGCGCCCGCACGAGGGACACCGGCACCGCGTCCCCGCCCGCGAGGAAGTCCTTCCACGTCCGGTAGTCCTCCGGCGCGCTGTCTCCGAGCACCACCACCTGCTCTAGATACGGCAGTTCCACCTCGGCGCGCCGCAGCGAGGCCACGTACGAGGTGCCGAGGAACGTGCCGGTGATGAACAGCAGCTTCGCCCGGGACCGGGCCAGGACGTACGCGGCCTCCGTGCCCTTGAAGCGGGTGTTGAGCGGCACGAGCACCGCGCCGGCCGACACCGCGCCCAGCGCGGAGACGATCCACTCCAGGGTGTTCGGCGCCCAGACCGCCACCCGGTCCCCCGGCTCCACACCCGCGGCGATACAGGCGGCGGCCGCACGGTCGACGCGTTCGCCCAGCTCGGCGTACGTCACCCGGGTACGGCCCTCGGCCACGGCCTCCCGGTCGCCGTGTCGTTCCGCGGCACTCCGCACCAGTCTCGGGACGGAGCCCCACTCCAGATCGCCGCGCATAGCCCGGACCTCCCGCCGTCGCGTATCGCTTCTCGCACCCCGGTAGCTGACTGTCCGTCAGATTAGCTGTACCCTCCCCCGCATGGCGACCCTCAAGGACGCGACGGCGATAGCCGGAATCGGACAGACCGCCTTCGCGAAACACCTCCCCGAAACCGAGAAGACCCTGGCCTGCCGGGCCATCCTCGCCGCACTCGACGACGCCGGTGTGAGCCCCGCCGAGGTGGACGCCTTCGCCTCCTACACGATGGAGGACACCGACGAGGTCGAGATCGCCAAGGCGATCGGCGCGGGAGACGTCACCTTCTTCAGCAAGGCCGGCTACGGCGGCGGCGGCTCCTGCGCGACCGTCGCCCACCTCGCCGCGGCCGTCGCCACCGGCCAGGCGAACGTCGGCATCGCCTGGCGCTCCCGCAAACGCGGCTCCGGGCCGCGCCCCTGGAAGAACACCGCGGCACAACTGCCCACCCCCGGACAGTGGACCCGGCCCTTCGGACTGCTGCGCCCCGCCGACGAGATCGGCATGCTCACCCGGCGCTACATGCACGAGTACGGCGCCACCCGCGACCACCTCTTCAACGTCGCCCTCGCCTGCCGCAACCGCGCCAACCAGAACCCGGCCGCGATGATGTACGAGCGGCCGCTGACCCGCGAGATGTACATGACGGCGCGCTGGATCAGCGAACCCCTGTGCCTCTTCGACAACTGCCTCGAGACGGACGGGGCACTGGCCTGCGTCGTGGTCAGCGCCGAACGCGCCCGCGACTGCCGGCACCGGCCCGTGTACGTCCACTCCGTCGCCCAGGGCCTGCCGGCCCAGCACCACGGCATGGTCAACTACTGGAACGACGACCCGCTCACCGGCCCGGCCTGGACCGCGGCCCGGCACCTGTGGAAGACGGCCGACTTCGGCCCGCAGGACGTCGACGTCGCCCAGATCTACGACGCGTTCACCCCGCTGATCCCGCTGTCGCTGGAGGGATACGGCTTCTGCGGGCGCGGGGAGGGCGGGCCGTTCACCGAGGGGGGCGCCCTGGAGATCGGCGGTCGACTGCCGCTCAACACCGGGGGTGGCGGGCTCAGCGAGGCGTACGTCCACGGCTTCAACCTGATCAACGAGGGTGTGAAGCAACTGCGCGGTGCCTCCACGGCGCAGGTGCCGGGCGCGTCGACATGCCTGGTGACGGCGGGCGAGGGAGTCCCCACTTCGGCGTTGCTTCTGAGGAGTTGAACTGACAGATGACAGATTCTGACACCGCGTATCTGACACCCGTCATCGACGAGGACGGTGCGCCCTTCTGGGAGTACGCAGCCCGAGGACAACTCCGCGTCCAGGCCTGCGCCTCCTGCGACGAGCTGCGCTTCCCGCCCCGCCCCTGCTGCCCCCACTGCCAGTCGTTCGGCAGCACCTGGCGCCGTATGAGCGGCCGCGGCCGGATCTGGTCCTACGTCCTGCCCCACCCCCCGCTGCTTCCCGGCTACGCCGAGCAGGCCCCGTACAACGCGGTCGTCGTCGAGCTCGCGGACGCCCCCCACATCCGGTTGGTCGGCAACGTCGTGGCCGCCGCGGACGCCCCGCTGAACTCCGTCGACCCGGTGCGGCTGCGCGTCGGGGCCCCGGTGCGGGTGGCGTTCACGGAGGCCGGCGGCGGGGTGACCGTACCGCGCTGGCTGCTGGAGCGGTGATGCCGGAGTCCGGTGTGCGCGTGGAGCGGGACAAGGAGACCGGGGTCGCCGTCGTCACCCTCGACCGGCCGGACCGGCACAATGCCGTCGACCTCGCCATGGCGGAGGAACTGTCGATCGTCTGGCGGGAGTTCCGCTTCGACGACACCGTCCGCGCGGTGGTGGTCACCGGCGCCGGCGGGAAGGCGTTCTGCACCGGCATCGACCGGTCCGCGGTCGTTCCGCAGCCCGCGTCGCCCTACTCGGTGGACGATCCGCTGGTGCGGATCGGACCGAAGGCGAACGACCTGTGGAAACCGGTGATCGCGGCGGTACGCGGGCTGGCGTGCGGCGGCGCGTTCTATCTGCTCGGCGAGGCGGAGTTCCTGGTCGCGGCCGAGGACGCCGTCTTCTTCGACCCGCACACCACGTACGGCATGGTCAGTGCCTACGAGTCGGTGTACATGGCGATGCGGATGCCGTTCGGGGAGGTGGCCCGCACGGCGCTGATGGGTACGGCCGAGCGGCTCTCGGCCCGGCGGGCGTACGAGACCGGGCTGGTCAGCGAGGTGACCGCGCCCGGCGAGGAGGTGCCGGCGGCGGTGCGCTGCGCCGAGGTGATCGCCTCGTACCCGACGGGGGCGGTGCAGGGGACGGTCCGTGCGGTGTGGTCGGCGAAGGAGGCGGTCCGTGCGCAGGCGCTGGCTCACGCGCCGCAGCTGGTGACGTTGGGGAATCTGCCGCCGGAGCGGCAGGCGGAGCTGTTCGCCGCGCGGCGGCCGGGTTTCCGGTTGCGCTGAGACGTGCCGCTCCGGCGATCGGCTTTGAGCCGCTCCCACTCGTCCCGGGCCATCCCCCGAGTCCTCCGCGTTCCGGCGATGCGGTGCCCCGGTTCTCCGGGCCCCCGATCCGATACGCCATGAGCCCCGAAGGCGACGGACGAAATCAAACAACCTTCGGTTCCCATGGCGATCCCAGCCGCGACCTCGCCGTCCGCTCTACCGGCGGCGCACACCTTCGTGGGCAGAGCGCCTACCCCGGGGGCGTCGTGTCCAGGAAGCGGTGGAGCGAGGTGGTCATGGCGGTGACGAAGGCGTCGCGGGTCGGCTCGTCGAGGAGGTCGAGGGAGAGGTAGGGGTTGAGGTCCTCCAGTTCGACGAGGAGGAGGTCGCCGTCGCGGGTGCGGCAGGCGTCGACGCGCTGGATTCCGTGGTCGAGGGTGTTCCAGTCGATGAAGCGCCGGGCGAAGGCGAGGTCGGCGTCGGTGGGCTCGTAGGGTTCGAGGACCCAGCGTCGTTCGGGGTCGGGGGCGTGGAGCGCGTACTGGAAGGTGTCGTCGACGTAGTAGAACGACACCTCGTAGCGGAAGTCGATGCGCGGCTGGACGAGGATGTCGCCGTGGTCGAGGCCGGTGAGCCGGTCGTGGGGCAGGAACCGGAGTCCTATGGAGTCCGCTCCGTCGCGGGGCTTGACGGCGTACAGGTCGGTCTCGGGCAGCCGGTGGAGGTCCTCGGGCCGGTCGACGGTGGGGATGACGGGGTGCCCGGTCCGGGTGAGGTCGAGCAGGTACTGCTTGCCCGCCATGTCGCCGCGGCCGGTGAGCGGGTTGTAGACGCGGGTGCCGTGCGCGGTGGCCCGGGCGCGGAAGGCGTCGTGGGCTTCGCGGTAGTGGAGTACGGGGCCGCTGTTGCGGACGACGACGGCGTCGAAGGCGTCCATGAGGGCGGCGGCGTCGAGGGGGTGGCAGAGGGCGAGGTCGAAGTCGGCGCGGAGCCGGGAGGTGAGGTGGATGTCCTCGTCGCCGTAGCGCCGTCCGCGGGCCGGATAGGCGAGGTCGGTGACGTACAGGAGGCTGGGGCGGGCGGGCACGGGCTTCTCCTCGGTGGGGCGGGCACCAATGTAGCGGCGGGGTGCGGTGCGGCGGGCGGTGGCCGGTGGGGCGGTCCGGGTGGCCGGTGGGGCGGTCCGGGTGGCCGGTGGGGCGGTCCGGGTGGCCGGTGGTGAGTGCGGCGGGCGGGGCGGTCCGGGTGGCCGGTGGTGCGGTCCGGGTGGCCGGTGGTGAGTGCGGGACGCCCGGTCGGCCGTATGGAGGGCGAGGGGCCGCGCGGTGGCGGTGCCCGTGGCGGGCCTGTCCCCGGTCGGGGCGGGCCGGTGCGGGGCCGGTTCAAGGGTCGCGGTCGGGGTACCACGGGCGTAGCGTCGTGCTGCGGAGAGGAGGCCGGCCATGGTCCGTAACGTCTTCGGGTCGGTGCTGGCTCTCGCCGGAGCGGCGGCTGCGGTGTGCGGCCCGTTCCGTGCCTGGTACGGCGGTCGTCCGGGCGTCGACTACCGGGTGCAGGATCTGTTCGGCGGTATCACGGACGCGCAGACGGAGCTCGTGTCGTCGTTGGTGCTGCCGTATGCGTTCGCCGCGTTGGTGACGTTGCTCGGGGTGGTGTTGCGGTCGCGGTTGCTGGTGGCGCTGGCGGGGCTGGTGGTTCTCGGTTTCACGGTGCTGTGGATGGTGCGCCAGGGTCAGGCGGCGGGGTATCTGTCGGTGGGCGGCGATCTGCCGGGGCTGGGTGAGGGGGTCGCGGCGGCGTTGGGCGGCGGTTTCCTGCTGCTGCTGGGCGCGGTGGTGATGCGGGGGCGTGCGCCTCGGGTCGTGGGGTTCGACGAGCCGGGCTGGGACGGTCCGCCGGAGGAGCCCGTCGCGTATCCGCCGGGGGATGCGGCTGCGTATCCGCCGGGTGGTCCGGCCGGGTATCCGCCGGAGGAGGGGGGCCCGTACGCGTGGGCTCCGGGTCCGAACGACACGCAGCGGCTGCCGGTGTATCCGCCTCCTCCGCCGTACGGGTCGGGGCCGCGTCAGCCGCGGCCGGATCCGTACGGTGCGGGTCCGGAGCGGGATCCGTTCCGTGACGAGGGGCGTGGGCCGTAGTTCCGGTGTTCTGCCCGGCGACCCCGCCGGACCCGCCGGCCGGGGTGGTCGGCGGGTGTTACCGGGGTGCGGTGGTGCGGCCGGTGGCGGTTCCCTTGGCGGCGTCGAGGGCGTAGACGCAGCGGTCCTTGGAGCAGGCGTAGACGACGCCGTTGCGGGCGACGGGTGAGCCGGTGATCTCGCCGCCGGTGGCGAGTTTCCAGCGGAGCTGTCCGCCGGCCGCGTCGAGGGTGTAGAGGACGTGGTCGGCGGAGCCGAAGTGGATGCGGCCGTCGGCGACGACGGGGCTGCCGGTGACGTCGCCGCCGGCGGCGAAGCGCCATTTGGGGGTGCCGGTGACGGCGTCGAGGGTGTAGAGGGCGCTGCCGCTGCCGACGTGGATGCTGCCGTCGGCGACGAGGACGGGTTCGACGGACTGGCGGGCCTCGGTGGCGATGCGCCAGCGGTCCTTTCCGGTGGTGGCGTCGAGGGCGTAGACGGTGCCGAGGTAGTCGGCGAGGTAGATTCCGCCGCCGGTGACGGCGGGGCCGGGGGCGAAGACGGGTGGGGCGAGGAAGACGGCGGGGGCTTCGAAGTGCCAGCGCACGTGTCCGGTGATGGTGTCGACGCAGAGGACGCGGGTGCCGGCGGCGATGTAGGTGCAGCCGTCGGGGGCCTGGGTGACGCGTACGGGTGCGCCGCCGCACGAGGCGGAGTCGCCGACGGGGTAGGACCAGCGTTCGTTGCCGGTGCGGGCGTCGAGGGCCTGGAGGCGGGCGTTGCGCCAGACGTGGACGGTGTCGTCGCAGAGTGCGGGGCCGGCTTCGGGGGTTTCGAAGTCGGTCTGGGCGCCGGTGATCTCCCAGAGTTTTTCGCCGTTGGAGGCTTCCCAGCCCTGTACGCCGCCGCCGCGGGTGGCGGTGACGACGGTGCCTCGGGCGGCTTGGAGGGAGTAGACCCAGGCGTCGGTCTGGGTGCGCCATCGTTCGCCGCCGTCGTGGGCGTCGAGGGCGTAGAGGGTGGGTCCGTCGGAGGCGTGGATGCGTCCGGCGGTGACGGTCATGGCCCAGGCGACGTCGCGGGTCTTGAACTGGCGGCGGCCGCTGGCGACGTCGAGGGCGTGGACCTCGAAGGAGGTGACGTAGAGGAGGTCGCCGTCGACGACGGGGGTGCCCCAGACGTCGTTGGACATGCGGAAGCGCCAGGGGCGCCAGCGTGCGGGGCCGGTGTCCGGGGGTGTGGTGGGTGCGGGTACGGGCGGGGCGGCGGTCATGGCGTTGGTGGCGGCTTCGCCGCCGGGCGGGCGGACCCAGCCGGTGGCCGGGCCGGCGTCCACGGCGACGGCGCGGGCGTCGGCGGCGGCGCGGGGTCCGGGGCCGATGGGGACCTTGGCGCCGGGCAGCTGCACGGGGGCCGGGTCGGGGCCGGGGCCGGGTGGGGCGTGCTGGGGGCGGACGGGTCCGGTGTTGCGGGGGTCGGGTCCGGCGGGGTGCTGCTGGGCGGCGGCGGGGGCGTGTTCGGGCCTGGGGGGTGTGGGGGGACGGGGCCGGCCGGCGGGTGCGCCGGTGCCGGGCAGTCGTCCGCCGCGTCGGTCCTCGATGAGGGAGACGGCGCGGCCGGGCAGCCAGGCGGAGGCGGTGCCGCTGTCGTCGCCGCCGGAGGAGAAGAGGTGGGGTGCGAGTTGCGCCTGGAGGTCCTCGGGGCTGGGCCGGAGTGCGGCGTCCATCTGCATGCAGGACTCGATGAGGGGGCGCAGTTCGTCGGGGAGTCCGGCGAGGTCGGGGCCTTCGCGCAGGAGCATGAAGACGGTTTCGACGGGGTTGGCGCCGTGGAAGGGTGCGTGGCCGGTGGCGGCGAAGACGAGGGTGGAGCCGAGGGAGAAGACGTCGCTGGCGCCGGTGACGCTGCGGGAGTCGCGGGCTTGTTCGGGCGACATGTAGGCGGGGGTGCCGACGGCGACGTTGGTCATGGTGAGGCGGGTGTTGGAGACGCCTGACGCGATGCCGAAGTCGATCACGCGGGGGCCGTCCTCGACGACGAGGACGTTGGACGGCTTGAGGTCGCGGTGGACGAGGCCGGCGCCGTGGATGGACTGGAGGGCCTCGGCGATTCCGGCTGCCAGCCAGCGGACGGCCTGGGCGGGCAGGGGCCCGCACTCGTTCACGATCTCCTCGAGGGAGGGGGCGGGGACGTAGGCGGTGGCGAGCCAGGGCACGGCGGCGCGTGGGTCGGCGTCCACGACGGCCGCGGTGTAGAAGCCGGACACCGCTCGTGCCGCTTCGACCTCGCGGGTGAAGCGGACGCGGAACAGTTGGTCTTCGGCGAGCTCGGTGCGCACCGTTTTGATCGCCACGCGCCGGCCGGACGCCGACCGTGCGAGATAGACCAGCCCCATGCCGCCGGCTCCGAGCCGTCCCAGCACCTCGAAGGGGCCGATCCGCCTCGGGTCGTGCTGCGTCAGCTGCTCCACTTCGCTTGCCACCTCCCCGTAGGGGCCATGTAGGTACGGCCCCGTCGCCACCTGATTGTTCCTGCCGGGGGGCACGGTTGCGAACCCGGGGCGGTATCGGGGTGTCTCGGGCTATTTTGCCGGGCTGCCGGGGGGTGGCGGGCGGCTTCGGCGGGTTCGGGGGGGGCAGTGGGCGGGGCGGCCGGGGGTGTCGGTCTGGCGTTCGGTGGTGGAGTCGGCCGGGTGTTCGATGGTGGGGCGGGCTGGGGTGCCGCCGGGGCGGTCGGGGCGCGGTTCGGCCGGGCCGGGGTCGCGGGGTTACGTCGCGGGACCGGGTTGCCGTTCGGGTTGCCGTTCGGGTTGCCGTTCGGCCTGCTGTTCGCGTGGGCCTCGGGGCGCTCGCCCTGTCCGCTCCGACGCCTGTTCGGACGTCTGTTCGGACTGAGCCGCGGGCCCCGATGCCGGCCCGGATGCGGGCCGGGGTTCGGCCAGGACCGCGAAGGCCGCGCCCTGGTCGTCGGTGAGGACGGCCATACGTCCGTAGGGGATGTCGAAGGGCGGCGTGGTGACGCGGGCGCCGAGCCGGGTGGCGAGCTCCACGGTGGCGTCGGTGTCGTCGACGGAGAAGTAGACGAGGAAGTGGCCGGGCATCTCCACCGGGAAGGCGTCGGTGATGACGCTGCGGGCGCCGACGGCGGTGTCCTCGCCGGGCTCGGTCCCGGCGGGCGACCACATCAGGTAGTCGACGGTGTCGTCGGGCAGCGGGGTGCCCTGGAAGCCGAACACTTCCCGGTAGAAGGGGTCGACGGCGTCCTTGTCCCGTGTGTAGACCTCGGTCCAGCAGAACGATCCGGGCTTGCCCTGAAGCGCGAAGCCGTCACGTTCGCCCTTCTGCCAGAGGCCGAAGACGGCGCCCGCGGGGTCGGCGGCGAGGACGACGGTGCCGAGGCCGTCGACGGGCGTGGGGGTGGTGATCACCTGGCCGCCGGCGTCCCTGATCGTGCGGGCGGTGGCGGCGGCGTCGTCGGTGGCGAAGTAGACGCCCCAGGTGGTGGGCATGCGGCCGTCGCTCTTGGAGGCGAGGGCGGCGACGGGTTTCCCGTCCCGCAGGGCGTCGGTGTAGTGCGGGTAGGGGCCGCGATCAGCGCTTTTCTCGCGGTACGTCCAGCCGAACAGTTCGCCGTAGAAGCGCTTGCCCGCTTCGAGGTCGGGCAGCTGGGCGTCCACCCAGCAGGGCATGCCCTCGGTGAATGCGGCCATGGTCCGGCCCCTTCGTCGGCGCGGGCCCGCGGGGGCGGGTTCCGGGTGCGGATTCCGCGGCGCGGAGCCCTCTCCGCGGGATGTGACGTCACTCACAGTCAATCGGACTGTGACATGCGCCGCACGCAGAGGGGGGCCGTTCGTTGAGTTGTCCACCGAAATTATCCACAGGCTGTTGATAACACTGTTGCCCCACCCGGGGGACGGTGCGGGAGCACCCCATTTGCAGTCGGCCGAATCGCGCGCCGATCACCCCTCGGTAAGCTGACGGCATGACAGGACAAGTACGCACTGTCGACGGCCGGGTCGCCGGCCGTCGCGGACAGGCGACGCGGCAGAAGCTGCTCGACTGTCTCAGCGAGATGCTCAGCTCCTCGCCGTACCGGGACGTCAAGGTCATCGATGTGGCCCGGAAAGCGGGGACCTCGCCCGCGACCTTCTACCAGTACTTCCCGGACGTCGAGGGCGCGGTCCTCGAGCTCGCGGAGGAAATGGCCACGGAGGGCGCGGCATTGACGGAACTGGTCGCGGGCCGCTCCTGGGTCGGCAAGTCGGCCTGGCAGACCGCCGAGCAACTCGTCGAGGGATTCCTCGACTTCTGGCGCAAGCACGACGCGATCCTCCGCGTGGTCGACCTCGGCGCGGCCGAGGGCGACAAGCGGTTCTACAAGATCCGCATGAAGATCCTGAACTCGGTCACCAACTCCCTCGCGGACGCGGTGAAGGAGCTCCAGTCCAAGGGCAAGGTCGACAAGGACGTCAGCCCGATGGCGGTGTCGGGTTCGCTGGTCGCCATGCTGGCGTCGGTGGCCTCGCACCAGAAGGGCTTCCAGACCTGGGGCGTCAAGCAGGCCGAACTGAAGCCCAACCTGGCGCTGTTGGTGCACCTGGGCATCACGGGCAGGAAGCCGACGAAGTAGCGGACGGGCCGCGATGACGGGCGCGCTCGCGCCAAGTCCTGTCACAGGCACGCCCGTTCGCCACCGCCGGTGCCCGACGCCGTCGTTCCTTCACGCGCCGTGCCTTCCACGCGCCGTGCCTTCCACGCGCCGTGCCTTCACGCGCCGTACCCTCCGCGTCGCGTGCATCGCCCTCACGACGTCCCTCCGTTCGCGCCTTCACCCCACGGCCTTCCGCGCCGGGACCTCCGCCACGGCCCTCCGCGCCGTGCCGGTCACTCTGCGGGCTTCCGGATCCACCGGGCCGTTCGCCGCGCGTCTGCCCCGCCGCCGTCAGTCCCCGTCGGGGTTCCGCCGCGTCAGCCGGAACAGCCGGATCTCCCGCTCCACCCTCGCCTGGTACGTCGCGTACGGCGGCCAGAAGGCGAGTGCCGCGTCCCAGGCCGCCGCGCGTTCCTCACCGGTCAGCAGTTCCGCCCGTACCGGCACGTCCCCGCCCCGCCAGCTGATCTCCGCCTCCGGGTGCGCGAGGAGATTTCCCGTCCAGGCCGGATGGCCGGGCCTGCCGAAGTTGGAGCCGACGAGGATCCAGGTGCCGGTGGCCTCCTCCGGCATGCACGCGAGCGGCGTACGGCGCGGAAGCCCGCTCCTCGCGCCGCGCGCGGTCAGCACGAGCCCCGGCAGCATCCGGGCGCTGAGCAGCACCTTCCCCCGGGTGAGCCGATGGACGGCCCGGTCCAGGGCGGGGATGACGTGCGGGGCGAGGCGCGCGAAGACGCGGGTCGAGGAGATCTTCTGGACCGTGCGGATCCCGGTGCGCATCAGACGCCCGCCGCCTCTCGTCCGGCGTGCCCCGGTCCCGCCCCGGCCCGGCGTAGGGAGCCGTCGGCGGGGGCCGGGACCGAGACGGGGAGGGGGGCGGCGGCGGGGGGAGCCGGGGCGAACAGGTCCCCCGTCTCCGCCGCCCGTGCGCGAAGCCGGTGGACGGGGCCGAAGAGCAGTTCGTCGGAGGCGGCCCGCTTGAAGTACAGATGGGCCTCGTGCTCCCAGGTGAAGCCGATTCCGCCGTGCAGCTGGATCGCCTCACCGGCGACGGTCCGCAGCGCCTCCAGGCACTGGGCGAGGGCGAGCGCGCCCTCGCGCGGGTCCCAGGCGGCGTAGTACGCGGCGGACCGGGCCGCCTGGACGCGTACGTACAGGTCGGCGAGGCGGTGCTTGACCGCCTGGAAGGAGCCGACGGGCCGGCCGAACTGCCGCCGGTCCTTGACATGCTCCACGGTGCGGTCGAGCGCGGCCTGGGCCGCGCCGACGGCCTCGGCGGCGAGCAGCGCCCCGGCGGTGCGGCCGGTGGCGGCGAGTGCGGCGGGCACGTCCGCGTCGGGGTCGTCGCCGAGCAGTTCGGCCCGGGTGTCGCGGAGCTGGACGCGGGCCTGCGGCCGGGTCTCGTCGAGCGCGGTCCACCGGGTGCGGCGCAGGCCGTCGGCGTCCTGACCGCGGACGAGGAAGAGGAGGGCGCGGCCGCGGGTGAAACCGCCGGTGTGCGCGGCGACGAGGAGGAGCCCGGCGCTGTGCCCGTCCAGGACCTGCGCGGCCTCCCCGTAGAGCCGCCATCCGCCGTGGCCGTCGGGCCGGGCCTGGATGCCGCCGGCACGGCCGCCGCCGGCCCAGGTGCCGTCCGGGTCGCCGCCGGTGAGCGCGAGGGCGGTGGCGAGGGCGGTGCCGGGTACGCAGACGGCGGCGGTCAGCGAGCCGTCGGCGATGCCCGGCAGGAGCGCGGCACGCTGGCGTTCGGTACCGAGCGCGGTGATCAGTGGGGCGGCGAGGCCGGAGGTCGCGAACAGCGGCAGCGGTACGAGTGCGCGGCCGGTCTCCTCGAGGGCGAGGGCGAGCTCCGTGGTTCCGCAGCCGACGCCGCCGTACTTCTCCTCCAGGGCCAGTCCGGGCAGCCCGAGTCCGCCGGCCAGCCGCGACCACAGGGCGGGGTCGTAACCCGGCCCGGCCCCGGCGGCGGGCGCGCTGCCGTCCCGTCCCGGCGGCCCCGGCGGCACGCCTTTCGCGAACGCGGCGCGCAAGGTGCGTCGGATCTCGGACTGCTCCGCGGTGAAGGCGGCGTCCATCGGGGCTCCCCTCGACGTCTGACGGGCCGTCATGTTAGGGGTGGGGGGCGCAGATGCCCAGAGCGGGGCGTACGGGGTGAGGGCCGGGCGCGGGGGTGCCGCGTGCCGGCCGCCCGCAGCGCCCGGCTCAGCAGATCCCGCCGGGCGCCGCCGCGACCGCCTTCAGCAGGTCCCGCACGAGGTCGAAGTCGATCCCCTCGGTGCGGCGGAAGCGCAGGCACCCCTTGCCCATGTCCTGGTCCGCGAGCCGCGCCTCGAAGGCGTCCCGGACGTCGGGGCGCATCAGATAGAAGGAGACGTACTGCTTCTGGTCGGCGAAGGCGATCTCGGGTTCCCCGCCCGGCCTGCGGTACGCGGGCATCCCGTACGCCATGACCTCCTCGTGGTCGCCCAGCTCGGTCAGGCACAGTTCGCGGATGCGCACGAGGGCGGTCGACCGGTCGGGATCGGCGACCTCCGCGAGGTAGCCGTCGACGTCTTCCGCAGCGGATCGGGCCATGCCCCGAGGGTACCGCCGACCCCCTGCATCTGATGTACCGTCAGATACATGCCTCGGAGTCAGCGCCATCCCCGCAAGGTCGCCGTCGTCGGCATATCCCTCTCGGACTGCGGTCGCGTCGACGGCCCCACCCCGTACGCCCTGCACGCCCAGGCCGCCCGTCGTGCCCTCGCCGACTCGGGTCTCGGCCGGGACGTCGTCGACGGCCTGGCCTCGGCCGGGCTGGGCACCCTCGCCCCCGCCGAGGTCGCCGAGTACCTGGGACTCCGGCCGCGCTGGGTGGACTCGACCGCCGTCGGCGGCGCCACCTGGGAGGTCATGGCCGCTCATGCCGCCGACGCCGTCGCCGCCGGCCACGCGAACGCGGTACTCCTCGTCTACGGTTCGACGGCCCGCGCCGACATCCGCGCGGGCCGGCGCACCTCCGACCTCTCCTTCGGCGCACGCGGGCCGCTGCAGTTCGAGGTGCCGTACGGGCACACGCTGATCGCCAAGTACGCCATGGCGGCCCGGCGTCACATGCACGAGTACGGTACGACGGAGGAGCAGCTGGCCGAGGTCGCCGTCCAGGCGCGGGCGAACGCCTCCCACAACCCGGACGCGATGTTCCGCGACCCGATCACCGTGGACGACGTGCTGTCCGGGCCGGTCATCGCCGATCCGTTCACCAAGCTGCACTGCTGCATCCGCAGTGACGGCGGCTGTGCGGTGCTGCTCGCGGCGGAGGAGTACGTGCCGGACACCGCCAAGGCACCGGTGTGGGTCCTCGGCACCGGTGAGCACGTGTCCCACACCACGATGTCGGAGTGGGACGACTTCACGGTCTCCCCGGCCGCGGTCAGCGGGCGGCTGGCGTTCGAACGGGCCGGCGTGCGCCCGGGGGACATCGACATCGCCGAGGTCTACGACGCCTTCACCTACATGACGCTCGTGACGCTGGAGGACCTGGGTTTCTGCGCGAAGGGAGAAGGCGGGGAGTTCGTCGGGAAGGGCAGGCTGGGCCTGAAGGGGGAACTGCCGGTGAACACCGACGGCGGTGGGCTGTCCGCCTGCCATCCGGGCATGCGCGGCCTGTTCCTGCTGGTCGAGGCGGTGCGCCAACTGCGCGGGGAGGCCGGGGGGCACCAGGTGCGGCGGGCCGACGGCAGCGTCCCGGAGCTGGCCGTGGCCTCGGGCACCGGCGGCTGGTTCTGCTCCTCGGGGACCGTGGTGCTGGGCCGCTGAACCACACCGGCCAGGGCGGCGCGGGGGCCCGGAGCCCGGTGCACGAGAGGGTCCCGGAGGCCGGTGCACGAGAAGGTCCCGCAGCCCGGTGCACCAGCGCCCCGAAGCCCCGGACTCCCCAGCCCCGCGGTGCCGCAGCACGGCTTCCCCGGCCCCGGGCGCGTGGCCGGTTCCCGCGCGTCCAGGGCCGGTGCGGGCGGGGGTTCGGGCACAGTGGGAGAGGCGGTCCACTCGCCCGCAGACCGTTCACGAGCCCGTAAGGAGACTCCGGTGGCCCTCAGTCGCGAAGAGCGTGAGCAGTTCCTGGCAGAGCCGCATGTCGCGGCGATCGCGATCGACTCAGGTGAGAAGGACCGGGCGCCTCTGACCGTGCCGATCTGGTACCAGTACGAGCCCGGCGGTGACGTCTGGATCCTGACGGGCCGTGACTCCCGCAAGCACCGGCTGATCGGCGCCGCGGGACGGTTCTCGCTGATGGTCGACCGGCTGGACCCCACGGTCCGGTACGTGCAGGTCGAAGGGCCCGTCACGGCGACGGAGCCCGGCACCGAGGCGGCGCTGCGTGAGCTCGCCGCCCGCTATCTGCCGGCGGACAAGGTCGACGGCTATGTCGAGTTCGCCCTGAAGGACCACGGGGAGACCGTCGTGCTCCGGATGCGGCCGCAGCGGTGGCTGTCGTCCGACCTGGGGCGGGTGTGATGATCGGGGCATGACGCACGAGCCCGGCGGCGACGGCACCGCCCGAGAGTTCCGTGAGCTGCTCAGGTCGCTGAAGGTCTGGGACACGGACCTGCCGCGCTTCGACCCGGACGGCGCCCCCGCGGAGCCGCTGCCGCTGTTCCACCGATGGTTCGTGGAGGCCGCGGCCGCCGGTCAGCCCGAGCCGCACACCATGACCCTCGCCACCGTGGACCAGGACGCCCGTCCCGACCTGCGGACGCTGGTGCTGCACGACGCGGACGCCGACGGCTGGCACTTCGCCACCCACGCGACCAGCGCCAAGGGCCGCCAGCTCGCGTCCCGCCCGGAGGCCGCGCTCGGCTTCTACTGGCCCGTGCACGGCCGGCAGGTACGCGTCCGCGGCCGGGTCGTGTCGGGCACCCCTGAGGAGGCGTACGCCGATCTGCACGCCCGGTCCACCGGCGCGCTGGCGGCGGCGCTCGTCGGCCGGCAGAGCGAGGTGCTGGGCTCGCAGGAGGAGTTGCGACGGGCGAGCGCGGCCGCGTGGGAGCGCGCGGAGGCCGATCCGGAGGCGTCGGTGGAGACCTGGACGGTGTACGTGCTCGTCCCGTCCGTGGTGGAGTTCTTCCAGGGGGACGCCCGCCGCCGGCACGTCCGGCTGCGCTACCGGCGCGAGGGCGAAGCGGACGCGTGGGTGCGGGAGCTGCTGTGGCCGTAGCGGGGACGGGCCGGGAGGTGGACGCGGCCGCGCCGGTGCGGGACCTCCGCGACGTGCGGGTGCGGGGCGAGGAGCGGGAGCACGGTCCGACCCCGCTCACCGAGGACGAGGAGCGGCGGGCCCGCGCGGTCCTCTTCCCCGAACCGGGGAACGCCGTCGCCGACCGTGGCTGGGCGCGCTTCCCGGCGTACACGCCGGAGGGGCGGCGGCGGTTGGTCGACGTGGCGGCCGGGCTCAGCGCCCACTGGGGCCGGCAGGTGCTCGTCGTACCGGAGGACCAGTGCGCGCTGCGGCTCGTGCTCGAGGGCGCGGAGACACCTCCACTGCCCTGACGGACACCCCGCCGTGAGACGGACGCCGTCTCGCGTCGGCGTCGGAGCGGCTCTCGCCGGGCTCCCCCGCGAGGCGTCGAGTCCCGCCCGTCGGCCGGGTGTTCGTCCGACGCATGCCGACCCCCGACGGCAAATCGGTGGTTTCCGTTCTCAACCCGGGGAACCATTCGTGGCGCCGTCCCCTACTCCTGCGGTCGGACCGATCTCGGGCCCGGCGAGGGATTCCCCCAACTGCGGCCTGCGAAAGGGTGGGTGGGAATCGACCACCCCCCTTCTCAAGGACCGCCAACATGGTGCGAAGCAGACGAATAGCCCCCGTTCTGGCCGTCAGTGCCGTCGCGACCCTCGTCCCCGCGCTCACGCCCGCCGTGGCCTCGGCGGCCGCCCCGGCGCCCAAGGCCCCCGTCGCCGCGGACCCGCTGAAGCAGTACACGCAGCAGAAGCCGCGCTGGAAGCGCTGCGACGCCCAGAGCCCGGCGGGCTACCAGTGCGCGACGATCAAGGTGCCGCTCGACTACGGCCGCCCCGGCGGCAAGAAGATCGACGTCGCGGTGTCGCGGATGAAGGCCACCAGTACCAGGGAGCGGCGCGGAGTGCTGCTGCTCAACCCCGGCGGCCCCGGCGGCGAGGGCCTGAGCATGCCGCTCTACCTGGCGAGCGAACTGCCCGCGTCGGTGAAGAAGCAGTACGACCTCATCGGGTTCGACCCGCGGGGCGTCGGCCAGAGCTCCCCGGTCAGCTGCGGGCTGAAGGACGGCGAACGGAACTGGGAACGGCCCTACAAGGCGGCGACGTTCGCCAAGGACGTGAAGTGGGCCCGCACGGTCGCCGAGAAGTGCCGGGCCAAGGGCGGCGACGCGCTGCTGCACTTCACCACCCGCAACACCGCCCGCGACATGGACGTCGTCCGCGCCGTGCTGGGCGAGAAGAAGATCTCCTACCTGGGGTACTCGTACGGCACCTACCTCGGCGCCGTCTACACGCAGATGTTCCCCAAGCGTGCCGACCGGTTCGTGCTGGACAGCGCCGTCGACCCGCAGCGGATCTGGCGGGGCATGATCCAGGTGTGGGCGGAGGGGGCCGAGCCCGCGTTCACGCACTGGAGCGAATGGACCGCGAAGCGGCACGCACAGTACAAGCTCGGTGACACCCCGGCCAAGGTCCGCAAGACCTTCTGGGACCTGGTCGCCCAGGCCGACCGCAAGCCCATCGACTTCGAAGGGATGAGCCTGACCGGCGACGACATCCGCGCCGGGCGGGCGGTCTTCTTCGACGCGGACGTCGCCGCCCAGCAGATCGCCGACCTGAAGAAGGCGGCCGCGGGCAGGAAGCCCGCGCCGTCCCGCGAGCGCGGCTCGTCGCCGAGCCCCGTCCCGCCGTCGTTCGCCCGCGCCGTGCCCTCGGACAACGGGGACGCGAGCTTCTGGGCCGTGGTGTGCGCCGACACCCGCTCCTGGCCGCGCGACCCCGAGCAGTACCGCCGTGACGCCGTCCGCGACAAGGCCAAGTACCCGCTGTACGGCGACTTCGCGTCCAACATCAAGCCGTGTGCGTTCTGGAAGAACGGCCCCGAGCAGGCCACCCGGATCGACAACAAGGTGGGCGCGCTCGTCCTGCAGAACGAGTGGGACTCCCAGACCCCGCTGACCAGCGGTCAGGGCCTGCGCCGGGCCATGAAGGGCTCCCGCATGGTCACCGTCCTCGGCGGCGAGGGCCACGGCATCTACGGCTCCAGGTCCTGCGCGGACAAGACGGCCACCGCCTATCTGACGACGGGCCGGCTCCCGGCGAAGGACGTGACCTGCCGGACGCCGGCCGGCCAGCGCAAGGACCGGCTGCAGCTTCCGCTGCCGACGCCTCCGGGGATCCCGGGGATGCGCGACCGCTTCTGACGCACGGCGACACCACCCGGTCGGACGACGTGGGGCCTTCCGTTACGGGAGGCCCCACGTCACGTCCGAGGCCCGGCCGCCGGCCGGTCCCGCCGGGCGCGGACTCCGGGTTCGGCGCTCGGCGTTCAGCGCTTGCGCGCGCCCCGCACCGCGCGCTCCCGCCAGTCGCAGGAGACGGCGGCCGGGTCGGTCCAGTGGCGCCACGGCAGCGCGTCGACGTACCCGTCGACGATCCGGAACTCCAGCGCCGCGTCGTACCGGCCCAGGCGTGGTCCCCTGCCGGCCGGGCTGCGCGGTGCGGGGCCGAGGCCGGTGCCGTCAGCCCTCGGCGGTCACGAGGTCGGCGACGACCGCCGCGTGGTCGGACGGCCAGACGCCGTCCACCGGTCCGAAGCCCGCCCGCCGGACGGAGCGCACGTGTCCGAGCCCGCCCGGTCCGGGCGGACCGACGTGGATGTAGTCGATGCGGACGCTCGGCCCGAAGCCGGACAGGTACGGGTTGGCCGTGTCCCAGGTCGCGGACGGGGCCGACGGGTCCGCGTACTCCCAGGCGTCCAGGAACACCTGCCCCGCGACGGCTGGCGCGGTCCTGAGTCCGCCGAGCAGCCGGATCTCGTCGGAGTCCGACCAGGCGTTGAAGTCCCCGGTGATCACCGGCGGGTGGGGGCCGTCGCCCCGGTGCCGGGCGACGAAACCGACCAGCTCGCGCACCTGTGCCGAGCGCACGGCCGACGCGTCGGGGTCCGAGGTCAGATGGGTGGTGAAGAACGGCACGGGCGGGCCGCCGGGCACGTCCAGCCGGGTGTGGAGCACGAGGCGGCCGTCCTCGTACCTCGTGTTCGACGGCAGCCGCAGGACCTCGCGGCCGGCGATCGGCCAGCGGCTGAGCACGGCGTTGCCGAAGTCGACGTCCGGCTCGCCGTTCCTCTTCTGCCACCGCTGCGGCGCGTCGGACGCCGCCCATGCCCAGTGGAGCCCCAGCTCCCCGGCGAGCCACTGCGCCAGGTTCTCGTCGCCCGTCGCCCACACCTCCTGGAGGCCGACGACATCGGGCCTCAGCTCGCGCAGGACGGCCAGGATCGCGTGCCGCCGCTTCTCCCAGGGCCCGAAGCGCCACCACACGTTCCACGTCACCACACGCACGGCGCGAGCTACCGGGCCGGGCGCGGGGCGGCGGTCGTGGCGACGAACGCGGCCCAGGCGGCCGGGGCGACGGTGAGCATGGGACCGCTGGGCACCTTGGAGTCGCGGACGTGGACGGTGTGGGGGCAGGCGCCGCCCTCGTTGTCGCTGTAACTGCTCTTGAACCACACCAGGTCGGGGTTCACGGTCTCGCCGCCATCCTCTCGATCAGTTCCACCGACTCCCAGGGCGTGAGGGCCTGGGCCCGCAGTGCCCCGAAGAGGTCGAACGGCCGGTTGACCTCGTCCGGCTTGGAGATCAACGTAGCTCCGCCGTGCCCCTCCGTATACCCCGGATTCCGCCCTTGGCGGGTGCTCAGCAGTTGCATCGGCCCACTCAGTCCTGCGTGCACCTCCCGTTCCATCGGCATCACCTGCACCGTCAGATGGTTCCTCGTCCGCACCGACCCCAGCAGATGTATGCGGCACACGCTGCCCTGGGTCCATGCGCTGCACGACGATCCGGAGGCCATGCGCCGCTGCGCGGCCTCGTCCCATCTCCTGCTGCGCAGCAGTGCCGCGCGGGCGAAGCGTCTCCCGCCGGATGTCGTCGAGCGCCTGGCCCGGGACGAGGACCGGGTCGTGCGGCTGTTCCTGGCCGAGTCCTGCGACGACGCGCCCGCGTCCGTGCTGCTGGAGGTGTGGCTGTGGTGGGACGGCAGCCTCAGCTTCCCGGGGAGGCCCCGCTCGCACCCGAACTTCCCGCGCCGGGATCTTCTCCGGTACGCGGACGATCCGCATCACCGGCTGCGTCAGCCGGCGTTGGACGATCCGGACTCGACGCCCGAGCTGGTGGAGCGCTTCAGCCGGGATCCCCACTGGGAGGTGCGGCGCCGGGCGGCGGAGGACCCGCGGCTGTCGACGGCGTCGGCGGTGCCCTTGCTCGACGACCCGCACGAATGGGTGCGCGTGACGGCGGTGCGGCACGGGCGGTTGCCCGCGCGCACGCTGGTGCGGCTGCTGCGGGACCTGAGGACGGTCCGTGACGCCCTGGTCAGCCCGACGCTTCCCGTCGCCGTCATGCGCCGGATGGCCGAGCCCTCCGGCTGACGTCCGGCGCCGGGCGGAACACCGGCACCACCACTCCCCCGCCCTCCTCCCGGAAGGAGACCTCCAGCTCCATGCCGATGCGCAGGTCCGCCTCCGCGCACCCGACGATCTCGGTCATCATCCGAGGCCCCTCGGCGAGATCGACGACGGCGGCGGTGTAGGGCGTGCGGGCGCCGAAGGGCGGAAGATCGTTCCGGTGGACGACGGACCAGGTGTAGAGGGTCGCCCGGCCGCCGGTGCGCTCCCAGGTGACGTCCTCGCTCCAGCAGTACGGGCAGAACTCGCGCGGGTAGTGGTGGGCGCGACCGCACGCGCCGCAGCGGCGGATCAGCAGGCGGCCCTCGGCGGCGGCGTTCCACCATGGGCGGGTGAAGTCGTCGATGTCGGGGGTCGCCGCGGTCCGCTCCGCCGGAACCGCGCCCCGGTCCGCCGGGACCGCACTCCGGTCGGGGGGCGCAGCCGCCCCTGCGGGGGTCGCGGCCGTCCCGCCGGCACTGCTCCCGTCGCCGTTCCCGCGCGGGCTCACAGGAACAGTCCCAGCACGCTGTCGAGGGACCAGGTCTGCCACGACACGGCGAGCAGCGCGACGAGCGAGACAAGCGCCATCATCGCGTTCTGCCCCTGCTCGGCCCAGTCGTGGATCATCAGGACCAGGTAGAGGAGATTGAGGACCAGCCCTCCGATCAGGGCGACCGGGGTGAGGAACCCGGTGATCAGGCCGAGGCCGAGGGCGAGTTCGGCGTAGACGACGATGTACGCCATCGCCTTGGGGCGCGGGGCGACGATCCGGTCGAATCCGGACCTGACCGCCGTCCAGCGGTGCTTCGCGGCGACATCGGCGGCCCAGGCGATGCCGGTGCCGCGCTCGAACCAGCCCTTCCTGTCCTTGTGCCTCCAGCTCTCCAGCCACCACAGGCCGAGGCCGATGCGCAGGACGGCGAGCCATTCGGCGCCGGTGAGCCAGATCGTCCGCATCCCCGGTCCCCTCCCCACAGTTTCTGACGGTACGTCAGTTCACCGGAACCGGGCCCGTGTGCGCAAGAGGTAGCCGGCCGTGACCGTTTCGCAACCGCGTGCCACTAGAGTCAGCGCTCATGCCCGACCACAGAGCCATCGACCTCACCGACGACCGCCCGGTGTACGTCATCGGGGCCGGACCCGGCGGTCTCGCCGTGGCCGCCGCCCTGCGGGAGCGCGGGGTGCGGGCGGTCGTCCTGGAGAAGTCGGATTCCGTGGGCGCGTCCTGGCGCGGTCACTACGACCGGCTGCACCTGCACACGACCCGGCGCCTGTCGGGCCTGCCCGGCCTGCCCATGCCGCGCCGCTTCGGACGCTGGGTCTCCCGGGACGACGTGGTCCGCTACCTGGAGAAGTACGCCGAGTTCCACGAGCTGGAGCTGGTGACGGGCGTGGAGGTGTCCAGGATCGAGCCCGAGGGCTCCGACTGGGTGCTCCACGCGACCGGCGGCCGCCGGCTCACCGGGCGGGCCGTCGTGGTGGCGACCGGGTTCAACCACACGCCCCGTACACCGGACTGGCCCGGCCGGGACACGTACACGGGCGAGCTGCTGCACGCCTCCGCGTACCGCAACCCCGACCCGTACACGGGCAAGGACGTGCTCGTCGTCGGAGTCGGCAACACGGGCGCGGAGATAGCGGCGGACCTGGCCGGGGCGGGAGCCGCGCGGGTGCGTCTGGCCGTGCGGACCGCCCCGCACATCGTGCGCCGTTCGACCGCCGGCTGGCCGGCGCAGCGCACGGGGATCCTCGTGCGGCGGCTGCCCGTGCGGCTGGTGGACGCGGCGGGCCGGCTGATGGCGCGGGCGGCCGTGCCCGACCTGTCCGCCCAGGGGCTGCCGCGCCCCGAGGCGGGCCTGTACACACGCGTCCGGCAGGGCGCCATCCCCGTACAGGACGTGGGTCTGATCGACGCGGTCCGCACCGGGAAGGTGGAGCCGGTCGCCGCCGTCGACGCCTTCGACGACGACAAGGTGGTCCTCGCGGACGGCTCCCGCATATCGCCGGACGCGGTCATCGCGGCCACCGGCTACCACCGTGCGCTGGAGCCGCTGGTGGGGCATCTCGGCGTACTGGACGAGCGCGGCCGGCCGGTCGTCCACGGCGGCCGGACCCCGCGCGAGGCCCCGGGCCTGTACTTCACGGGCTTCACCAACCCCATCAGCGGGATGCTCCGTGAAATGGCCCTGGACGCACGGAAGATCGCCAAGGCCCTCTCGAAGCGGCCTTCCGGGCCGGGCGAGGAGCGTCCGGGGCGCGGATGACGCCCGGCGCCGGGCCTAGCGCTTGGGCCAGTACCAGAGCGGCTCGTCCAGAGGGCCCTCCCGGCCCGCGACCTTCGTCTCGCCCCACTCCTTGACCAGTTCGACCTTCCGCAGGTCCCTCCTGCGGCGGCGGCCGCCCGCGTCGAGCGCGTCCGCCAGGGGCGTGGCGTGGGTGACGACGAGGGTCTGGGTGTCCCGGCTCGCCGTCACGATCAGGTCCGCGAGGGGTGCGAGCAGATCGGGGTGCAGGCTGGCCTCGGGCTCGTTGAGCACCATGAGCGACGGCGGGCGCGGGGTGAGCAGTGCCGCGACCCACAGCAGATAGCGCAG
The DNA here is from genome assembly GCF_030406905.1 of Streptomyces sp. HUAS CB01. NCBI lineage: Bacteria > Bacillati > Actinomycetota > Actinomycetes > Kitasatosporales > Streptomycetaceae > Streptomyces > Streptomyces chengbuensis. The sequence goes on from NZ_CP129137.1 coordinate 3,472,407, forward strand.
TGTTCCGTCGGACAGTTCGGCGGCCTCGAGGGGTCGCAGGAGTCCCTTCTGGTGCAGTTGCAGTGCGAAGCGGCCGTCGCGTGAGGCGACGGCGATCCGGCTGCCGGGGAAGGCGGCGTCGACGGCCTCGTCCAGGGTCTCGGCGTCACCGGTCTCCCGGATGGTCTGCAGTGCCGCCGGCAGGTCGGAGCCGTCGGCGGACATGACGGGCGTGCGCGTGCCGATGCGGGCCGAGCGTGCCGGGGCCTCGGCGTCGGTGCGGACGTGGTCGTAGAAGCGCCAGGACCGGATGCGTTCGCGCATGCTCAGCAGGTCCGGGGCCAGCTGGGGGTCGGCGAACTCGCTGAGCATGGAGTCGTAGGGGCGCAGCCGACCCGTGCTGCGGTGCCAGTCGCCGTTCGCGGTGCGGGTCCGGACGGCCGGACCGGACCGGTCCGAGAGCAGGGCGGCCGGCCGCAGCACCGGCCCCGCCCAGGTCGCTTCCCGTTTGATCTCCGGGTCGAGGTTGAACAGCGACGGCGTCGAGCCGTTGTTCACGGGGACCGGGTGGCCGAAGTCGACGGCGTACCCGAAGTCGTCGCCGGCGAAGCCGAGGCGGACGCTGACGGGTCCGCTCCGTACCGTGCCCTGCAGGGGGTGGCGGCCTTCCTTCACGGCGCGACCGATGTTCTCGGGTCCGGCCCAGAGCGTGGAGGGCAGCCCGCCCTCCCGGGCGAGGGCCGCGACGGCTCCGCCGCGGGACGTGTCGGCGAGCAGCCGCAGGGCGCGGTAGAGGCTGGATTTTCCCGTTCCGTTGGCGCCGGTCACCACGGTCAGCCGGCCGAGGGGGACGATCAGTTTGCGCAGTGAACGGTAGTTCTCAACCGCCAGGGTGATGATCATTGCGTGGGGCGTTCCTTCGGGGGGCGGTGCTCGGTCACAGAGGTGGACGCGGATCGGGCGGGTGGCGTTGACCCCGACGGGCTTCGGCCGGGGTGCCGGCGTCCGGTCCCGACGCCGTAGCCCGGTCTCGGTCGCCGGCAGCGGACCACGGACCGGGCCCGGCGGCGACCGGACCCGCCGCCCAGGAGGCGCAGGCCTCACGCCGGGCGCCGACCGCGGACCGGACGCGCCCGCCCGGCGGTGTCCGGGCATGCCCGTCCCGGCGCCGTCGGACACGCCCGTCCCGGGAGGCGCAGGCCCCACGCCGAGGAGCCGCAGTCCCACCGGTACCGGTGATCCGGCCAGTCCCTCCCGTGCATCCGGCCATCCTGGACCCGTTCGCCCGGGGACGGGTTCCTTCCGCGCCGCCCCGGGCAGGCATCCCTCCGCGCACCCGCCCGGCCGGGCTCCCACAGGCACTTCCCCACGCACGAGCAGTTCCTGACATGCCGTCAGTTCTGTAATCTGACTATGCGTCAGTAACGTGGCCGACGAGCAAGGAGCGGGCGGAACGATGCTTGGATCAACCCACGGCACCTTGACCACCGACCTCCGCGCCCGAGTGGTGGCCTGCGGGCAGCAGACCGGGGCAGCCGTCCACGGCGTCACCGCGGCCGAGGGCGACCTCGACGTCAGCGGCCGTCCGCTGTACGCGCCCGTACCCGACCTCGACCGCTTCTTCCGGCCCGAGGCGGTCGCCGTCGTGGGCGCCTCCGACGCCGACGGCCGGCCCAACACCGGCATCACCCGGCAGCTGATCGCCTGGGCCGCGCGGGTCGGGGCGAGACTGCACCCGGTCCATCCGACCCGTACCGCCGTCTTCGGGCTGCCCTGCGTGCCGTCCGTCGCGGAACTGCCCGAGCCGGTGGACCTCGCCGTCCTGCTCGTCGGCGATCCGCTGCCCGTGATCGAGGAACTCGGCCAGGCGAAGGTGAAGTTCGCCGTCGCCTTCGCCTCCGGGTTCGCCGAGACCGGCGAGGCCGGCGCCGACGCCCAGCGGCGGCTCGCGGCGGCCGTGGAACGGTCCGGGCTGCGGTTGCTCGGCCCGAACACCAACCTCAACGCCTTCGAGCGGTTCCGCGACGACCTCGAAGGGCCCGCCATCGCGCTGATCACCCAGTCCGGACACCAGGGCCGCCCGGTCTTCACCATGCAGGAACTCGGCGTACGGCTCTCCCACTGGGCGCCGACGGGCAACGAGGCAGACCTGGAGACCTCGGACTTCATCTCGTACTTCGCCGGACGGCCCGAGGTCGGGGCGATCGCCTGCTACGTGGAGGGCCTCAAGGACGGCCGCTCCTTCCTGCTCGCAGCGGACCGGGCCGCCCGCAGCCGCGTCCCGGTCGTCGCGGTGAAGGTGGGCCGCACCGAGGCGGGCGCCCGGACGGCCGCCTCGCACACCGGCAAGCTCACGGGGGCCGACCAGGTCGTGGACGCGGCGATGCGCCAGTACGGGGTGATCCGCGTCGACGGGCTCGACGAACTCCAGGACACCGCCGCCCTGCTGGCCCGGGCCCGCCGGCCCGCCGCCGACGGTGTCGTCGTCTACTCGATCTCCGGCGGGACCGGCGCGCACTTCGCGGACCTCGCCACCGCCGCCGGGCTGCGGCTGCCCCAGCTGTCCGCGGCACGCCAGGCCGAACTGCACGAGTGGATACCGGACTACCTGAACGTCGCGAACCCCGTCGACAACGGCGGGCACCCCGTCGGCGACTGGCGCGGCCGGAAGATCATCGACGCGATCCTCGCCGACCCCGCCGTCGGCGTGCTGATCTGCCCGATCACCGGCCCCTTCCCGCCCATGAGCGACAAGCTCGCCCAGGACCTGGTGGACGCCGCGGAGGCCACGGACAAGCTGGTGTGCGTGGTGTGGGGTTCACCGGTCGGGACGGAGGAGGCGTACCGGACGACGCTGCTCGGCTCGTCCCGGGTCGCGACCTTCCGCACGTTCGGCAACTGCATCACGGCCGTCCGGGCGTACTTCGACCACCACCGCTTCACCACCGGCTACCGCTCCCCCTTCGACGAGGCGCCCCGCACCCTGTCCCCCTCCTTCCGCAAGGCACAGGCGCTGCTCCGGCCCGGCCACCGGCTCAGCGAGCACGCGGCGAAGCAGCTGCTGCGCGCGTACGGGATCCGCGTGCCGCGCGAGCAGCTGGTGACCAGCGCGGCGGCCGCCGTGCGGGCGGCGGGGCTGGTCGGCTACCCGGTGGTGATGAAGGCGTCCGCGCCGCAGCTCGCGCACAAGACGGAGCTGGGCCTGGTCAAGATCGGGCTGACCTCGGCCAGCCAGGTCCGTGACACCTACCGGGAACTGACCGACATCGCCCGTTACGAGGGGGTGGACCTGGACGGCGTCCTCGTCTGCCAGATGGTCGAGCGCGGAGTCGAGATGGTCGTCGGTGTCACGCAGGACGAGCTGTTCGGGCCGACGGTGACGGTCGGTCTCGGCGGGGTGCTCGTGGAAGTGCTGCGGGACGTCGCGGTAAGGGTCCCGCCGTTCGGCGAGGACCAGGCCCGCGCCATGCTCGCCGAGCTGCGCGGCCGGGCCCTGCTGGACGGGGTCAGGGGCGGGCCGCCCGTGGACGTGGACGCGCTCGTCGAGGTCGTCCTGCGGGTCCAGCGGATGGCGCTGGAGCTCGGCGGGGACCTCTCCGAGCTGGACATCAACCCCCTGATGGTCCTGCCGCGCGGGCAGGGCGCGGTGGCCCTGGACGCGCTGGCGGTGTGCCGGTGATCGAGGGGGAGCCGGTGGCACGGGGCGTACTGCACCGCACCGGGAACGGCGTCTCGTGGATCACGCTCGACCGGCCCGAGGCGATGAACGCCGTCACCCGGGACCAGCGCGAGCGCATCATCGCACTCCTCGCGGACGCTTCCGCCGATCCGGACGTCCGGGCGGTCGTGATCACGGCGACGGGCAAGGGCTTCTGCGCCGGCGCGGATCTGCGCGGGGAGCGCTCCGGGCGGTCCGCGTCCGGGAATCCGGCGTCCGGTGCGCCCGCGGACGGTGCGGAGGAACACGGGCGGGAGAGCGTGCCCGGTGACGTGGCCCGGATGATCCGGCTCGGGGCCCAGCGGTTCGTCGCCGCCGTGCTGGACTGCGAGAAGCCCGTGATCGCCGCGGTGAACGGCACGGCGGCCGGCATCGGGGCGCATCTGGCCTTCGCCTGCGACCTGGTCCTCGCCGCCGAGTCCGCGCGTTTCATCGAGGTGTTCGTACGGCGCGGGCTCGTCCCGGACGGGGGCGGCGCGTATCTGCTGCCGCGGCTGGTCGGGCCGCAGCGCGCGAAAGAGCTGATGTTCTTCGGTGACGCGCTGTCCGCCGCCGACGCCGAGCGGATGGGGCTGGTCAACCGGGTCGTGGCGGCGGACGAACTGGAGAAGACGGCCCGCGCGTGGGCGGAACGTCTGGCCCAGGGCCCGACCCGAGCCCTCGCCCTCACCAAACAGCTGGTGAACGCCTCGCTCGACACCGACCGCGCCTCCGCGTTCGCGGCGGAGGCGTCTGCGGTGGAGATCGCCATGACGACGCGGGACGCCAACGAGGGCGTGGCGAGCTTCGTGGAACGCCGCACACCGGAGTACCGGGGACGGTAGGCGGTCACCGGGGCGGGGCGGGGTTCCGGGGCGGTTCCTGGCCGGTTCCGGGCCGATTCCGATCCCCATGGCCCGCGGTCCGTGGCCCTTGGCCCTCGGCCCTCGGCCCTGGGTCCGATACCGGGCCGGGGGGAACGGGCCCAGCCCGTACGGCCCGTCGTCCGATACCGGGCCGGGGCGCGGGTTCAGCCCGTGCGGCCGTCACCGGACCGGCGCGGGTTCAGCCCGTGCGGCCGTCACCGGACCGGCGCGGGCCCGGCCCGTGCGGCTCGTCACCGGCCCTTCCAGGTCACGGGCTCAGTCCTTGCGGCCCGTCGCCGCGACGGTGACTCCGAGGCCGATCATCGTGAGCCCGCCGACCCCGCCGACCATGGCGAGCCGCCGCGGCGACCGGGCGAACCAGCTCCGTGTGGTCGCCGCGACCAGGCCCCAGGCACTGTCGGAGACCAGCGCGATGACGTTGAAGACCAGACCGAGCAGCAGCATCTGCACCACCACGTGTCCCGCCTCGCGGTCCACGAACTGGGGCAGCACGGCGGCGAAGAACACGATCGTCTTCGGGTTCGCCACCCCGACCGCGAACCCCTCCCACAGCGTGCGCGCGCTTCCGTGCCCGGGGTCACCGGCCGTGAACGCCGACTGCAGGGCGGACCGCCGCTGCCGCACCGCCCTGACCCCGAGGTACACCAGGTACGCGGCACCCGCGAGCTTCAGCGCCGTGAACACGAGAACGGAGCGCTCCACGACGGTGCCGACCCCGAGGGCGACGGTCACGACGAGCAGGTAGGCCCCCAGCGTGTTGCCGACGACCGTGGTCAGCGCGGCACGGCGCCCCTGCGCCAGAGCGCGCCCGATCACGAACAGCACGCTCGGGCCGGGGACCACGATCAGCAGGAACGACATGGCCGCGAAGGCCGGCAGACGGTCGGTGGACACCATGGGCTCATGGAACCCGCGGGCGTCAGGCCCGCGCGACCCATTTTCCGGGCCGGCCCCGAGGCCCCGGCCGGCTGCGTCCCGCCTCACACTCCGCGCGCTGCCGCGATGAACGCCGTGATCAGTTCCGGGCTCTTCACACCGCGGCTGATCTCGATGCCGCTGGAGACGTCGACACCCCAGGGGCGGGCCGCGCGGACCGCCTCCGCGACGTTGTGCGGGTCGAGTCCACCGGCGAGCAGCCACCGCACGCCGGGGTCCGGGAGTCGCTTGCCGGTGCGGTCCCAGACCTCGCCCGCGCCGGGTACGGGCGCGTCGAGGAGGAGGATGTCCTCACCGCGCTCGCCGTACGGCGGTACCGCGTCCTTGACGGCGACTCCCCGGAGCAGGGTCCGGCCGTCCGGGCGCAGGGCGTCGTAGTACGCGAGGTCCTCCCGGCCGTGCAGTTGCACGGCGCGCATCCCGGTCTCGGCCAGCAGGGCACGGACCTCGTCCAGCGGCTGGTCGCGGAAGACGCCGACGGTCAGGACGCCGTCGGGGACACGGGCGGCAAGGCGGCGCGCGGTGCCGGCGTCGACCCGGCGCGGGCTCGCGGCGAAGACGAAGCCGATGGCGTCGGCCCCGGCCTCGACGGCGGTGTCCACGTCCCGCTCCGTGCGCAGACCGCAGACCTTGACGAACAGGGGTGTGCCCATGCCGGTGCTTCTCCGTAACTGCGGCGGCGACTGGTCGACCGCCACGCTACCGGCAGCGGGCGTCCCGCACCGCGGGGTCCGCCGGGGTTCGGGAGCGGGGCGAGGGGGCGGCGGAGGGTTCCTATCTGACGAGCCGTCAGGTTCAATGGACGGTGTGATGGGACACGCAGGGATGGCCGCGACCGCCGTCCGCTACCTCCGCTCCGTCGGCGCCGCCACGGCGGCCGGACCGGCCTTCGACGCGCTGCCGCGTCCCGTGCTGCGCACCGTCGGGGAGGACGAGCGGCTGCCGGTCGCTCCTGCCGAATTCCGACGTGTGCTGGGGCAGTTCGCGAGCGGCGTCACGGTGATCACGGCCCAGGACGAGGAGGGCAGCGGCCCGGCGGGCTTCGCCTGCCAGTCCTTCGCCTCGCTGTCGCTCGACCCGCCCCTGGTGGTGTTCATGGTCGCCCGTACGTCGACGACCTGGCCGCGCATCGCCCGCGCGGGGGCGTTCTGCGTCAACGTCCTCGGCGCGGACCAGGGCGGGCTCTGCCGCGCCTTCGCGGTGAGCGGCGCCGACAAGTTCGCGGGCGTCGGCCACACCCCGGCCCCGGTGACCGGCTCTCCCCGTCTCGCCTCCGTCCCCGCCTGGATCGACTGCACGATCAGCACGGTCCACACCGGTGGCGACCATCTGATCGTGGTGGGGCGGGTCGAGGCCCTGGGCGCCGAGGAACACGGCGATCCGCTGCTGTTCCACCGGGGACGCTTCGGGCGCTTCGCGCCGTAGGCGCCGGGCGGGGACCTCGTCGTCGGCAAACCCGCACGGCTGTCGGGGCAGGGCCTTCCCGGTGAGCCGTGCGCGGAGAGAGGGTCCGGGAGGAGTCGCGGCACCCCGGCGGCGTGCGCCGGACGGACGGACCGCTCGCGACGTACGGAACGCGCGTCGGGCCATCGGTCCCAACCGCCGGACCGGCGCGCACGGCTCCCCGTGGGATCGTCCCGCCCATCGGGACGCGGCTGCGGTCAGCGCACCCGGGTCAGCGTGTGGACGTCCGGGGAATCCGGGTCCCCGCACACGTGGTGCAACTCCAGGGCGCCGGCGGTCCCGCCGACGCTCCACCCGGGAAGCGCGCAGTCCGGCACCTCGACGGAAACGGTCTGCCGCCATGGGTCGTCGTCCGGTACGAACCTCCAGGTGCCGGTCCCTCCGCAGCGTTCGCCGCCGGTGCCCCCCTCGGCCGGCTCGTGCTTGACGGCGACCGCCTCGGCCGTACCGTCGGGCGAGAGGCGGAGCGTTCCCCCACTGCCGTCGGACCACGTCCCGGTGAGCGGGTCCTTCGTCACGCGGGGCGGCGTGTACACGTCCATCAGTCCGGTCTGCGAGGCCGCGCCCCCGAGCGCGAACACCACGGCGACCAGCAGCGTGCCGTACAGCAGCACCGTTCTCAGGCGCAGCCCGGGACGGCCGGCCTCGCGCCGCAGGACGGAATGCCGGGCCAGCAGGGCCGCGACGGCCACCCCGGAGGTGCCGACGAGCCAGGTGCCGAGGGCGAGGCCCGGCCCCTCCCAGCCGGCGACCGCGGCCGCCGGTACCGCCACGAGTCCCGAGGAGACCAGCGGTACCCACCACCACGCCTCGCGTCCGGTCAGCCGACGGCCCAGCCAGGCCGCGAGAACCGCCACGGGAAGCACCACCGCGGCGGTCCCCACGACGGCCACCGGCAACCCGAAGCACAGCAGGAACGGGATCATCAGCAGGAAGACCCCCGGGTCCCGCGGCTGTACCGGGGACGGCTGCCCGAGGGCGACGAACTCATGGACTTCCAGGGCGAGAACCGTCGCCATGAACAGTCCTGCCGCCGACACCACGTACGCGTTCGAGTCCTGCCACGCACCGCCCCGGCCGGGCACCCCTCGCGGCGGCACCGTCCCCCACCCTCCCCTGACCATGTGGTCCACCTCCGGCGGGAATTCTGCTCCGGGCCGGAAGGCGGCCTGCGTCTGGGTTGCCCGTCGGCCCTTCCGGGGCCTCAGGCCACCGCCACCCCTGCCCGCGCCCCCGCTCCTCGCCGCCGGATCACCAGCGCCATCAGCGCCGCCGCCGCGCACAGGGCGCCCGAGGCGTACCAGACCACGTCGTAGGTGCCGAAGACGTCGCGGGCGAGGCCGCCCGCGAACGCGACGACCGCGGCGCCGACCTGGTGGGAGGCGAGGACCCAGCCGAAGACGATCGCGCTGTCGTCGCCGTAGTGCTCCCGGCACAGCGCGATCGTCGGCGGGACCGTGGCGACCCAGTCGAGGCCGTAGAAGACGATGAAGAAGATCATCGGCGGGTGCACGGACGGCGCCAGGAGCATCGGCAGGAAGAGCAGCGAGACGCCGCGCAGGGCGTAGTAGACGGCGAGCAGCCGGCGGGCGTCGAAGCGGTCGGTGAACCAGCCGGAGGCGATCGTCCCGACGACGTCGAAGACGCCGATGACCGCGAGCAGCGAGGCGGCGGCCGTGATGGGCATGCCGTGGTCGTGGGCGGCGGGGACGAAGTGGGTCTGGACGAGGCCGTTCGTGGACGCGCCGCAGATCGCGAACGTGCCGGCGAGCAGCCAGAACGGCCCGGTGCGGGCGGCTGAGAAGAGGACGCCCAGGGTGCGGCGGGCCGCGCCCGGCACCGGCGGCGGCTTGGGCACGAACTCCTTGGCCCCGTAGGGGGCCGTCCCCACGTCCGCCGGGTGGTCGCGCAGCAGGAGCCAGACGAACGGGACGACGGCCAGCGCGGCGAGCGCGACGGTGACGGCCGCGGGGCGCCACTGGTGCTCCTGGACGATCCAGGACAGCAGGGGGAGGAAGATCAGCTGCCCGGACGCGGCGGCCGCCGTCAGGATGCCGGTGACCAGGCCCCTGCGTTCGGTGAACCAGCGGTTCGTCACCGTCGCGGCGAAGGCCAGCGCCATCGAGCCGGTACCGAGCCCGACGAGCAGGCCCCAGCAGAGGAGCAGCTGCCACGGCGCCGTCATCCACACCGTCAGGCCGGAGCCGGCCGCGATCACGGTCAGCGCGACCGCGACGACCCTGCGGATGCCGTACCGGTCCATCAGGGCGGCGGCGAACGGGGCGGTGAGCCCGTACAGCGCCAGGTTGATGGAGACGGCGAGCCCGATCGTGCCGCGCGACCAGCCGAACTCCTGGTGCAGCGGGTCGATCAGCAGCCCCGGCAGGGACCGGAAGGCGGCCGCGCCGATGATCGTCACGAAGGCGACGGCGGCGACGAACCACGCGCGGTGGACGCGACGCCGGCGGCGGACCGCCTCCCCGTCGGGGGAGGCGGCGCGGGCTGCGGGGAGATCGCTTGTCTGGGTCACGTCACCAGCATCCGCAGGGCGGGGCACGGCAACGAGTGGCCTGAAGGACAGCATTCGATACGATCGGGCCATGGTCCGTACCCAGGTGTCCGCCCCTCCCCGGGCATCAGCCCCGTCCCCCGATGCCGCACCGCCGCGCACCACGCGCCCGCACCGCGTCGTCGTCCTGGCGCTCGACGGCTGCCTCCCGTTCGAGCTGGGCATTCCGCAGCGGATCTTCGGCCGTGCCGCCGACGCCGCCGGACGGAAGCTGTACGAGGTCGTGACCTGCTCGGTGCGGCCGCCCGGGCCGGTCCGCACGGACGCAGACTTCGCCGTGCTGGTGGAGAACGGCCCGGACGCCCTGGCCACCGCCGACACGGTGATCGTGCCGGCGTCGTACGGGCTGGGCCCCGTCCACGCCGAGGGCGTCCTCACGCCCGAGCTGGCCGCCGCCCTGGCCCGGCTGCGGCCCGGCACCCGGATGGTGTCGATCTGCACGGGCGCATACGTCCTCGCCGCCGCCGGCTTCCTCGACGGGCGGCCCGCGACGACGCACTGGTCGTCCGCCGAGCACTTCCAGAAGACGTTCCCGAAGGTCCGGGTGGACGCGGACGTCCTCTTCATCGACGACGGGGACGTGCTGACGTCCGCCGGGGTGGCCGCGGGCATCGACCTCTGCCTGCACATCGTGCGCCGCGACCACGGCACGGCCGTCGCGAACGACGTCGCCCGGCGCACGATCGTCCCGCCGCACCGGGACGGCGGGCAGGCCCAGTACATCCACCGCCCGGTGCCCGAGCCGCAGACGGCGACGACCTCGGGGGCCCGGGCCTGGGCGCTGGCCCACCTCCACGAGCCGATCCAGCTGCGCGACCTGGCCGGCCGGGAGTCCATGTCCGTGCGGACCTTCACCCGCCGCTTCCGCGAGGAGGTCGGGGTGAGCCCCGGCCAGTGGCTCGCCCGGCAGCGCGTGGAGCGGGCCCGGCAGCTGCTGGAGTCCACGGAGCTGCCCATGGACCGGGTGGCCCGCGACTCCGGGTTCGGGACGGCGCAGTCGATGCGCCAGCATCTGACGGCGGCACTGGGCGTGACGCCGACGGTCTACCGGCGGACGTTCCGCGCGACGGCCGTGCCGCGCTGACGCCGCCGGACCTGCCGCACCCGCCGCACCGCGCTCAGAACGTCAGCACGCCCCGCGCCACCCGTCCGTGCTCCGCGTCCTCGGCCGCCTTGGCGAAGTCCTCCACCGGGTACGTCTCCGTGACCAGTTCGTCCAGCAGCAGCCGCCCCTCCCGGTAGAGCCGGGCGTACAGCGCGATGTCGTGCTGCGGGCGGGAGGAGCCGTAGCGGCAGCCGAGGACGGCCTTGTCCAGGAACATCGCCGCGGGCAGGAAGGTCGCCTCCGCGGTCGGCGCCGGCATGCCGAGCAGGACCGCCTGCCCGTGGCGGTCCAGGAGGTCGATCGCCCGGCGCACCAGTCCCGTGTGCCCGACGCACTCGAAGACGTGCTGCGCGCCGTGCGGCAGCACGTCCCGTACCGCGTCCACGGAGGTGAGGAAGTGCGTCGCGCCGAAGATGCGGGCCGTCTCCTCCTTCGCCGGGTTGGTGTCGACGGCGACGATCGTCACCGCGCCCGCGAGGCGGGCCCCCTGCAGCACGTTCAGCCCGATGCCGCCGGCGCCGATGACCACGACCGTGTCGCCGAGGGCCACCCTGGCCCGGTTGAGGACGGCTCCCACGCCGGTCAGCACCCCGCAGCCGATGAGCGCGGCGGAGGTGAGGGGGATGCCGTCGGGGATCCGCACCGCCTGGACGGCCTCGACCAGGGTGCGTTCCGCGAAAGCCGAGTTGGCGGCGAACTGGTAGAGCGGCTTCCCCGCCCGGGTGAACGGCCGCCCCGGCCTGCCGATCGAGGCCCGGCACATCGTCGGCCGGCCCCGGTCGCACTCCGCGCACGCGCCGCAGTTGGCGAGCGTCGACAGCGACACATGGTCGCCCGGCGCGACATGGGTGACGCCCGCGCCGACGTCCTCGACGACGCCCGCGCCCTCGTGCCCCAGCACGACGGGCACGGGGAAGGGGATGGTGCCGTCGATCACCGACAGGTCGCTGTGGCAGAGCCCCGCGGCCACGACGCGGACGAGCACCTCGCCCGGGGCCGGTTCGCGTATCTCCAGGTCGTCGGCGACCTCGACCCGTTCGCCGTCGAAGACGACACCTCTCACCGCAGCTCCCTGGGTAGGCCGAGCACCCGCTCGGCGATGATGTTCCGCTGGATCTCGTCCGAGCCGCCGTAGATCGTGTCGGCGCGGGTGAAGAGGAACAGCCGTTGCAGCGCGTCCAGTTCGTACGAGGGCGACCAGGCGCCCGGTCCGGCGGCGGCGGCCGCGCCCCGTACCTGCACGGCCAGTTCACCGAGCCGCTGGTGCCAGCCGCCCCACAGCAGCTTCGCGACGCTCGGCGCGCCCGGGTCGCCGGTGCGGCCGAGGGTGCGCAGCGCGTTCCAGCGCATGGTGCGCAGTTCGGCCCACTGGCGGATCAGGCGGTCCCGGAGCACGGGGTCGTCGTCGAGGACGCCGCCTGCGGCGGCGAGGCGCAGGACACGGCCCAGTTCCTCCTCGAAGCCGATCTGCTGGACGAGTGTGGACACCCCGCGTTCCAGGGCGAGCAGGCCCATGGCGACGCGCCAGCCGTTGCCCTCGCCGCCGACCGTTCCGACGGCCTCGGCGCCGTCGAGGAAGACCTCGTTGAACTCGCTGGTGCCGGACATCTGCCGGATGGGCCGTACGTCGATGCGGCCCGGCTGGTCCATCGGCACGAGCAGGAACGACAGTCCGCGGTGGCGGGTGGAGCCGGGCTCGGTGCGGGCCAGGACGAAGCACCAGTGCGCCTCGCGGGCGAGCGACGTCCAGATCTTCTGTCCGGTGACGCGGTAGCGGCCGCCGTCCGCGACGGCCGTGGTCCGCACGGACGCCAGGTCGGAGCCCGCGCCGGGCTCGCTGTAGCCCTGGCACCAGAACTCCTCGCCGCGGGCGATGCCGGGCAGATGGCGGGCCTGCTGGTCCGTGTCGCCGTGGGCGATCAGGGTCGGGGCGAGCAGGTTCTCGCCGATGTGGCCGAGCCGTGCGGGGGCGCGGGCCCGGGCGTACTCCTCGGCCCAGACCACCTGCTGGGTCAGGGTGGCACGGCGGTTGCCGTGGTCGGCGTCCCAGCCGAGTCCGATCCATCCGCCGGCGCCGAGCTCCCGCTCCCAGGCGAGCCGGGTGCGGGCGCTCTCGTGCTCGCTGCCGGAGTCGCCGCGCCCGGCGGCGTCCGCGAACGTGCCGGTGAGACGGTCCTCCAGCCAGGCGCGTGCCTCGTGCCGGAAGGCGCTGTCGTCGGGGCCGAAGGCGAAGTCCATGGCCGCGGGCCCGCGTCAACGGTTCGGGCGGTCGCCGGCGGCGGCCGCCTTCGCCATCGCCTCGAGTCGGGCGAGCATGGGCATCGGGTCGGTGCCGACGGTCCCGGGGAGGAAGTCCGCGATCCGCTCCGGGGTCCACGCGCCGTCGGCGTAGGCCGCCCGGAGTTCGCGGGGCTGGGCCCAGACCGCGATCTTGGGGCCGGCGATCGTGTAGACCTGCCCGGTGATGTTCTCCGCGCGCGCCCGCTCGGACAGCAGGTAGACGACGAGTGCCGCCACGTCCTCCGGCTCCCCGATCTCCTTGAGCTCCATGGGGACGTTGGCCGACATACGGGTCCGGGCGACGGGCGCGACCGCGTTCGCCGTCACGCCGTACTTGTGCAGTCCGAGTGCCGCGCTGCGCACCAGCGAGATGATGCCGCCCTTGGCCGCCGAGTAGTTGGCCTGGGCGACGGAGCCCTGGTGGTTGCCGCTGGTGAAGCCGATCAGGGTGCCGCCGCCCTGTGTGCGCATGACCGCGGCGGCCGCGCGGAAGACGGTGAAGGTGCCCTTGAGGTGGGTGGCGACGACCGGGTCCCATTCGTCCTCGGTCATGTTGAAGAGCATGCGCTCGCGCAGGATGCCGGCGACGCACACGGCGCCGTCGAGCCGTCCGAACCGGGCGAGCGCGGTGTCGACGACCCGCTGCCCGCCCTCCATCGTCGAGATGTCGTCGGCGACGGCGACGGCCTCTCCGCCCGCGGCCTCGATCTCCTTGACCACCGCCTCGGCGACCTCCGAGGCCGGTTCGCCGCCGTCGACGGAGACGCCGTGGTCGTTGACGACGACCTTCGCCCCCTCGGCGGCGCACGCGAGTGCCACGGCGCGGCCGATGCCGCGTCCGGCGCCGGTCACGGCGACGGTCCTGCCTGCCAGGAAGTTCCCCACGTCCGGCCCCTTCCAGTTTCCTGACGGTCCGTTAGATTTTATGGTCCGCCGGATGCATGAGCACAAGCCCCAGGGAGACGCGGATGTCACTGCCGGAGGAGTTCCACGAGATCGCCGAGCGCGTCAACAACTGGGGGCGCTGGGGCGACGACGACGAGATCGGGACGCTCAACCTGATCACCGACGACGTGGTGCGGGAGGCCGCCGCCGCGGTGCGGGCCGGCCGGCGCGTTCCGCTCGCCCTGCCGCTCCGGCAGGACGGCGTCCAGACCGGGATGATCCCGGGGCGGGTGAACCCCCTCCACACCATGGTGCAGATCAACCAGGAGCTGTTCGGCCCCGGCACGGTCGCGACCAGCGACGACGCCGTGACGATGGGGCTCCAGGCGGCCACCCACTGGGACGCGCTCACCCATGTCTCGCACTCGGGCAGGATCTGGAACGGCCGCCCCGCGGACAGCATCACCGCCCACGAGGGCGCCCGCTTCAGCGGCATCGAGACGGTCCGCAGCCTCGTCTCGCGCGGTGTGCTGCTCGACGTGGCGCGCGCCAAGGGCGTGGACCGGCTGCCGGGCGACCACGCCGTCGCCCCGGAAGACCTCGCCGAGGCGGAGGAGTTCGGGGGCGTGCGGGTACGGCCGGGCGACGTGGTGCTCGTCAGGACCGGTCAGATACGGGCGTACCTCGCCGGCGACAGGCACGCGTACGCCCATCCCTCGCCGGGCCTCTCGGTCCGTGCGCCCGAGTGGTTCCGCGCCCGCGACACGGCCGCCGTCGCGAACGACACGCTCACCTTCGAGATCTTCCCGCCCGAGATCGAGAACCTCTGGCTGCCCGTGCACGCCCTGGACCTGGTGGAGATGGGCATGCTGCAGGGCCAGAACTGGAACCTGGAGGAGCTCTCCACGGCCTGCGCGGAGGAACGGCGGTACGCCTTCCTGCTGTCGGCCACACCCGAGCCGTTCGTCGGCGGCACGGGGACACCGGTCGCGCCGGTGGCGGTGCTCTGAGCCCGTCGGCACCGCACCGGCGCGGGGCCGCCGTCAGGCGGTGTACGCGCCCGGCGTCACCCCGGAGGGGAGGACCTGGACGACGGGGACCGCGGGCGGCGGCACCGGGGGGCGGGCCACCACACAGCGGTCCACCTCGCACCAGATGCTCTTGCCCGCGCCCTCGCGCTTCCAGCCCCAGCGGTCGGCCAGACCGTCGACGAGTTCGAGTCCGCGGCCGCCCGTGTCGTCACCGGCCGCGCGGCGCGGCTGCGGCGGCCGCGCGCAGGTGTCCGCGACCTCGACCCGCACCGTGCCCGCCTCCGCCGCGCCGAGGCCGAACAGCATCCGCAGCACGGCCGGACAGCCCGTGTGGACCACCGCGTTGGTGACCAGTTCGGAGATGAGCAGCACCAGCGTCTCGGCCAGCGGCTCGTCGTCCCCTATGCCCGACCCGGCGAGCCGTGAACGGGCCCATCTTCTGGCCCGTCCCACCTCCGCGGGATCCGGCCCGACCTCCAACTGAACCTGAAGCACCTGCACCGCTCACACCATCCGAACCGGCGGACACATCGCCTCGCGCCTCACAGCCATTACGGAACGTGATTTCCCTGCGAGACAGCATGGTTGACGTACAGTCACCGCAACAAGCGCTTCGGGCATATTCCAGCGCGAAGGAGTACCCGTGGTGCATACTGTGCGGCGCAGCTTGCGAATAGTCGAACACCCTGTGCGAGCGGCGCGTTCTTCTCCGCCGGCCCTGTCTGATTCGGGCCGGGGCGTCGGGATCACTGCCCCCGGGCAGTACGCGTCTCGCACCCCACGGAGCGTACCCGAGGGCGGGCCCGACTCCGGGCCGTGACGGCCCGTGCCAAGGACACAACCCGATATCGACGCAGGGTGACTCCCGCGCGTACGCCGCCCGGTTGCCTTCCGGCCCACCGTCCGCCCTCACCGTCGGTTCCCGGCCGGCCCTCAGAGGGCGGCCGCCAGCGCCTCCTCCGCCTGCGCGGCCGTCAGGCCCAGCTCGGCGCGCACCCAGGCCCGTTTGAGGTGCAGATGCACCTCGGCCTCCCAGGTGAATCCCATGCCGCCGTGCACCTGGAGGCAGTCCCGGGCGCCCTGGACCGCGGCCTCGTCGGCGAGGAGCTTGGCGCCCGCGATCTCCACGGGATCGGCGGTCACGGCGGCGGCGTACACGGCGGCGCGGGCCAGTTCGGTCCGCACCAGCATCTGCGCGCAGAGGTGCTTGACCGCCTGGAACGCGCCGATGGGCCGGCCGAACTGCTCGCGCTCCTTCGCGTACCGCACGGCCATCGCCGTGGTGCGCCCGGCGGAGCCCAGCTGTTCGGCCGCCGTCAGCAGCACCGCCGCCGGGTCCGGGTCGCCGGGAGGCGCGGAGGGAATCCGGTGCAGCGGCGTGAGCGGGTCGACGGACCGTACGGGCACGGCGTCCGAGGCGTCCCCGAGCACCACGTCGGCCTCGTCCAGCCAGGGCACGAGCCCCCCGTCGGCCCGGGTGACGACCGTCGTCCCGTCGGCGGCGCCCGCAACGGTACCCGCGGCGAGGTGCGTGGCCACCAGCGGACCCGTCAGCAGCACCCGTCCCGCCTCCTCGAAGACCAGTGCTGCCTCGGGGAGTCCGAGCCCCACACCGCCCTCCGCCTCCGGCAGCCGCAGCGAGAAGAACCCGGTCCGGCCGAGCTCCCGCCACAGGGCCCGGTCGATCCGCGCCCCGGCCGTCCGGAGGGCGTCCGGGGCGCAGCGGGCCGACAGCAGCTCCCGGACGCCCCCGCGCAAGGCCCGCTGGTCCTCCGTCGGTTGGAAGTGCACGGCCCTCACCGCTCCTTCGGCAGGCCGAGGATCCGCTCGGCGACGATGTTCCGCTGGATCTGCGAGGTGCCGGCGGCGATGGTGTACGACAGCGACGACAGCCGGTCGAGGGTCCACTCGCGGGACAGGTCGAGCGCGTCCGGGCCGAGCACCTCGGCGGCCGTGTCGTACAGCTCCTGGCGGGCGTGGGAGTAGCGGAGCTTGAAGACCGAGCCGCCGGTGCCGGGAACGCCGCCGGTGGCCTCGGCCTCGCTGACGTTCCACTGCGTGAGCCGCCACAGGGCGCCGAACTCCGCGTTCAGCCTGCCGAGCCGGCGGCGCAGGACGGCGTCGTCCCAGCGACCGTCCTCCCGTGCCGTGCGGGCCAGTGCGGCGAGCGTGCGGCGGCAGGCGACGACCTCGCCGACGAAGGCGGTGCCGCGTTCGAAGGACAGCGTCACCATCGTGACCCGCCAGCCGTCGTTCTCCTCCCCCACCCGGTTCGCGACCGGCACCCGCACCTCGTCGAGGAAGACCTCCGCGAACTCGGCCGAGCCCGCGAGGGTGCGCAGCGGCCGGACGGTGACGCCGGGCGCGTCCATCGGCATCGCCAGCCAGCTGATGCCGCGGTGGCGGGGCGCCTCCGGGTCGGTGCGCACGAGCAGTTCGCACCAGTCGGCGACCTCGGCGTGCGACGTCCAGATCTTGGCGCCGGTCACGACGTAGGAGTCGCCGTCCCGGACGGCCCTGGTCCGCAGGGAGGCGAGGTCGGAGCCGGCGTCCGGCTCGCTGAAGCCCTGGCACCAGATCTCGTCGCCGCGCAGGATCGGCGGCAGCCAGCGCTCACGCTGTTCGCGCGTGCCCTCGGCGGCGACGGTCGGGCCGGCGTGCAGCAGTCCCACGAAGTTCGCGCCGACGTACGGCGCCCCGGCCTTCTCGGTCTCCTCCAGGAAGATCAGCCGCCGGGTCGGGGACGCGTCCCAGTGCACGTCCGCGTATCCGGCGTCGTAGAGCGCCCGCTGCCAGGCGCTGTCGTGGGCGCGGCGGGCCGGCCAGTCGTCGGGCGGGGGCCGGGGCGGGAGTTCGGGCAGGGCGACGCCGAGCCAGTCCCGCAGCCCGGCCCGGAAGGCCTCCTCCTCCTCCGTGTACGTGAGGTCCACTACGTGTCCAGGTCCAGTCCGAGCATCCGGATCGCGTTGCCGCGCATCAGCTTGTGGACGGTCTCGTCGTCGAGGTCCTTCACATGGTCCAGGGCGACCTCCCTGGTGTGCGGGAAGGTCGAGTCGACGTGCGGGTAGTCCGTCTCGAAGGTGGCGTTGTCGCGCCCCACGACGTCGAGCGAGGCAACACCGTGCTTGTCGCGGAAGAAGCAGCAGAAGATCTGCCGGTAGTAGTACGTGGACGGCGGCTCGGGGACGAGGTCGCGCACGCCGCCCCAGGCCCGGTGCTCCTGCCACACGTCGTCCGCGCGTTCCAGGGCGTACGGGATCCAGCCCATCTGGCCCTCGCTGTACGCGAGCTTGAGCGCCGGGAACTTCACCAGCACCCCGCTGAAGAGGAAGTCCATCATCGACGCCATCGCGTTGTTGAAGGAGAGGGACGCCTGGACGGCGGGAGGGGCGTCGGGCGAGGCGGCCGGCATCTGGGAGGACGAGCCGATGTGCATGTTGACGACCGTGCCGGTCTCCTGGCAGGCGGCGAAGAACGGGTCCCAGTAGCCGGAGTGGATCGACGGCAGCCCCAGGTGGGTGGGGATCTCGGAGAAGGTCACGGCGCGCACGCCACGGGCCGCGTTGCGCCGGATCTCGGCCACCGCGAGGTCGATGTCCCACAGGGGGATGATGCAGAGGGGGATGAGGCGGCCGCCGCTGTCGCCGCACCACTCCTCCACCATCCAGTCGTTGTAGGCGCGGACGCACGCGAGCGCGACCTCCTTGTCCTCGGCCTCGGCGAAGGTCTGGCCGCAGAAGCGGGGGAAGGTCGGGAAGCACAGGGACGCCTCGACGTGGTTGAGGTCCATGTCCTCCAGCCGGGCCCTGGGGTCCCAGCAGCCGCGCCGCATCTCGGCCCGGGTGATCCCCTCCAGCGTCATGTCGTCGCGGTCGAAGCCGACGGCGGCGATGTTGCGCTTGTACGGGAACTTCAGGTCCTCGTAGATCCACCAGTCCGTGGGCGGCCCGTCCGGGTCCATCGTGATCTGGTACTTCCCGCCGACGTAGGCGAGCTCGCCGATGCCCGCGGTGAGGGGCCGGGGTCCGCGGTCCCGGTACTTCGCCGGCAGCCAGGTCTCGAAGAGATGCGCGGGCTCGATCACATGGTCGTCGACGCTGATGATCCGAGGCAGTTCCCGTTCCATCGGGCCCCTCCGTTCGACACATTTCTGACGGGTCGTCAGACAGCAGGCTAGCTCCGCACCCCTGGACCGACAAGGCGACGAGCCCTACGCTTCCGGCGTTATCTGACGATCCGTCAGTCAGGTTCGGCAAGAAGGGACGGCCGTGACCGACACCGCACACTCCCTGGGCGCCTCCCGCACGCTCTGGGAGCTCATCGACCGCCGCGCCCGGCTCACCCCCGACCGCACCGTCCTGCTCCAGGAGGACCGTCGCATCACCTTCGGCGAACTGCGCGAGCGCTGCGAACGGGTCGCCGCCGGCCTGTACGCGCGCGGCGTGCGGCCCGGCACGGTCGTGGCCTGGCAGCTGCCCACCAGGATCGAGACCGTCCTGCTCGCCGGGGCGCTGGCCAGGATCGGCGCGGTGCAGTCCCCGGTGATCCCCTTCTACCGGGACCGCGAGGTCGGCTTCGCCCTGGACGCCTGCGCGGCGGAGTTCTTCGCCGTGCCGGGCGTGTGGCGCGGCTTCGACCACACGGCGATGGCCGGCCGGATCGGCGCCCGCGGGGTCTTCGAGGCGTACGGGGAACTGCCCGACGGCGATCCCTCCGCCCTGCCCCCGCCGCCCGCGGACGGAACCGAGGTGCGCTGGATCTACTGGACCTCCGGCACCACCTCCGACCCCAAGGGAGTCCTGCACACCGACCGGTCGCTGATCGCGGGCGGCTCCTGCCTCGCCCACGCGCTGCGGCTGACGTCCGACGACGTCGGCTCCATCGCCTTCCCGTTCGCCCACATCGGCGGTGCGGACTACCTGGTGATGATGCTGCTGTACGGCTTCCCC
This sequence comes from Streptomyces sp. HUAS CB01, assembly GCF_030406905.1. Lineage (NCBI taxonomy): Bacteria > Bacillati > Actinomycetota > Actinomycetes > Kitasatosporales > Streptomycetaceae > Streptomyces > Streptomyces chengbuensis. Next base: position 3,492,189 of record NZ_CP129137.1, read on the forward strand.
GCCGTGCTCTTCGAGAGGTTCGCCCTCCCGGAGGCGCTGGACACCTACCGCAGGCACGGGGTCACCACGGCCGGCGGGTCCACGGCCTTCTACTCGATGTTCCTCGCCGAGCAGCGCAAGCAGCCGGACGAGCCCGTCGTCCCCACCCTCCGGCTGCTGGCCGGCGGGGGCGCCCCCAAGCCTCCCGAGCTGTACCACGCCGTCGTACGGGAGATGGGCGTGCAGCTCACCCACGGCTACGGCATGACCGAGGTCCCCATGGTCACGATGGGGTCGCCGGACGACCGCCCGGAGGACCTCGCGACGACCGAGGGTCGGCCGCCCGAGGGCATGGAGATACGGATCGTCGACGGCGAGGTGCGGCTGCGCGGCGAGGCCGTCTGCCGGGGCTATCTGGACCCCGGGCAGACCGCGGCCGTGTTCGACGCCGACGGCTTCCTGATCACCGGGGACCTGGGACACCTCACCGAGTCCGGCCATCTCGTCCTGACCGGACGGCTCAAGGACGTCATCATCCGCAAGGGCGAGAACGTCTCGGCCAAGGAGATCGAGGACCTGCTCCACACGCACCCCGGCGTCGGCGAGGCGGCGGTGATCGGACTGCCGGACGTGGAACGCGGCGAGCGGGTCTGCGCCGTGGTCGAACAGCCCGAGGGCGCGGGACCGCTGAGCCTGGACGAGGTCACGGAGTACCTGCGCGGCGCGGGTCTCGCCGTCCACAAGCTCCCGGAACAGCTGGAGCTCGTGGACGCGCTCCCCCGCAACGACACACTGCGCAAGGTGCTCAAGTACAAGCTGCGCGAGCGGTTCACTGGGGCGGACACGACATCCAGGACGTGAACGACATCCCCGACACGAACGGCACGACATGAGCCTGAGCATCCGCAACCAGCTGCCCGGCACCGTGATCGCGGTCTCCGGCGGCCCCGCCATGGCGACGGTGAGGATCCGCCTCGACAGCGGTGAGGAGGTCACCTCGGCCGTGACCGCCGACGCCGTCGCGGAGCTGGGCATCTTTCCGGGCGGTGCGGTCAGCGCCCTGATGAAGGCCAGTGAGGTCGCGCTCGCCACGGCGCGCGTGGAGGGCGTCAGCATCCGCAACCAGCTGCCCGGCACGGTGACCTCGGTGACCCCGGGCTCGGCGGTGGCCGCCGTCCGGATGCGGCTGGACGGCGGCCAGGACCTGACCGCCGTGATCACCAAGGACGCCCTGGACGAACTCGGGCTCACGGAGGGCAGTTCCGCGGTCGCCCTGGTCAAGGCGACGGAGATCTCGCTCTCCACCGCCTGAGACGCGGGGGCGGCCGGCCGGGCCGCCCGCCCGGTTCGCCTCGGACCTCGCGCCGCGTGGGCCGGGGCCGAGCCGCGCCGGACGGGGGGCCGGTTGAACCTCACGGCCCGCGCCGCGCGGACCGGGCCCGACCGCATCGGCCTGAACCTCACAGCCCTCGCCGCGCCTGCCTCAGCCGCACCGCACCGCGCCTGCCTAAGCCTCACAGCCCTCGCCGCGCCTGCCTCACCCCTCGCCGCGCGGACCGGAACCGAGCCGCACCGGACCGCGGCCCGGAGCCGTGCGCCTCGGACGGCGCCGGCCGGCACCGGGCGGGCGGCCCGCGCCGCCGGTCAGAGCCGGGAGAGCGAGGCGGCCGCGAACAGCACGTCCCGCACGGCCTCCCGGTCCCCGTCCTGACCGGCCGCGGCGTCCGCCGGCGGCACATGGCCCGCGACCAGCTGACAGAACTCCACACCGTCGAGGGCGATCTGGGCGACCGCGTGGTCCGGGTCGCCCACCGCCGCGGGCGAGTCCAGCGCGATGTACCAGTGGCCGCCGCCCGCGCCCTCCACCTCCAGGTGCAGTGAGCGACCGGGCGAACCGGCCGCCACCAGCCGGCGGGCCGGGGCCGCGAGACCCGCCCGGCGCCGGGCGGCCAGCACCGCGGGCAGCAGCCGGACCGCCAGATCGATCATGCGGTGCAGGTGCGCGCCGGACGGGGGCTCGTACGGATAGGCCACCGCGGCCGCGATGTCGTCCGCGTGCACCCAGCACTCGAAGGCCCGGTCCAGCATCGCGTCCTGCAGCGGCAGCGCGAAGTCCCCGTACGTCACCGACAGCTGCTCCACCCCCTGCCCCGCGAACGACACGGTCCGCACGAGCGCATGGCTCTGCTCGCGCCACGGCCCGCGCACCGAACGCGTCACCGGGCGCTCGCCCGAGCTCCACAGCCGCTCGGTGCGCTCGGCCGGGGAGACGGGCGCGTCGGGACCGGCCGGGTCGCCCAGCCCCAGGGCCGAGGCCACCAGCCCGTCCACGGACATGAGATGGCCGATCACCCCGGCGACCGTCGTCCTGCGGCTCACCTTCTCCTCGCCGTCGAACCACTTCAGCCGCACCGGAGCGTGCCACTCCGAGTCCCCGATGTCCCGCAGCAGCGCGTCCAGCCGGGCTGTCTCCGCGTCGTAGGCACCCGCCCAGGCGGGCACCGGGATCCGGGCGGGCCGCCGCCCCAGGCAGTTCTCCAGCACCCGGGAGCGCAGCAGCGGGTCCAGGTCGAGATCGCGGTCGGTCTGCAGCAGACCCACGGCGTCCCGCAGCCGCAGGGCCTCCTCGGCGCAGGGCGCGCAGCCGGTGAGGTGCTCCTCCACCGCCGCGGTCTCCTCGGCCGAGCACGCCGCCAGCGCCCAGGCGCCGAGCAGCGACTTGAGCACACCGTGGGCCAGGGGCTCCGGCGGCGGCGAGGGCAGTACGTCCGGCGGCGAGAGGTCGTCCCCCGCCGCCCGCGGTCCGGGTATGCGCGGCGCGGCGCCCGGTGCGTCGTCGGGACCGCCGGGACCGCGGCCGCCGTTCAGGGGCCCGCTCATCGGCGGCGCCCCGGTCCGGGAGGCGACGATCCGTCCAGCGCACGGGTGTTGGCCGTCGCCAGCAGCTGCAGGCCGAGCCGCAGTCTGCGGCGGGCCTCGTCCTCGGTGACCCCGAGGTCGGCGGCGGCCTGCCGGTAGTCCCTGCGCTGGAAGTACGCCAGCTCCAGTGCCGCCCGCAGCGGCGCCGGCATCGACGTCACGATGTAGTCCGCGCGGGCGGCGACGGACGCGCGGCGCACCTTCTGCTCCAGGTCCTCCGCGCTGCCGCCGCTCTCGGCTGCGGCCGCGCGCTCCTGCTCCCGCAGCCGGTGGACGGCCTGGCTGTGGGTGAGGCGCGCCACCCAGGAGCGCATCGAGCCCTGTTTGGGGTCGTATGCGTCCGGGTTCTCCCACACGTAGCCGAACACCTCGCGCGTCACCTGGTCGGCGGCCGCGTCGTCGTCGAGCACCCGGTGGGCCTGGCTGTGGACGAGCGAGGCGAACCGGTCGTACAACTCGCCGAGCGCGGCGGCCTCGCCCCGCGCCAGCCGCTGCTGCATCCTGCGGTCCCAGCGAGGTGGTGTGTCCTTGCCCATCCGGCGGCCCCCAAGCCTCTGCCCGTCCTCGTCGCCCTCTGCTCGTCCTGTCGTCCACTCGAATGTAATGCGACGCGGCTGAAACGCACGCCCCTTTACGGCAAGTACGCCCCGGCCAACACCGCGCGTGATAGAGGGTTTCGCCACGGTTCGGCGGGGCAGCAGCGCCGGAAGGGAACGACTACTTCCGGATGGGGACCGGTGTGACGAGAGAGCCACGCACGATGCTCAAGGTGGAACAGACCGAGCAGACCCCCTGGACGATACTGCACATTCAGGGCGAACTGGATCTGGTCAGCTCCCCCGAGGTCCGGCGGCACGTGCACGACGCCGTGGCCGTCGGACGCCGTGATCTCGTGCTGGACCTCTCCGGAGTGCTCTTCTGCGACTCCAGCGGCGTGGGAGTGCTGATCGCCTCGCGCCGCCTGCTGCGCTCCTGCCGCGGCCGCCTGCGGCTGATCCTGCCCGCCCGCGGAGCGGTCGACGGCTCCCATGTGAACCGGGTGCTCGCCGCCCTGGGGGTGCGCCGGCTGTTCGACGTGTACGAGGACGTGGACGCCGCCACCGGCGACGAGACGCGGCCCCTGTCCGCGTAACAGGACGCAAGGACCGCTCTGACGTCGTACGCTCCCCGCATGGACAGCGCAGAATACGAGCGCAAGATCGCCCACCGGTTCGCCGAGTTCGACCAGGACGGCAACGGCTACATCGATCGCGCGGACTTCAGCAAGGCGGCCGCGGCGCTCCTCTCCGAGTTCGGCACGACCGCGCGCTCCGACAAGGGGCAGGCCCTCTACTCGGGCGCGGAGGCGTTCTGGCAGGGCATGGCGGGCATCGCCGACGTCGACGGCGACCAGCGGGTCTCCCGCCAGGAATTCGTCACGGGCGCCGTGAAGCGCCTGCGGGACAACCCCCGCCGCTTCGCGGAGATCGCCCGCCCCTTCCTGCACGCGGTCGTCGCGATCGCCGACGAGGACGGCGCCGGGGTCACCAGGGCCGGCGCCGAGCGGGTGCTCCGCGTCCTCGGCGTCGAGCCCGACCGCTGCACGGCGGTGGCCGCCGCGCTGGACTCGGACGGGGACGACCGGATCGGCGAGGACCAGATCCTGGAGGCGTTCGCCGCCTACTACGTGACCTCGGAGCCCGACACCCCCTGATCCTCCGGCCCCGGCGTCCGGCACACGGGCCCCGGAGACGCGGATGGCGCCCTCGCGCCGCGCGTCTCCGGGGCCCCCGTCATCGCCGGGCGGCCGGTCGGGCCGGTCAGGCCATGGGCGCCTGGGACATCGTCCGGCCCACGTTCACGAACCCCGGCCGCTGGGCGACCAGACGGCCGTCCCGGACGACCTGGAAGGTCACGTTGGGGTTCACGATCCGGGGAAAGCCCGGGACACCCAGCATGTCCTCGAAGCGCCAGCGCAGCGCCGGCGTGAGGCCGCCGGTGTCGACGCTGACGCCGGTGTCGAGCGCGTGCGAGACCGCGCTCGAGGTGATGCTGTCGCGGTCGAGGGCCTCGATCACCTTCCTCAGCACGGTGTACGCGATCCAGGTGGTCTGCACCCCCGCGTCCGCCGGGTCGATCCGGTCGTCGCCGAACGCGTGGTCCTGGATCACCTGCCGCATCACGCCCCAGCGGGCGTCCCCCGCTTCCGGGTACCAGCCGGTCATGTACGCGCCCTCGAAGGGCCCGCCGGCGCCGCCCGTGCGGTCGATCAGCGGCTGGCCGACGGAGCTGAGGACGGAGGAGATGCGTACACCGCCGTCGTCCCCCGGGAGCCGGCGGAAGGAGTCGAAGAAGTTCGCGGTGCGCTCGCCCAGCACGGCCGTGACGCAGCCACTCCGGCTGCCGGCCTCGTCCCGGGCCCGCTCGGCCTCCGCCAGGTACTCGGTGGCGTCCTCCGCGGCCCTGACGTCGGTGGACGGCCGCCCGTCGCCCTCGGACAGCCCGGTGTTCAGCAGGACCGGCAGGTCGTCACCCGCGATCGTGTCGGGCCGCACCAGCGACACCCTCCGGCAGCTGTCCGCCAGCTGCCGGCCGTTTCCGGCGAGGAGCGCCGCCTGGCCTCCGTTGACCGGGTAGGAGAGATAGCTGGTGAACTCCTCCTCGGACACCCCGTAACCGCCGATGTACGGAATGCCCGCGGCCTCCAGCGGCGCCATGAAGGCCCGGCCGTTCTGGCTGTACGAACCGACGACGGCGACCGCGCCCTCGGCGACCGCCCGCCGGGCGCAGGCCGCCGCGCCCGCCGTCGTGTTGTGCTCGTTGCAGGTCAGCACGCGCAGCTCGTGGCCGTCGACGCCGCCCTTCTCGTTGACGTACTTGGCGTACGCCTGGGCCATGGCGGGCATCCCGGGCATGTTCGTGGCCCGGGTCTCCTCGGGGGCGAAGGTCATCACGGTGATCGGCTCCCTGGCCCCCGCGGAGCCGCCGGGGAGCACTCCGCACGCGACGATCGAGGCGCCGACGGCCGCCGTGCACGCGGCGAGGGCGGTCGCGGTCCTGAAGGGGCGGGGGAAGGAGAAGCGTCGCCTACCGGTCATGTCCCTGCACAATTCCGCCCCATGGGTAACAGCGGAGTGGTGGCGGTTCAACGCAGGGTGACGCCGAGGTGAATTGCCGGGGGCCCGGATCGCCGAACGGCGGAGAACGTACGATCGAGACCGAGCAAGCTTCGGTGCCGACCGTTTCGCGGAGCTCGCACGGACCGAGCTCACGAGGTGAACGTCAATGAACTCTTCCCGCCGCGGCCGTCACTCCTCCACCATGGGCGACATGCCGCTCAACGACATGCCCTGGTGGCGCTGGCGTGCCAATGTGCGCTCGGCGCTTCACATGTTCTCCGACCCCGCCTTCCACCAGGAGACCTGGCTGGCAGGCCACGAGGGGTACGGCGATGTCACCGACGCCGTCTACCGGCTGGTCGAGGACACCTGGCTGGACAACTGGTCCGCCGAGAAGTACGTGGGGACGATCTTCCGGGACTCCGGTGAGGCCGCGCTCGTCGACGTGGCCGTGCTGCGGGTGCTGCGGATCATGCACCAGGTCGGCGCGGACGCGCCGGTCTCGGCGTACATGGAGCACCACGGCTGGCCGGAGGCCGTACGGGCCGCGCGGGACGCCCACGTACGGCTGGCGACCAACGACGGCGAGGACCCGGACGCTCCGCCGCGCACCCTGGAAGTGCTGCGGATCATGACGCGTTCCGCCTGACGGAGAGGCCCGCGGACCGCTCCCGTCCGCCCGACGGAGCCCGCGTGATCACGGCGGTCCGCCTGACGGACGCACTTCCGCCGGCGGCTCCGCGGTGTGGCAGTCTACGAGAATGACCGACCAGTACGTCCTCACGCTCTCCTGTCCGGACAAACAGGGCATCGTGCACGCCGTGTCCAGCTACCTGTTCATCACCGGCTGCAACATCGAGGACAGCCGGCAGTTCGGGGACCGGGACACCGGCCTGTTCTTCATGCGGGTGCACTTCTCGGCCGAGGAGCCGGTGACGGTGGAGAAGCTGCGGGCCGGCTTCGCCGCGGTGGGCGACTCGTTCTCCATGGACTGGCAGATCCACCGCGCCGACGAGCGCATGCGGGTCGTCCTGCTGGTCAGCAAGTTCGGCCACTGCCTGAACGACCTGCTGTTCCGGTCGAGGATCGGGGCCCTGCCGGTCGACATCGCGGCCGTGGTCTCCAACCACACCGACTTCGCGGAACTCGTCGCCTCCTACGACATCCCGTTCCGGCACATCCCCGTCACCAAGGACAACAAGCCGCAGGCCGAGGCGGAGCTGCTGGAGCTGGTGCGCGAGGAGAACGTCGAACTCGTCGTGCTCGCACGCTACATGCAGGTCCTGTCCGACGACCTCTGCAAGCAGCTGAGCGGCCGGATCATCAACATCCACCACTCCTTCCTGCCGAGCTTCAAGGGCGCGAAGCCGTACCACCAGGCGCACGCGCGCGGCGTGAAGCTCATCGGCGCGACGGCCCACTACGTGACGGCCGACCTGGACGAGGGCCCGATCATCGAGCAGGAGGTGGAGCGGGTCGGCCACGAGGTGACACCGGAACAGCTGGTCGCGGTCGGCCGCGACGTCGAGTGCCAGGCGCTGGCCCGCGCGGTGAAGTGGCACGCGGAGCACCGGATCCTCCTCAACGGCCACCGCACGGTGGTGTTCGCGTAGCGCACCCGCGTCCACGGGGGCGTCGCACCGCCCTGCGGGCGGCGGGCGCCCCTGAAGCACACGGCACGCACCGCGCCGAGCACGCACCGCGCCGCCCCCGCCCCGCGTCGGAGTGCCCGCGCCGACGCAGCGCCGGCGCACGGCGTGCGGCTCCGCGCGAGGTGGAGGGGCTCAGAGCTGTTCCGCCCGGCGCTCCGTCAGTGCGTACTTCGTCGCGATCCGGTTCCAGAGCGTCGCCGCCTCGCGCTTCGCCGTGGTCGCCACACCGCTCTGGGCGTTGCCCTGCGCCGTCTGGCCCGTGTTGCGCGCCTTGCCGCCCTTGCAGCCCTTCTTGTCCTTGACCTGGCCCGCCCACGCCGCGTAGTGGTCGTCCGCCGAGGCCGACGCCTCCCACGCCTTCTTCAGGGACGCGGTGAGCGCCTCGTGGTCCGGGAGTTCGTCCACGGCGACGTCCTGCAGCCGCGTCACGAGGCCGCGGCGCTGCTCCGCGGCGCCGCGCAGGTCCGCGGCCGCCTGGTCCAGGTTCCGGCAGGACTTGATCGCCTCCACGGAACGGATCACCGCGGCGCGGCTGTCGTTGCTGTCCGCGAGCAGTTTGTCGAGCTCCACGGCCTGCGCCTTCACCGGGTCGTCCGCCGCCTCCTCGGACGACTCCGCCGCCGGCGACGTCGCGGCGGCGACACCGGTGTTGGCGTCCTGGCCCTTGTCGTCGTCACCGCCGCCGAACATCAGCGCGCTCGCGCCGAGCCCGAGCACGGCGCAGCCCACGACGACCGCGGCGACCAGCGGAAGCCGCGAGGAGTTCCGCGAGGAGCCCCTCGGGGAGGGCCCGGGCTCTGCGGCGCGGCGGGAGGCACGGCCGCCCGGGGAGGCGTACGGCGGCTGGGCCCCGTACGCCGGCTCCTGCACGGGCGGAAGGTACTGCGTTGCCTCCGCGCCGCCGCCGGTCGCGCCGGCCTCGCTGCGGAAGAGGTTGTCGAACTCCGCCGGCGGCCGGCGGTCCCCCGGCGCTCCGGGACGGATGCCGTACGGGGCGCCGGGCGGCGGCTCGGGGGCGTTCTGCTGCGCCGCGTTCCCGTGCGCCGCGTTCTCGTGCGCCACGGGCGGCAGGTACTGGGTCGCCTCCGCGTTCCCCGCCGGAGCCGCCGGAGCGGCACCCGCCGACCGCACCCCGAGGAACTGCGTCGACTCGGCCGGGTTCTCCGGCGGCAGCGCCCCGGGTCCCGGGTGGACGGGCGGGAGGTACTGGGTGGCGTCGGCGCCGGACCCGGGTGCGACGGGCGGGATGTACTGCGTCGCCTCACCGCCCGACCCGGGTGCGACGGGCGGGATGTACTGCGTCGCCTCACCGGCCCCCGGCGGAACCGGCGCGATGTACTGCGTGGCGTCGGCGTCGGGTCCCGCGGGCGTCTGCGCGCCCGGCTGCCCGTACCCGTAGGGCGGCAGAGCCTGCTGCGGCACCTGCGGAGGCAGTACCCGGGCGGGCGCGGGCTGCGGGTACGGCGCGCCGGCGCCCCCGCCCGGCGCCTCCTCCTGCGGCAGCGGCTGCCGCGCGTCCTGGCCGGGGCCCCAGGGCTCACCCCACGGAGTGCCGCCGGCCGGGGCGATCTGCTGCGCGCCGACTCCGGGTATGAAGGGCTCGCTGCCGTCCGCGGGCAGCACGACACCTTCGTGCGCGGGCCGCGAGCCGTGATGCCGCGACTCGTCACCCTGTCCGCTGTGCGTCACCGGGACTCCTACGTGTAAACCTACGGAATCGTCGGTTCACGCTACCGGGTGACTCAGGGCGTCCGCACACGCGTGTGGTACCCGTAACAAGAACACCCGTGGAGACGCTGTTATCGCCTCAAGATCCTTCCGGGGGCGCGCAGCGGCCCGCCCGGGACCCGTCGCACGGACGTGAAACCGGTTCCGCGAACTGCCCGGGGCGGACCCGCCGGCAGCGGGGACCGCCCCGGGGCCCGCTCACGCCGCCTGCAGTTGCAGCCTCGCGCCGAACTCGCGCACCGACGGCTCCGCCGCGTACGGCTCCAGCCGCTGGTGCAGGTCCTCCAGGTATTCCGAGCCCCGGCTCGAACGGAGGGTGCCGAGGAGTTCCATCGCCCGGGTGCCCGTGCGGCAGGCCTCCTCGACCTCGCGCTGCTGGAGCCGGGCCGTGGCGAGCAGGACCAGCCCGATCCCCCGGCGCCGTGCGCGCGACTCGGGATGGCCGTCCAGGGACTCGGTGGCCCGGCGGGCCGCCTGGTCGGCCTGGCCGAGGTCGCGGTGGCAGTGGGCCAGTTCGTCGGCGAGGTACGCGTGGTCGAAATGGGCGATCCAGTCCGGGTCGTCACCGGCATCGGGGTTCGCCCGGTCCAGCGCCGCGATCGCCCTGGCGGCCGCCTCCTGGCAGGTACGGGCGTCCCCGAGCAGCGCGTGCCCCCGGGCCTCCGCCGCGTGGAACATCGCCTCCGCCCTCGGTGTGACCTGGCCCCGGGCGCCTTCCTGCGCGGCCCGGGCGAGCTGTGCGATCTCCCTCGGATTCCCGAGTTCCGCGGCGAGGTGGCTCATCGACGCGGCCAGGACATAGCCCCCGTACGCGCGGTCGCCCGCGGCCTGGGCCAGCCGCAGGGCCTGGATGTAGTAGCGCTGGGCGAGGCCCGGCTGGCCCGTGTCGACGGCCATGTAGCCCGCCAGCTCCGTGAGCCGCGCCACCGCGGCGAAGAGCTGCCGCCCCACCGGCTCGCGGTACGAGCCGGAGAGCAGCCCGGACACCACGCTGTTGAGGTAGTGGACGACGACCGGCCGTACGTGCCCGGCACCGAACCGGTGGTCGAGCCCGGTGAGCGCCTTCGTCATCGCCCGCACCGCCTCGACGTCCGGGAGCCCCACGCGGGCCCCCGCCTGCCGGGCCACCTGGGCGTCCGCCCCGGTGATCAGCCAGTCCCTGCTGGGTTCGACGAGCGCCGAGGCGGCCACCGTCGAACCGGTCAGGAAGTCGCGCCGGCCCACGTCGCTGCGCCACAGCTCGCAGACCTGCTCGATCGCACCGAGCACGGTGGGTGCGAACTGCAGTCCCACCCCGGAGGCCAGGTTCTTGCCGTTGGCCATCCCGATCTCGTCGATCGTGACCGTGCGGCCCAGCTTGCGGCCCAGTGCCTCGGCGATGATGCCGGGCGCCCGCCCGCGCGGCTGCTGCCCGCGCAGCCAGCGCGCCACCGACGTCTTGTCGTAGCGCAGATCGAGGCCGCGTTCCGCCCCGACCATGTTGACCCTGCGGGCCAGACCGGCGTTGGAGCATCCGGCTTCCTGGATCAGCGCCTGCAGCCGTTCGTTCGGCTGTCGGGCGACGAGTGGCCTCGCTGCCATCACTAACCCCCTGTGCCGGACCGCGCCGGTCGTGATCTCCGTGGTGATCTGCAATCGATCACTTCCCGGCGTTATCCGGAGAATGCCAATGAGCTCGGACGATTACGGGTGAATGCCGCTCACCCGCAACTGGTTACCCGTCCGCCGGGCCCGGCCCGCACGCGCGCCCCCGTCCGTGCACCCGTGCGCCCCACGTGCGGGGTCGGTGCGCCACCGCCCGGCGCCGCGCGCCCGTAACCCGGCCTGGTGGGGGGAGTTGTGTTCATCGTGGAAGACACCATCGACGGGTCGATCGGCCTCACCGGGGCGGCACAGATCCCCGCACAGCGCGGCACACAACTGCTGGACAGCGCGGTCCGTTACGTGGAGGAGCGCCACTGGGAGGTGTTCCCCGGCACCTGGCTGGAGCCCGTCGAGGGCGCCGAACGGTGCTCCTGCGGCGCGGCCGTGTGCGATGCGCCGGGGGCGCACGCCGCCCTGCCGGACTGGTCGGGCCAGGGGACCGGCAGCGCCGCCGCCGCGCGCCGGCTGTGGGGCAGGCACCCGAAGGCGTCGATCCTGCTGCCCACGGGCCGGACGTTCGACGCCCTGGATGTCCCGGAGTCGGCGGGCTTCCTCGCGCTGGCCCGGATGGAGCGGATGGACATGGCCCTGGGGCCGGTGGCCTGCGCCCCGAACCGGCGCATGCTGTTCCTCGTCCTGCCGGGCGCTGCCGTGAAACTCGCGGACCTGGTGCGCAGGCTCGGCTGGATGCCCGGCTCGCTCGACCTGGTGGCGCGCGGCGAGGGCCAGTACATGGCGGCGCCGCCGACGCGCGTCGGCGGCCAGGGCGCCGTGCAGTGGGTCCGCAAGCCCACGCCCGCGAACCGCTGGCTGCCGGACGCCGAGGAGCTGATCAGCCCGCTGGCCTACGCATGCGGTCGGGAGGCCGCCGACGGGCGGGACCGCCGATCGTAGGGTTGTTCCCGTACCACGGGGACAACGGAAGGCGGCAACATGCCGGACCAGGCATCGGACCGGACGGTGGACACGACGGGCTGTGCGCCCGGGGCGGCACCTCTGGCCGTCCGTGTCGAGGGGCTCTGGAAGCGGTTCGGCGAACAGATCGCGGTCGCCGGCGTCGATCTCGTCCTGCCCGCGGGCCAGTTCATCGGTCTGGTCGGCCCGAACGGCGCCGGCAAGACCACGACGCTGTCGATGATCACCGGACTGCTCCGCCCCGACCAGGGACGCGTCGAGGTCGTCGGCCACGACGTCTGGAAGGACCCGGTCGAGGTGAAGGCCCGGATCGGGGTCCTGCCCGAGGGCCTGCGGCTGTTCGAGCGGCTTTCGGGCGGTGAACTCCTCGCCTACACGGGCCGGTTGCGCGGCCTCCCGGGCGAGGAGGTCGACAAGCGGGCCGCCCAGCTGCTGGACGTACTGGATCTCGCGGGCGCACGGCACAAGCTGGTCGTCGACTACTCGACCGGGATGCGCAAGAAGATCGGCCTGGCGGCGGCTCTGCTGCACAATCCCCAGGTGCTCTTCCTGGACGAGCCGTTCGAGGGCGTCGACCCGGTGTCCGCCCAGACCATCCGCGGGGTCCTGGAGCGGTACACCGCGTCCGGGGCGACCGTCGTGTTCTCCAGCCATGTGATGGAGCTGGTGGAGTCGCTCTGCGACTGGGTCGCGGTGATGGCCGCCGGACGGATCAGGGCCCACGGACCCCTCGCGGAGGTCCGCGGCTCGGCGAGGTCCCTGCAGGACGCCTTCCTGGAGCTCGTCGGCGCGAACGGGCGGGACAGCGGCGACGCGCTGGACTGGCTCGGCGGCGGTACGCGGTGACGGCCACGACGGCCGGCCCGGCCCCCTCGCTCACGTCCGTCTTCGTACGGCTCAAGCTGTCGCTGCTGGCCAACGGGCTGCGGCAGTCGTCCGGCCGCACGGCCGCGTTCATCACCTCGGCCGTCCTGGCGCTGCTGGTCGCCGCCGGCCAGCTCATCGGCTTCTTCCTGCTGCGCGGCACGCCGCACGCCGCCTCGCTGGTGGTCCTGCTGATCGCGGTGCTGGCGCTGGGCTGGGCGTTCCTCCCCCTCTTCTTCCCGAGCGGCGACGAGACGCTGGACCCGACCCGGCTGGTCATGCTGCCGCTGCGGCCGGGCCCGATGGTGTCGGCCCTGCTCGTGGCGTCCCTGGTGGGCATCGGACCGCTGTTCACGCTCTGCCTGGTGGTCGGCGCCGCGCTGGCCCTGGCGCACGGGGCCGCGGGGGTGGTGGCCGCGGCCGTGGCGGTGCCGCTTGCGGTGCTGGTGTGCGTGGCGCTGGCCCGGGCGGTGGCCGCGGCCAACACCCGCCTGCTGACCAGCCGCAAGGGCCGCGATCTGGCCGTGCTGAGCGGTCTGGTGATCGCGGTCGGGATCCAGGTCGTGAACTTCGGTGTGCAGCGCCTCGGTCAGGCGGGCGGGCTCACGGCACTGGAGCCGGCGGCGGCCGTGGCCCGCTGGATCCCTCCGGCGTCGGCGCTCGGCGCGGTCGACTCGGCGAGCACGGGAGCGTACGGGACCGCCGCCGCGCAACTCGCGCTGTCCGCCGCAGCCCTGGCCGCACTGCTGTACGGATGGCAGCGCAGTCTGACCCGGCTGATGACCGCCCCGGACGGGTCGACGCTCGCGGCGGCCTCCGAACCCACCCGCCGGAGCACGTCCACGGGTCTGCACCGGCTGCTGCCCGGCGGACGCACGGGCACGGTCATGCAGCGCAGCCTCCGTTACGTCTGGCGTGACCCGAAGACGAAGACGGCGTGGGTGACGGCGCTGGTGATCGGGCTGATCGTGCCGCTGTTCAACGCCCTCCAGGGCACCGGCTCGATCTACTTCGCGTGCTTCGCGTCGGGGATGCTCGGCATCCAGATGTACAACCAGTTCGGCCAGGACACGTCGGCGTTCTGGATGGTCGCGCAGACGATCGCGTCGCCCCGCGACGCCTATCTCGAACTGCGTGCCCGGGCACTGGCGTTGCTGCTGATCACCCTGCCGTACACGCTGCTGGTCACGGTCGCCACGGCCGCCGTGCTGGGCGACTGGCGGGCGCTGCCGGAGGCGCTGGGGATCGCGCTCGGGCTGCTCGGCGCGATGATGGCGACCGGGGCGGTGGCCTCGGCACGCTTCCCGTACTCGATTCCGCAGGACAGCGCGTACAAGAACGTGGCTCCCGGGCAGGGCGGGCTCGCGTGGATCTCCATCTTCGGCGGGATGATCGCCTCGGCGCTGCTGTGCTCCCCGCTGATCGCGCTGACGATCTGGCTGAACGCCGCGAACGCCGAGTCGGCGATATGGGTCCTGCTGCCGCTGGGCGCCGTGTACGGCGCGGTGGTGGCGTGGGGCGGGCTCCGGGTGGCGGCCCCGCAGACGGCCGCACGGCTGCCGGAGATCCTGACGGCGGTCAGCAAGGGATGACCATGGCCTGATCCGTACCGTACGCCGGGCGTTGCGGCCCATGACGTACGGTACGGATCATGTCCATGCCTCCTCCGCCCCAGGGACAACCGCAGTACCCGGGATATCCGCCGCCGGCCCAGGGCGCGGCGCAACCGCAGCCCCACGGACCCCGGCCGGGCCCCTACGGGCCACCGCAGCCCGGCCCGTACGGACCCGGACAGCCGGCTCCCCACGGGCCGGGACAGCCGGGCCCCTACGGTCCGCCGCCACAGGGGGGCCCGTACGGTCCGCCGCCCGGAAGCCCCTACGGACAGGGGCAGACGCCCTTCCCGCAGCAGGGCGGCTGGGCGCCCCCGCCGGCGCCGCCGAAGAAGTTCTGGTCCGGTCCGAAGGCCGCGGTCGTCGGCGTGTCCGTCGCCGTCGCGGTGGCGGTGCTCGCGTGGGCGGGAAACCGGGGCGGCGGCTCCGGCGCGTTCCCGGAGGCGACGCACAAGGTCGCCCTCCCCGAGACGCTGCTGGGCGGTGAGTACGCGCTGGCCCAGGATCTGTCCGAGCAGGGCGATTCGGCGCTGGCCGGCGCGAGCGAGGCCAACATCCGCGACCCGAAGGGCGTCGTGGGCCAGTACACGTCCGCCGGCGCGAAGCAGGGCGGGGTGCTGGTCCTCTCCGCGCTCTACGGCCGGATCAAGGACCCGGACGACGCCCGGGAGAGCATGCTGAAGGGCGCCGCCGAGTCGGAGGGCGCGACGGTCGCCGTGCCGCCGAAGGACATCGAGGTGCCCGGCTCCGACGTCACCGTCACCTGCCAGGTCCTGACCGCGGCGTCCGCCGGGGGGAAGAGCTCCTTCCCCATGTGCGCCTGGGCCGACGAGAACACCAACGGCTCCGTCGCCGAGGTGGACCCGGAAGCCGCGACGGGGAGTCCCGAGTCGGTGGACCTCCGGACCGCGGCCGCGAACACGCTGAAGGTGCGCGAGGAAGTCAGACAGCCCATCGACTGAACTCCGCTTGTGAGGGTCGTGTGCAGAACGCACGTCCTCACGACGACGGGCCGGTAACGGGGTCGGAACACCCCGCTGCCGGCCCTTCGCTGTATACGAAGGCGTACGTCGCACACGAAGGCGCACGGCGGTCCAGGGCGGGCGAACACCCGTGACAGGCACCGGAATCCGGCCGAAGGGCGCCGGGCGACGATATTCAAAGATGAAACCGCTTTTGTATCAACGCAGGCCAGGTCATTGTTCCGAGTTGGACCACTCACCACTGTCCATATACCGGACGCCGGATCACCCGCCCCGCACACCCCTCCCGAGCTGCCCGAACGGCCATTCGGTCGGCACGTCTTGAACGTATGCGGCCGGAAACAGGTGATGGATGTGCGATCACTGTACGCATCAGCAAGACTCCCGACCGCAACCGCACACACCGTCAAAGGGGTTCACTCATGCGTTACATCGTCCACACACTCGGCGCGACGGCCTCCGCAGCGGCGCTCGTGCTCAGCGGCCTGGCCGCAGGCACCGCGCACGCCGATGCCGCCGGTGACACGGGGCTCTACGCGCCGTCCGCCCTGGTGCTGGCGGTCGGCAGGGGCGAGGCCGCCGCGACGGCGACCGTCGAGCGCGCGGTCACGCTGAACTGCGCTCCGGCGCCCGGCGGCACCCACCCGTCCGCCGACGCGGCCTGCCGGGAACTGACGGCGGTGGAAGGCGAGTTCGCCATGCTGGCCGGCTCGTCCGGCCGCCCCTGTACCCGGCAGTGGGACCCGGTCACGATCACCGCCACCGGGGTCTGGCAGGGCAAGCGCGTCGACTGGTCGGCCACGTACGGCAACGCCTGCGAGATGCGGGAGAGCATGAACGGCTCGACGGTGTTCGCCTTCTGAGCCCTCCTCGGCCGCGGCGGACCGGGGCGACACGACGGCGGTCCCGGTCCGTCGCACCGTCGGCGCACCGCGCCGGCACCCCATGGACCGGTCGGCCCCCTCCCCGGCCGTCCGGTCCCGGGCGGGACGACCTGGACCGCGGTCCTCGACGGCCCCGGCGGCCCTGGCACCCGGGGCCGCCGCTCCTCCGGAGGCGTCATGCCGTCAGAACGCCCTCCAGGAAGGGTTCGACGACCGCGCGCCAGGCGTCCGGCTGGTCGTAGTGGACGAGATGGCCGGCGTCCGCCACCTCCGCGTACTGCCCGCGGGCCAGGACCCGCACCATCTCCTGGGCCTCCGCACGGCCCAGTTCACCGTCGAGCCCGCGGACCACGAGCGTCGGGCACGCGACCTGGGCGAGCGAGTCCCAGTGGGCGTCGTGCACCCAGGTCGCGCGGGACCTCAGCATCTGGCGGCGGGAGAAGACCGGCCGCCAGCCGTCCGCCCGTTCGGCCATCACCTCGGCGAAGAACTCGCCCCGCGCGGGGTTGGGGCGCTCGACCCAGGGGTCGTCCTCGCCGAACCACTTGCGCACGTCGGCGAGGGTCGCGAAGGGCACGGGCCACGAACGGAACCAGTCCTCCCACTCCCGCTGGGAGGCGGCCCCGAGGGCGGAGGCGCGCATGTCGCAGATGACCAGGGCCTGGACGAGGTCGGGACGCTCGGCGGCGAGCTGCCATGCGGTGAGGGCGCCCATGGAGTGGCCGACGAGGACGGCGGGGCCCAGCCCCAGCTGCTCGACCGCGGCCGCCGCGTCGGCGACGTACGCCTCGCGGGTGAACGCGCCGTCGGCCGGCCGCTCGCTCCGGCCGTGCCCCCGCTGGTCGAGGGCGATCGCCCGGTGCCGCTCGGCCAGCCAGCGGGCGGTGGGGGCCCAGTGCGAGGCCCGGCCCATCAGCCCGTGGAGGAGTAAGACGCCCGGGGCGCGGTCCGTCTCGCCGTGCCCCTTGGGCGGGTCGGCGAACTCCCAGGCAGCGAGCCGTACACCGGCCGTACCGGTCACGTCGATGCGCCGCACCATGGTCCTGGCACCCCCTTCTGGGCCCCGTGGTTCTCCGGGCTCTCCGAAGTGATCGAGCTCCGCCAGACTATCGAACTTCTATTCGAAAACCGGCTTCCGGCGAGCAACATCCCTCGTTCGAGTGACCACCCTCAAGGATTGACGGCCGCCGCCGAGGGGAGATCTTCAGCGGGAGGCGGGCCGCTCGGGGAAAACGGTCCGAGGGGATTGACCCTGGGAGCTCGGGGCTCCGGGTCAGCGAAGGGGAGGACAGGCCCCGGCGCCCCAGGGCGCCGGGGCCCTCCGCGTTCGACGGGCGCATGATCCGCTCCCTCCCCTGCGGCGCGCCGACCCCCCGGCCCGCCCCGGCCCAGCCGGTCGTATGCCTCAGCCACAGCGTGGCACGGGAACCGTCCGAGCGCTGCCGTTCCGGCCGGAAAGCGCGTTCTGGAAGAGGCGTCGGGGCGGGCGGAGGAGTCGCGTGGCGAACGACGAAGCGCGCCCGCACCGCGGCATGTGCGGTACGGACGCGCCGGATGGTCCTGACGGGCCGGTGGCCGACGGGACCCTTGGCTCAGCGGGTCCCGGAGGACGCCGGC
Organism: Streptomyces sp. HUAS CB01; assembly: GCF_030406905.1. NCBI lineage: Bacteria > Bacillati > Actinomycetota > Actinomycetes > Kitasatosporales > Streptomycetaceae > Streptomyces > Streptomyces chengbuensis. The sequence continues at coordinate 3,510,085 of NZ_CP129137.1, forward strand.
CGGGACCGTGTGCGATGCGCCGGGGAACTCAGCGCTTCGCCACGAAGACATGCGAGGCGACGTCCGCCTCCAGCTCCGCGGCCTCACCGCCGCTGCCCACCAGCACACCTCCCGCCGACTCGGTCACGCTCACCACCGAACCGGGCTGCACACCCGCTCGGCGCAGGGTGTACATCAGCTGGGCGTCCGTCTGGATCGGCTCACCGATCCGCCGGACGACCACCGTCTTGGCCTCCGTGCCGGCGTCCAGATCGGCCAGGCTGACCATGCCGTCGTCCAGGAACGCCTCGGCCTCCGACTTCTCGCCCAGCTCCTCCAGGCCCGGGATCGGGTTGCCGTACGGCGACTCGGTCGGGTGCCGCAGCAGCTCGAGCACGCGCCGCTCCACGGCCTCGCTCATCACGTGCTCCCAGCGGCACGCCTCGGCGTGGACCTGCTCCCACTCCAGGCCGATCACATCGACCAGGAGGCACTCCGCGAGCCGGTGCTTGCGCATCACGCGGGTGGCGAGGCGGCGGCCCTCCTCGGTGAGCTCCAGATGACGGTCGCCCGCGACCGTCACGAGCCCGTCGCGCTCCATCCGCGCGACGGTCTGGCTCACCGTGGGCCCGCTCTGGTCGAGCCGCTCCGCGATGCGGGCGCGCATGGGGACCACGCCTTCCTCTTCCAGCTCGAGGATGGTGCGGAGATACATCTCCGTGGTGTCGATCAGTCCGGACATACGTGCCCCTCGATGAAGTCGTGCGGTGGCCCTGCCTCAATTCTGACGCATGCCGCCGACAACCGGACCACGCCTGCCTGGAACCCGTATTGACAGAGCAATGGTCCAGACCGCAACGTGATCCGCGACACGACGAGAAAGGGCGACCGCAATGGGCGAGAACAAGCTGGCGGACCAGTTCTTCGACGCCGCGATCGGCCTGCTCCGGCGCGTGCGCGACGAGGAGGCGGCGAGCATCGCCGCGGCCGGCGCGGCCATCGCGGACACCGTCGCCGCGGGCGGGCGGCTCTTCGCCTTCGGCGCGGGACACTCCTCGCTCGCCGCGCAGGACGTCGTCTACCGGGCGGGCGGTCTGGCGCTGATGAACCTGCTCGCCGTCCCGGGCGTCGTCGGGGTGGACGTGATGCCCGCGACACTCGGCTCCGCGCTGGAGCGCGTGGACGGTCTGGCCGGCGCCGTACTCGACTCCAGCCCTGCCCGCGCCGGCGACGTGCTGATCGTCGTCTCCCTCTCCGGCCGCAACGCCCTGCCCGTCGAGATGGCCCTGAACGCGCGGGCGCTCGGACTGAAGGTCATCGGTGTGACGTCCGTGGCCTACGCCACGGAGACGAAGTCCCGGCACGCCTCGGGCACGTACCTCAAGGACCACTGCGACATCGTCCTCGACTCCAAGATCGCGGTCGGGGACGCCGAACTGACCGCCGAGGGCATCGAGGCCCCGTTCGCCCCGGCGTCCACGGTCGTCACCAGTGCCCTGATGCAGGCGGCCGTCGCCGCGGCCGCCGGCGAACTGGCCGAACGCGGCATCGAGCCGCCGCTGCTGCGGTCGGGGAACGTGGACGGCGGCCACGAGTGGAACGACCGGGTCATGACGGAGTACGCGGACCGGATCTTCTACCGCCGCTGAGCCGGCCCACCCCGGTACCCGGCCACCCGGCGGCCCCGGCACGGGCCCTGCGCCCGCTCGCGGAGGGTGTGCCTCGCGCACCCCGGTCGTACGGGCGCACCTGCGGAGGGCGTACCCCGCTCGCGGAAGGAGTGCCTCGCGCACCCCGGTCTGCGGGCGCCCCCCGATCGCGGAAGCGCCCCCCGGTCTCGGGCGGCGCACCCCGGTCGAACGGGCGGTCCCGACAACGGGCTACTCGCCGCCCACCCGCCCCAGGTCCAGCGCCGAGGCCACGTGCGTCGCGACGCTCTCCGCGTACTCCGCGTCGGGGCGTTCGAAGCGGGGACGGTTGGCGGACCGCAGGAAGGTGACGACCCCGAGCGTGCGGCCGCGGCTGCGGAGCACCGTCGACAGGGCGTGCACCGCGTCGCGCGGCCACTGGCGTTCCGCGGCCCAGCTCTCGGTGCGGCCCGGTCCCCCGCCCGTGCTGGTGCGGACGGAGCCGACGCGGTCCATCGCCTGGAGGGCCGGGTGGCCCTGCGGGTACCGGAGCGGGATGCCCGCGCCCGCCACCCGGGCGACCGGCCCGGGGGCACCCGAGGGTGTCGCGGCGGCCCGCACCAGCCGATCCCCGTCCTCCGTCGCCACGTCGAGGAGGGCGTGGTCCGCGAACCCGGCGAGGGCGAAGTCCAGCTGCGTCGTCGCCGCCTCCATCGGGTCCTCGCACTCGGCCGCAGCCCTGGCGGCCCGGTGCAGTTGGCTGAAACGGAACCGCAGCCGGTCCGCCTCCTGCTCCGCGAGCTTGGCCTCCGTGACGTCCTGGAACAGCCAGCCGACGCCCAGCGGCACCGGCTCCTCGGCCAGCGGCGACGCCAGCCTGAGGAAACCGCTGCGCCAGCACCTGCGCCGCTCGCCCGCCTCGGTGCGCACCGTCAGCCACAGCTCGACGAGCGCGCCCGGCGCACCGTCGGCGAGGACGTGGTGCAGCGCGCCCTCCACCTCTTCGACGCCCTGCACGATCAGCTCCCCGAGAGGACGCCCGAGGGCCGTCGTACGCGCGGCGGAACCCAGCATCCGGGCCGCGTGCCGGTTCACGACGGCGGGCCTCAGGTCCACGTCCACCAGCACGACGCCCCACGACGCGTCCTCGAAGAGCGCCTCGCTCAGGGCGATCGAGCGCTCCAGGTCGATCTGGGCGTGCACCTCGCTGAACGCGCAGTACACCCCGGCGGGCCTGCCGTCGGCCCCGCGCACCCCGGCGGACTGGGTCCTGACGAGCACCCGCCCGCCGTCCTTGCGCAGCAGCGCGAACTCGTGCACCTGGCGGCCCGGCGCGGTCATCGCGGCCATCAGCCGGCCCTGGACGTCGTCCGCGTCCGCGGTCCGCACCGCCCATCCGGCGAAACCGCGCCGCCCGACGGCCTCCTCGGGCGACCAGCCGAGGATCCGCTCGGCCTCCCGGTTCCAGTGGGTGACCACACCGTCCGCGTCGAACGCGCACAGCGCGGCGTCCATCCCGTCCAGCAGCGCCGCGAGCAGATCGGAACCGGGGCCGTCCCGCTCCGGCTCGTCCGGACCCAGCGCGCTGGTGGTCTCGCTCTTGGAAGCACTCATCCTGGCACCCCCTGCAGGACGTGTCCTCGGGCCGGTGCCGCCCTCCGCAAAGCGGCACCCCGATCATTCAACTGGAACGTGACTCAGGACACATCAATTTCCCGGAAATCGTCGCCCGAGTGAAAAAGGGTTGAGCCACACTCGCGAGGTTCCTAGTGTGGGACGCCTCGAGAAGGGAGGTGATTCGGAACATGAAGGCATTCCGGACGCGAGAGGTGGCTGCGGGCTAGCGGCCCGTCGTCGCATTCGTGCACCTCGGCAGGGCCTCTGCCGAAATCCAAGCAGTCACCGACCCGCGGGCTCGCCGGTACGTCCGGCCGGCTTCCTCCCCGGAGGAACCCCGAGCCCGCGGGTTTCTGCGTTCCCGGGCCCGGGAACGCGGACGCCGCCCGGCCCGGCGGCACGGATCCGTCTCACACCGCCCGGCGGCACGGACCCCGCGTCACACTGCCCGACCCGCCGCCCCGGCCCACCGCCCGTCACGGGGCCAGCCGCTCCACGCGCCAGCCGCCGGGCTCCGCCGGGGTACGGACGTACCGGAGCCGGTCGTGGAGCCGGTTCTCGTGGCCCTGCCAGAACTCGACGGTCTCGGGTGTCACCCGGTAACCGCCCCACTCCGGCGGCACCGGGACCTGCTCGCCGGCCGGGTACCGCTCGGCGAGTTCCTCGTACCGCCGCACCAGTTCCCCTCGGGACGGGAGCACCGACGACTGGGGGCTGGCCCAGGCACCGAGCTGGGAGCCGTGCGGCCGGGTGCGGAAGTACGCGGCGGTCTCGTCGCGGCCGACCCGGGCCGCGGTGCCGGTGACGATGACCTGCCGGGTCAGCGGGTGCCAGGGGAAGAGCAGCGAGACGTGCGGATTGGCGTCGAGTTCGCGGCCCTTGCGCGAGGCGTAGTTCGTGTAGAAGACGAAGCCGCGGTCGTCGAAGTGCTTCAGCAGCACGGTCCGGGAGGACGGCCGGCCGTCGGGGGTGGCCGTGGAGACGATCATGGCGTTCGGCTCGTGGAGCCGGCCGGCCGCGGCGTCCTTGAACCAGTGGACGAACTGTTCCATCGGCTCGGCGGGCAGTTCCGCCTCGTCGAGCGGCATCGAGCGGTAGTGCTCGCGCATGGCGGCGGGGTCGAGGGCGTCGGTCACGGGATCATCCTGCCGCACGGCCCCCGGGCGGCCCTTCGCCCTCCCGGGTCCGCGCCGTGGCGGTCCGGGGCGGCGCGGCCCCTTCGTCACCCGTACGGAGCGCGGCAGAGTGTTCCCGGCACGGAGTGCCGCCAACCCTCCCGGCCCGGATCGGCCCACTGTGCCGGATGTCACGCTTCCCCGCATCAGTGGGACCGGCCAAAATCGTGCGCTGGGCCGCTGTGGCCTCCCTACGACGCGGAGCGGGTGACCACGCACCGCGCGGGGCATCACCGTGGTGGTGACCCACCCGGGCCGAAGCTTGTCTCGCACACATCTGAGGAGCCGCCTGATGTCCGATTTCGTACCCGGACTCGAGGGAGTCATCGCGTTCGAGACGGAGATCGCCGAACCCGACAAGGAAGGCGGCGCGCTCCGCTACCGCGGTGTCGACATCGAGGACCTCGTCGGCCACGTCTCCTTCGGGAACGTGTGGGGGCTGCTGGTGGACGGGGCGTTCAACCCCGGGCTGCCGCCCGCCGAGCCGTTCCCGATCCCGGTCCACTCCGGTGACATCCGCGTCGACGTCCAGTCGGCGCTCGCGATGCTCGCCCCCGTGTGGGGCCTGAAGCCGCTCCTGGACATCGACGAGGCACAGGCACGGGACGACCTCGCGCGGGCCGCCGTGATGGCGCTGTCGTACGTGGCACAGAGTGCCCGCGGCCAGGGCCTGCCGATGGTGCCGCAGCGGGAGATCGACAAGGCCGAGTCGGTCGTCGAGAGGTTCATGATCCGCTGGCGCGGGGAGCCGGATCCCAAGCACGTGAAGGCCGTGGACGCCTACTGGACGTCGGCCGCGGAGCACGGCATGAACGCCTCCACGTTCACCGCCCGGGTCATCGCCTCCACCGGCGCGGACGTGGCGGCCGCGCTCTCCGGTGCCGTGGGTGCCATGTCCGGGCCGCTGCACGGCGGTGCCCCGTCCCGGGTGCTCGGCATGATCGAGGAGATCGAGCGCACCGGCGACGCGGTGGCGTACGTGAGGAAGGCCCTGGACAAGGGCGAGCGCCTGATGGGCTTCGGCCACCGGGTGTACCGGGCCGAGGACCCGCGCGCCCGCGTCCTGCGGCGCACAGCGAAGGAGCTGGGCGCACCCCGCTACGAGATCGCGGAGGCGCTGGAGAAGGCCGCGCTGGAGGAGCTGCACAACCGCCGCCCGGACCGGGTGCTGGCCACGAACGTGGAGTTCTGGGCCGCGATCATGCTGGACTTCGCCGAGGTGCCCGCGCACATGTTCACGTCGATGTTCACCTGTGCCCGTACGGCCGGCTGGTCGGCGCACATCCTGGAGCAGAAGCGCACCGGGCGGCTGGTGCGCCCGTCCGCCCGGTACATCGGCCCGGGCCCGCGCGACCCGCGCTCGATCGAGGGTTACGCCGACATCGCCGACATCGCCGCGCGGTAGCGCGCCGCGGTGTGACGGTCCGGGCACCGCGAAGGGCCGGACCGGCGGTCAGGCCGCCCGTTCCACGAGATCCGCGTGGTGGCGGGCGGCGACCAGCGGGTGCGCCCGCAGCTTGCCCTTGAGCTCGTTGCGCCCGTACTCGGCGAACAGCGGGTTGGCCGGGTCGGTGGTGACGCCGGGCGCGTCCGCCGCGTACGGGAAGGGCAGCGGGGCGACCCGGGCGTCGAGCCGCGGGTTGAAGAAGAACGGCACGGAGAAGCGCTCGGTGGCACCGGGCGGGCTGACCACGCGGTGGTTGGTGGCGACGAGGTAGCCGTTGGTGGCGACCTCGAGGAGCTCGCCGAGGTTGACGACGAACGCGCCGGGCAGCGGCGGCACGTCGTGGAAGAGGCCGTCCTCCCGCTGCACCTGGAGACCGCCGATCCGGTCCTGGTGGAGCAGGGTGAGGAAGCCGTAGTCCTTGTGGGCGCCGACACCCTGGTCGGCGCCGTCCCCGGCGCTGCCGGGGTAGCGGACCAGCTTCAGGTGCAGATGCGCCCGATCGCCGAAGACGTCGTCGTAGAAGTCCGGCGGGGCGCCGATGGCGGTGAGGAGCTCGTGCAGCAGCCGGTGCGCCACCTCACTGAGCCGCTCGATCCAGCCGAGCGCGGCGGTACGCAGCTCGGGCAGCGCGGCGGGCCACTGGTTGGGCCCCTCCAGCCACCAGTACGCGGGCTCACCCGGCCCCGGTACGTGCGCGGGCCGCTCGGCGCCGATGTCGAGCTGGTCGCGCCAGTCGCGGCTGCCGCCGGTGCGTTCGTCGCCGATGCGCGTGTAGCCGCGGAAGTGGGGCGAGTTGACGTTGTCGATGGCGTGCCGCTCGGCCTCGGGGAGGGCGAAGAACGCGCGCGTCGCGCTCATGAGGGCGTCGGTCTCGGCCTCGGTGACGCCGTGGCCGACCAGCTGGAAGAAGCCGACGTCGTGCGCGGCGCTGTGCAGGCGGGCGTGCAGGTCGGCGCGGGCCGCGGGGCCGCGGTCGGCCGCCGAGAGGTCGATGACCGGGAGCTGCGAGAGGTCCCGCGAGGCGTGCCGCGGGAGGTGCTGCGAGGAAGACATGGGTGCGTCCGCTGTTCTGTGTCCCGGCCGCCGGTCCCGGTGATGACCGGGTGTCTGTGCCGCCGACGTCCGCCGGGGTGGGGGCGGGGCCGGTGGGCCGGGTGGGGTGGAGTCAGGGCGTGGGGCGGAGGTGAGCCCGACAGCCCATGCTCGTGACGCGGAGGAAGTCCACGTGGCGACGGCGAACGAGCGGAAGCATGGGAAAAGGGTACGACGCCGGACACGGCGAGCGGCCGTGACCCGGGTCACAGGACCGGAGCGTGGGTGCGGGGCCGGGGGAGGCCCCGTATCCCGGGCCGGCCCCGGGTCGCGGGACCCACCCGACCGACCGGGCCGACCGCGGAGGGCGGCCGCGGTGCCGGGGTCCGTCCCTCGGACGGGCCCGAGGGCCGCGCCCCGTCCGGCCGACCGCGGAGCCTCACCGCACCCGGCGGCGGGGCCGGAGACCGAGGGCCGACGGGTCGGACGCTCAGGAGCCGGATCCGGTCGCCGCAGAGCCTGGCCATGTCGTCGAGGTCGGACGTCGTCATCACGACGGGGCCCGGCCGGCGCAGCGCCATCTCGGCTACGGTCGCGTCGACGGCGTACGTGCGGCCCGTGCAGTCCGGCGTCCTTGGGCAGCCGGGTGGCGGCCTTCGCGGACTCCTCGGTGACGGGCTCCACCTTGACGCGGAAGAGGAGCCAGTTCAGCACGGGAGCGCGACAAGGCGTAGACGACCGAGTCAACAACCTCTGTCGTTCACGGCCGAGAAGCCGACCCCAGCGTCTCCTCCAGCAGCCGCGCCCACTGCCCCACGACCCGCTTCCGCCGTGCGGCGTCGTCGGTCAGCAGGTTCGCCAGACCCAGGCCGCGTGCCATGTCGAGCAGGCCCTGGACGGTCTCGCGCACGCCCGGCACCGTCTCGTCCGCACCGAGCAGCTCCACCGCGATCCGGTGGGTCTCGCGGCCGACGCGCGCCTCCAGTTCGGTGACGCGGCCGCGCAGCTGCTCCTCGTTGGAGGCCGCGACCCACAGATGGAGGGCGGCGCGGAAGAGCGGGCCGGTGTAGAGGTCGACCAGGGCGGACACGACGGCCGCCCGGCTCTGCCCCGGAAGGGACCGCAGGGCCGAGGAGCGCTCCTCGGCCACGTACTCCACGGCCGCCGTGAACAGGTCCTCCCGGGTCGGGAAGTGGTGCTGTGCCGCGCCCCGCGAGACCCCGGCCCGCTCGGCGACCACCGAGACGGTGGAGCCCGCCCAGCCGCGTTCGGCGAGGCAGGCCACCGCGGCCTCCAGGAGCCGCTGCCGGGTGGCCCGGCTGCGGTCCTGCTTGGGCTCCTTGGCGGAGCCGGCGGGGGAGGTCACAACACCCATGCGGGGTCCCGTCGTTCGAGGAAGGCGGTCATCCCCTCGCGCGCCTCCGCGGAGGCGAAGATCGACGCCGAGCGTTGGACGAGGTCCTCGGCGTCACGGTCGAAGGTTTCCCGCACCCTAGCCGTGATCAGCTGTTTCGTCGCGTCCAGGGCCTGCGGTGAAGCCTTGCGGAAGCCGTCGAGCACCGGCTCGAGGGCCTCGTCGACGTCCTCGGCGACGGCCGTCAGCAGTCCCGTGCGGACCGCTTCCGCGGCGTCGAAGCGCTCGCCGCTCAGGTAGTAGCGGGCCGCCGCCCGGGGCTCCAGACGCGGCAGCAGCGGCAGCGAGATCACGGCGGGCGCCACCCCGATCCGCACCTCCGTGAACGCGAAGTCGGACCCCGTGGACGCCGCGGCGACGTCGCAGGCTCCGACGAGGCCGAGCCCACCGGCGCGCACATGGCCGTCCACCCGCGCCACCACCGGTTTGGGCAGTTCGACGATCCGCCGCAGCAGCGCGACGAAGGTGTACGGGCTCGGGGGCTCCTTCAGATCGGCGCCGGCACTGAAGGTGGTGCCGGTGTGGGTCAGGACGACGGCCCGTACGGCGGGGTCCTTCCCGCACTCGGCGACGGCGTCGGCCAGTTCGCCGACGAGCCGCGCCGAGAGGGCGTTGCGGTTCGCCGGCGAGTCCAGCGTCAGGGTCGTGATGCCGCGTGCGGTCGCCGCCTTGACGGTCTTTGTGCCGGTGGATGTCACGTGGTCTCCTTCTCCGAGTCCTCCCGGGTCCCCCGGGTCTCCCGATCGCGCAGCTCGCGGCGGAGGATCTTCCCCGAGGCGGCCCGGGGCACCCCTCCGATGAACTCGACGCGCCGGATCTTCTTGTACGGGGCCACGCGCTCGGCGACATGGGCGAGGACGGCGTCCGCGGTGAGGTCGGGCGCGGCGGCCTGCCGTACGACGTACGCCTTGGGTATCTCGTTCCCGTCCTCGTCGTACACGCCGATCACGGCGGCGTCCGCGATCCCCTCGTGGGTGAGCAGCAGGGCCTCCAGCTCCGCCGGGGCCACCTGGAAGCCCTTGTACTTGATGAGTTCCTTGACCCGGTCGACGACGAACAGCCAGCCGTCCTCGTCCACGCGGCCGATGTCGCCGGTGTGCACCCAGCCGTCGTCGTCGATCATCGCCGCGGTGGCGTCGGGACGGTTCAGATAGCCCTTCATCACCTGCGGCCCGCGGATGGCGATCTCGCCCTCCTCGCCGGGCGCGGCGTCCCGGCCGGGGTCGTCGAGCGCCAGGATCCGCATCTCGGTGCCGGGCAGCAGTTTGCCCACGGCGCCGGGCGGCGGGTTCTCGGCGTCGAGGGGCACGACGTGGGTGCCGGGCGACAGCTCCGTCATCCCGTACGCCTGGAGCACCGGCGGCAGCCCGAGCCGCTCCGAGCAGGCCCGGGCGAGCCGGGCGTCCAGCGGGGCGGCGGCGCTGACGACGTACTCCAGTGACGACAGGTCGTAGCGTGCGACCGCCGGGTGCTTGGCCAGGGCCAGCACGATCGGCGGGGCGACGTACAGGGCGTTGATGCGGTGCCTCTCGATCGCCGCGAGGAACTGTTCGAGGTCGAACCGCGGCAGGACGACGACGGTGGCGCCCTTGCGCAGCGGCGCGTTCATCAGCGCGGTGAGGCCGTAGATGTGGAAGAACGGCAGCACGGCGAGGATGCGGTCGCCGGGCTTCATGGGGATCACGGGTTCCAGCTGCGCCAGATTGGTGGCGATGGACCGGTGGGTGAGCATGACGCCCTTGGGCACGCCGGTCGTGCCGGAGGAGTACGGCAGGGCGGCGATGTCCTCGGCCGGGTCGATGGCGACGTCGGGTTCGGGGGCCGTGGAGCCGAGCATGCCGAGGACCGAGCGGTGGCCGTCGGCCTGGTCGCAGACGAAGATCTCCTCGATCCCGCCGACGAGTTCCGCCGCGCGCCGGGCCGCTTCGAGCAGCGGCGAGACGGTGACGATCCAGCGGGCGGAGGAGTCGCGCAGCTGCTTGGCGAACTCCTCCGCCGTGGACAGCGGGTGGACGGTGGTGACGGCCGCCCCGGCGCGCGTGGCGGCGTAGAAGACCGTCGGGTAGGCGATCGTGTTGGGGCTGTGCAGGGCGAGCACGTCGCCCTTGCGGACGCCGGCGTCGGCGAACGCCGCGGCGAGCCTGCGGTGGTACGTGTCGAGCTGGGCGTACGTGAGCGTCGCGCCGCCGGTCCCGTCGACCAGGGCGACGGTGTCGCCGTACTCGGCCGCCCGGCCGAGTACGGCTTCGTGGATCGGGACGGAGAGGGACGGGACATCCGCGTACTCGCTGTGCATCACCATGACAGCCCCTTCACGGTCGGGTCGTGGTCGCCAGAATCGCGGCTGTCAGTACGATTTGGGGAGACCCAGGGACTGGTGGGAAACGAAGTTCAGGACCATCTCGCGGCTGACCGGGGCGATCCGGGCGACCCGGGCGGCGGTGACCAGGGACGCGAGGCCGTACTCACGGGTGAGGCCGTTGCCGCCGAGCGTGTGGACGGACTGGTCGACGGCCCTCACACAGGCCTCTCCGGCCGCGTACTTGGCCATGTTGGCGGCCTCGCCGGCGCCCAGGTCGTCGCCCGCGTCGTACAGCGCCGCGGCCTTCTGCATCATCAGCCGGGCCAGTTCCAGCTCGATGTGCGCCTGTGCGAGGGGGTGGGCGATGGCCTGGTGGGCGCCGATGGGGGCCTTCCAGACCTGCCGTTCCTTCGCGTACTCCACGGCGCGGGCCAGCGCGTAGCGCCCCATGCCGATCGCGAACGCGGCCGTCATGATGCGCTCAGGGTTGAGCCCGGCGAACAGCTGGAGGAGTCCGGCGTCCTCGTCACCGACGAGCGCGTCCTCGGGCAGTTCCACGTCGTCGAGGACGAGCTCGAACTGCTTCTCCTGCGCGTGCAGTTCCATGTCGATCTGCGAGCGGCCGAAGCCGGGCGCGTCCCGCGGGACGACGAACAGGCACGGCTTCAGCCGCCCCGTGCGCGCGTCCTCGGTGCGGCCCACGATCAGCGTCGCGTCGGCGATGTCGACGCCGGAGATGAACACCTTGCGGCCGTTGAGGACCCAGCCGCCCTCCGTGCGCCGCGCGGTGGTGGTGATCCGGTGGGAGTTGGAGCCGGCGTCGGGCTCGGTGATGCCGAAGGCCATCGTGCGGGTGCCGTCCGCGAGGCCCGGGAGCCACGCACGGCGCTGCTCCTCGGTGCCGAACCGGGCGATGACGGTGCCGCAGATGGCGGGGGAGACCACCATCATCAGCAGGGGGCAGCCGGCGGCGCCGAGTTCCTCCAGCACGATGGACAGCTCGGCCATGCCGCCGCCCCCGCCGCCGTGCTCCTCCGGAAGGTTGACACCGAGGTAGCCCAGCTTGGCGGCCTCGGCCCACAGCGCCTCACGGTCGTGGTGGCGGCCGTGCCGCTTCCCGAGGGCCGCGACCGCGGCGCGCAGCGCCGTGCGCTCTTCGCTTTCGATGATCGTGCTCATGATGCGTGCTCCTCCTGTGCTGCGGCTTGTACGACGGCGAGAAGGGCACCGACCTCGACCTGGCGGCCGGGGGCGGCGTGGAGCGCGGTGAGGGTGCCGGAGGCGGGAGCGGTGATGCGGTGCTCCATCTTCATCGCCTCCAGCCAGACGAGCGGCTGGCCGGCGGTGACCGTCGCGCCGGGGGCGAGCCCCTCGGCGACCCGGACGACCGTGCCGGGCATGGGGGCGAGCAGGGAACCGGGCTCGCGCTGGGCGGAGGGGTCGGGGAAGCGGGACAGTCGGACGAGTGTGTGGGCGGCGGTGGGGGTGTCGACGTGGATCCGGTCGCGCTCGTGGACGGCGATCCGGAACTCGCGCTCCACACCGTCGACTTCGAGCCGCACCGCGTCCGGCGCGGCGTGCCGGACCCGTACGCCGGGGAAGCCTTCGGCCTGCGTGCCCCGGCGGGTGACGCGGTAGCGGACCTCGTGCTCGGTGTCCCGACCCCGGTAGCGCTTCACCTGGGGCTGCGAGGGGAGGTTGCGCCAGCCGCCGAGGCGGGCGGTCGTACCGGCCGCGCCGCCGTCGGCCCGCCGGGCGGCGGCGTCGGCCAGGGCCGCGGCGAGCGCGGCGAGTTCCTCGCCGTCCTCCGGCGCTGTCAGTGCGGGCAGATGCCGGTCGTAGAAGCCGGTGTCCATCCGGGCCGCGACGAACTCGGGGTGCCGCAGGGACCGTACGAGCAGCTCCCGGTTCGTCACCGGGCCGTGGATCCGGCCCCGTGCCAGATCGCCCGCGAGACGCCGCACGGCGTCCTGCCGCGTGGGTGCCCAGACGACGATCTTGGCGATCATCGCGTCGTAGTGCACCCCGATCCGGTCGCCGTCGCCGTACCCGGTGTCGATCCGCGTCCACGCCCGCGGCTCCGCGGCGCCGTCCCCACCGGCCCGCTGCCGGCCGGCCGGGAAGGACAGCGCGTGGAGCGTGCCCGTCTGCGGGGCCCAGGAGCGCGACGGGTCCTCGGCGTACAGCCGGGCCTCGACGGCGTGGCCCTGCGGGGCGGGCGGGGCCGGCGGCAGGGCGTCGCCCTCGGCGACCGCGATCTGCAGGGCCACGAGGTCGATGCCGAACACCGCCTCGGTGACGGGGTGCTCCACCTGCAGCCGGGTGTTCATCTCCAGGAAGTGCGCCCGGTCGCCGACCACGAGGAACTCCACCGTGCCCGCTCCCCGGTAGTCCGTGGCCCGGGCCGCGCGGACGGCCATCTCCTCCAGCCGCGAGGCGAGTTCGGCGCCCAGCCCGGGCGCGGGCGCCTCCTCGACGACCTTCTGGTGCCGGCGCTGCAGCGAGCAGTCCCGGGTGCCCAGCGCCCACACCGTGCCGTGGGCGTCCGCGAGGATCTGCACCTCGACGTGGCGGCCGCCCTCGACGTACGGCTCGACGAAGACCTCGCCGTCCCCGAAGGCGCTCAGCGCCTCGGCCCGTGCGGCCGCCAACTCCGTCTCGAGCGCGTCCAGTTCCCGGACGACGCGCATACCTCGCCCGCCGCCGCCCGCCGCCGCCTTGACCAGCAGCGGCAGATCGTCCCCGGTGACCGCGTCCGCCGCGAACGGGGCGATGCCCATCAGCTCCTTGGCACGGGTCTTGGACGCCATCGCCTCGATGGCCTCCGGGGGCGGTCCGACCCACGTCAGTCCCGCACCGATGACCTCCCGGGCGAAGTCGGCGTTCTCGGACAGGAATCCGTAACCGGGGTGGACGGCGTCCGCGCCGGCCGCGAGCGCCGCCTTCACGATCAGGTCGCCGCGCAGATACGTGTCGGCGGGCGCCGCACCCGGCAGCCGTACCGCCGCGTCGGCCTCCCGGGTGTGCAGCGCGCCCTCGTCGGGGTCGGCGTAGACGGCGACCGTCGCGATGCCGAGTTCCCGGCAGGTGCGGAAGACCCGGCAGGCGATCTCACCGCGGTTGGCGACGAGCAGGGTTTCGATCATCTGGGGCCTCACATCCTGAAGACGCCGAAGCCGCCGCGCGCGCCTTCGACCGGGGCCGTGTGGATGGCGGACAGACACATGCCGAGCACCGTGCGGGTGTCGCGCGGGTCGATGACACCGTCGTCGTACAGCCGCCCGGACAGGAACATCGGCAGCGACTCCGTCTCGATCTGCTGCTCCACCATCGCCCGCAGACCGGCGTCCGCCTCCTCGTCGTACGGCTGCCCCTTCGCGGCGGCCGAGGCGCGGGCGACGATCGAGAGGACACCGGCGAGCTGCTGCGGTCCCATCACGGCGGACTTGGCACTGGGCCAGGCGAAGAGGAAGCGCGGGTCGTACGCCCGGCCGCACATGCCGTAGTGCCCGGCGCCGTACGAGGCACCCATGAGGACCGACAGATGCGGGACCTTCGAGTTGGACACCGCGTTGATCATCATGGCCCCGTGCTTGATGATGCCGCCCTGCTCGTACTCCTTGCCGACCATGTAGCCGGTGGTGTTGTGCAGGAAGACCAGCGGGATGTCGCGCTGGTTGGCGAGCTGGATGAACTGGGCGGCCTTCTGCGACTCTGCGCTGAACAGCACCCCCTGCGCGTTGGCGAGGATGCCGACGGGATGGCCGTGGAGCCGCGCCCAGCCGGTGACCAGGCTCGGGCCGTACAGCGGCTTGAACTCGTCGAAGTCGGAGCCGTCGACGAGCCGGGCGATGACCTCGCGCGGGTCGAAGGGGGTCTTCAGGTCCTCGGGGACGATCCCGAGGAGCTCCTCCTCGTCGTACACGGGCGGTTCGACCGCGACGGCCGGAGCGGGATGCGCCTTGCGGTGGTTGAGGCGTGCCACGATCCGGCGGGCGTGGCGGACGGCGTCGTACTCGTCCACCGCGTAGTGGTCGGCGAGTCCGGACGTCCGGGCGTGCATCTCGGCGCCGCCGAGGGACTCGTCGTCGCTCTCCTCGCCCGTGGCCATCTTCACCAGCGGCGGCCCGCCGAGGAAGACCTTCGACCGCTCCTTGATCATGACGGTGTGGTCGGACATGCCGGGGACGTACGCCCCGCCGGCGGTGGAGTTGCCGAAGACCACCGCGATCGTGGGGATCCCGGCGGCGGAGAGCCGGGTGAGGTCGCGGAAGAGCGCCCCGCCCGGGATGAAGATCTCCTTCTGGGACGGGAGGTCCGCGCCGCCGGACTCGACGAGGCTGATCACCGGCAGCCGGTTGGCGAACGCGATCTCGTTCGCACGGAGGATCTTCTTCAGCGTCCAGGGGTTGCTGGCGCCGCCGCGCACGGTCGGGTCGTTGGCGGTGATCAGGCACTCGACGCCCTCGACCGTGCCGATACCGGTGACGACGGAGGCGCCGACCGGGTAGTCGCTGCCCCAGGCGGCGAGCGGCGAC
Source organism: Streptomyces sp. HUAS CB01 (assembly GCF_030406905.1). Classification (NCBI taxonomy): domain Bacteria; kingdom Bacillati; phylum Actinomycetota; class Actinomycetes; order Kitasatosporales; family Streptomycetaceae; genus Streptomyces; species Streptomyces chengbuensis. The sequence goes on from NZ_CP129137.1 coordinate 3,525,217, forward strand.
AGTTCCAGGAACGGGGTGTCGGCGTCGAGGAGCAGCTCGATCCGCTCCCTGGCCAGGAGTTTGCCCCGCTTGCGGTGCCGAGCGGTGTACTTCTCGCCGCCGCCGGCAAGGGCCTTGGCGTGCTCGGCCCCGAGCGCGTCGAGTCGGGCGAGCATGGCCTCCCGATGGGCGGCGTGGTCGGGGGACGCGCTGTCGAGCGTGCTGGTCAGGACGGTCACGAGGTCACCTCCGGTGCGGGGTGCGGTGCGCGGACGGGGGCGCGCCGGGCGGCGCCCGGTGGGAACGGTCCGGCGGCCCGGGGCGGCTCGGCGGTGGCCGGCCCGCTCGGGGCCGAGGGGGCGGGACGGCGGGCGCCGTGAGAGGGGGCACGGGTCACAGCAGGCTCTCCGGGATGTCCACGTGCCGGGCCCGCAGCCACTCCCCCAGGCCCTTCGCCTGCGGGTCGAAGCGGGCCTGGGCGGCGACGCCCTCGCCCAGCAGGCCCTCGACGGTGAAGTTCAGCGCCCGCAGATTGGGCAGGACGTGGCGTACGGCGGTCAGGCCGGCGGTCTCCGGCAGGAGCTCGCGCAGCCGTTCCACGGTCAGCTCGTGCGCCAGCCAGCGCCACTCGTCGTCCGTGCGGACCCAGACCCCGATGTTCGCGTCGCCGCCCTTGTCACCGCTCCGGGCACCCGCGACCAGGCCGAGGGGGGCACGCCGGGTCCTCGCGCCGGCCGGCGGCGGCTCGGGCAGCGGCGGTTCCGGGACCGGCTCCAGGGCGCGGGACCGCGGCGCGGCCGGGACCGGCAGCCGGCGCCCGTCGTCGAGCACGGCCGTGTGCGCGACCGACCCCGCGTCCACGTAAGCGGCCTCGAACACCCCGTAGGGCGCGCCCTTCCCGGGCGGGGCGGTCACATGGAAGCCCGGGTAGCTGCCGAGGGCCGTCTCGACGGCCGCTCCGCTGACGACCCGGCCGACGGCTTCCGCGTCCGGGTCGCGCACGACCAGCCGCAGCAGCGCGCTGGCGGTCTCCTCGGTGGCGGCGTCCGGCCGGTCGGTGCGGGCCAGTTCCCAGCGGACCTCCGCCGGGCGGGACCCGGCGCGGGCGAAGGCGTCCTCGATCTGCTCGCGCACGAGCCGTGCCTTGGCGTCGATGTCGAGCCCGGTCAGGACGAACACGACCTCGTTGCGCCAGCCCCCGAGCCGGTTGAGGCCGGCCTTGAGCTCCGGCGGCGGCGCCTCGCCCCGCACACCCGAGACGCGGACCCGGTCCGGGCCGTCCTGGACGAGCCGTACGGAGTCCAGGCGCGCGGTGACGTCGGGACCCGCGTAGCGCGCCCCGCCCGTCTCGTAGAGCAACTGGGCGGTGACCGTCCCGGTGTCCACGAAGCCGCCGGTGCCGGGGTGCTTGGTGATGACGCTGCTGCCGTCGGCGTGCAGTTCGGCGAGGGGGAATCCGGGGCGGCGCAGGTCCCGGCCGGCGTACCGCCCGTCGGCGAAGAAGGCGTAGTTGCCGCCCGTCGCCTGCGTGCCGCACTCCAGGACGTGGCCGGCGACGACGGCTCCGGCGAGGGCGTCGTGGTCCTCGGGCCCCCAGCCGAAGTGCCACTGCGCGGGCCCGGTGACGAGCGCGGCGTCGGTGACCCGGCCGGTGACGACGACGTCGGCGCCGGCGTCCAGACACGCGGCGATCCCGGCGCCGCCGAGGTAGGCGTTCGCGGCCAGCGCACCGGGGAAGCGGTCGGTGAGGTCGTCGCCCTCGACATGGGCCACGCGCACGGGGACCCCGACGCGTGCGGCCAGTTCGCGCACGGCGTCGGCGAGACCGGACGGGTTGAGCCCGCCGGCGTTGGCGACGATCCGCACGCCTCGCTCCTGTGCCAGGCCGAGGCCCTCCTCCAGCTGGCGCAGGAAGGTCCTGGCGTAGCCGAGGCGCGGGTCCTTCATCCGGTCCCGGCCGAGGATGAGCATGGTCAGCTCGGCCAGGTAGTCCCCGGTGAGCACGTCCAGTTCGCCGCCGGTGAGCATCTCGCGCACGGCGTCGAAGCGGTCGCCGTAGAAACCGGACGCGTTCCCGATGCGCAGCGGGCCGGACTCCGCGGGCGGCAACGGTCAGGCCCCCTTCGGGGCGCGGCCGGTGCCCGCCGGGCCGGCGAAGGCCTGGGCGATGTCCAGCCAGCGGTCGGCGTCGGCGCCCTCCGCGCGGACGGCGAGATCGTCGCGGTGCGCGCGCTGGGTCACCAGCAGGCAGAAGTCCAGCGCGGGACCGGTCACCCGTCCCCCTCCTTCGGCACGGGGGGCCTCCGCGGCGTCCTCGGGCCCCCACGTCCACAGCTCCCCGCCCGGCCCGGTCAGCTCGACCCGGAACTGCTCCTTCGGCGCCTCGAGCCCGCGCACGAGGTAGGCGTAGTCACGGGCCCGTACGCCGATGTGCGCGACGTGCCGCAGCCGGGCGGTCGGCTCCCGGACGACCCCGAGGGCGTCGGCGACGTCCTGGCCGTGCGCCCAGGTCTCCATCAGCCGGGCGGTGGCCATCGACATGGGGCTCATCGGCGGCCCGTACCAGGGGAACCGGGCACCCGGCGGCGCGTCGCGCAGCGCCTGCCGGAGCCGCTCACGGCCGGTGCGCCAGTGGGCGAGCAGGTCGGCGGGAGGCCGGCGGACCCCGGCCTCCGCGGCCCGGTCGACGAAGGTGTCGGGCTCGGCGAGCGCCTTCTCGACCTCCTGGGCGAAGGCCCCGGGGCTGGTGGCGGCGAGCAGCGCCACCTCGTCGGTCCAGGCGAGGTGGGCGATCTGATGGGCGATGGTCCAGCCGGCCGCGGGGGTCGCCGTCCCCCATTCCTCGTCGCTCAACCCGGCCACGAGACGGTCGAGTTCGTCGCTCTCTGCGCGCAGGTCGTCGATGACGGCCGCGGGGTCGGACACGGGGCGCTCCCTCCGGGACACGGCGTGGTGTCCCGGAGCATGACAGCGCGCGAAGAAACAATCAAGCATGCTTGCTTTAACTTTCCGGCCGGGTCCGGCTGCCCCGGCCGGGGGGTTCCCGGCCGGCCCGGACGCCTCCGGCGCGATTCCCCCGGCGGTCCGGCCGCCTCCACCGGAGGCCGGTACCGTGCCGCCCGTGAGCAGACAGAGCAGACCCATACCGTTCGAACGACTGCACAACTTCCGGGACTTGGGCGGATACCCCACCGGGGACGGACGCTTCGTGCGGTGGGGACGGCTGTACCGCTCCGACTCGCTGGCCAAACTCGCCGGGGACGACTGGGAGCGCTTCCTCGGCCTGGGCATCGGCACGGTCGTCGACCTGCGCCACCCGTGGGAGATCGAGGCCCGCGGACGGGTCCCGGAGGACGCGTCGTTCGCGTACCACAACCTCAGCATCGAGCACCGGCCGTACGACCAGCCCTCGCTCGGCCCCGAGGTCGAGGTCGGACCGTTCCTCGCCGAGCGGTACCTGGAGGTCGCGGACGACGGGGTCGCGGAGCTGCGGCAGGCCCTGGGGGTGATCGCCGCGGCGGACGGTCCGGTGGTGTTCCACTGCGCGTCCGGCAAGGACCGCACGGGCCTGCTGGCCGCGCTCGTACTGCTCCTGTTGGGCGTCTCCGAGGCGGACGCCGTCGAGGACTTCACCCTCACCGAACTGGCCACCGGACGCCTGCTGGCCGACTGGCGAGCGGCGCACGGGGACAGGGAGCCGACGTGGCCCGGCTACGGACGCGCACCCGCGGAGGTCATGACCCTGTTCCTCGCGGCACTCGCGCGCAGGCACGGCTCCGTACGGGACTACGCGGCGAACGCACTGGGCGTGGACGAGGCGCTGACCGAGGCGCTGCGGGAGAGGCTGCTCACGCCGGCGGGGCCTGAGGAGGCGGAGCCTGAGGAGGCGGAACCTGAGGCCGGGACCGGGACCGCGGATGGGGCCGGGCCGGCGCGCGGGGGTGCGGCCGGCGCCCTGGGCACCGCCGGAGCCGGGGAGACGCGGACGGAGGCGGCGGGGAGGGCGTAAGGCGCCCGGGAGCGGCGAGGACGGACCGGGCGGCAGACGGGCGCGTCGGGCACCCGGGCCGCATCCGGCGGGTGCACGGGCCGGGTTCGGTGCGCGGCGGTTCGGTGCGCGGCTGCGGGGACGGGCACCGGCGGACCCGGACGGACCGCCGCGCGTACGGACCGCCGCGCGTACGGACCGCCGCACCTCGCGGGCGCCGCCCTGCGGGGCACCCCGCGACACGTGCCGGGTGGACCGCCGGTCCGCGCCCCCATCAGGCCGTGCGGCTGCCCGCCCCCACCTGGGTGCGCACCGCGCCCATGCTCGCCGCGACGACGAGGGCGATCGCCAGCGCGTCGGCCGCGGACAGCGCCTGGTGCAGCACGAGGAACCCGGCCGTCGCGGCGATCGCCGGCTCCAGGCTCATCAGTACGGCGAAGGTCGGGGCGGGCAGCCGTCGCAGGGCGAGGAGTTCCAGCGTGTACGGCAGCACGGACGACATCAGCGCGACCAGGAGACCCAGCCCGATCGTGGACGGCACGAGCAGCTTGCCGCCCGCCTCCGCGATGCCGAACGGCAGGCTCAGGACGGCGCCGACCGCCATCGCGAGGGCGAGCCCGTCGGCCTGGGGGAAGCGGCGTCCCGTGCGCGCGCTGAAGACGATGTACGCGGCCCACATCGCGCCCGCGCCGAGGGCGAACGCCGCGCCGACCGGATCGAGCCGGTCGAAACCGCCGCCGCTGAGGAGGATCACGCCGCCGAGGGCGAGACCCGCCCAGACCAGGTTGACCAGCCGCCGGGAGACGATCACCGAGAGCGCCAGCGGGCCGAGGACTTCCAGCGTCACGGCGGCGCCGAGCGGAATGCGGTCGGCCGCCTGGTAGAAGAGCATGTTCATCCCCGCCATGGCCGCGCCGAAAGCGACCACCGTGCCCCAGTCGGCGCGGGAGTGACCGCGGAGCCGGGGCCGGCAGACCAGCAGGAGCACGACGGCGGCGAGGACCAGCCGGAGCGTGACGACGCCGAGTGCGCCCGCGCGGGGCATCAGGAGCACGGCGACGGCGGCGCCGAACTGCACGGACAGCCCGCCCGCGACGACGAGAGCGACCGGCCCGAGCGAGCCGCGGCCGCGGCGCGTGCCGCGCTCCAGTTCACCGGCGGCTTCCGGGAGGGCCACCGCGGCGGCCGCCCGCTCCACACCCTCCCGGCCGCCGGTGCTGGGGGTCGCGCCTGCGCCACGGAGCCTGCTCACCGTTCCACCTTCGTCTATCCGACTGAACCAGAAGTTCAAAATACTGCACTGGAGGTGCCCAGTCCACTTCGTTTCCACTGCCACGCTACGGAAGCCCGCGCCCTTGGTGAAATACCGATTGGGCTGCGGTTATGCTCCGCACGCATGAGCATCGAGCTGCGTCATCTCCGCTGCTTCCTCGCCATCGCCGAGGAACGGAGCCTGACCCGGGCCGCCGTCGTCCTGCACCTCACCCAGCCCGCCGTCTCCCGCACGCTCGCCGCGCTGGAGCGCCACCTCGGCGTGCGGCTCGTCGACCGCTCCACGCACCACCTGGACCTCACCGCCGAGGGCCGGGCGTTTCGCGAGCGGGCGGCCGCGGCGGTGGCCGCGTTCGACGACGCGCTCGACCCCGCCCGGCTGCACCACCGGCCCCTGCGCCTCGGCCACGCCTGGTCGGCCTTCGGCGCGTTCACCACCCCCCTGCTGCGGCGCTGGCAGCAGGAGCACCCGGACACCCCGCTGGAACTCCTCCGCATCGACGACCGCACGGCGGGACTCGCGCGCGGCGCGGTGGACGCCGCCGTGCTGCGCGGCACGGTCGACACCCCCGGCCTGGTGACCGCGCTGCTGTTCACCGAACCCCGGGTGGCCGCGGTCACCTCCGACGGGCCGCTCGCCGGGCGCGCGTCGCTGACGCTCGCCGATCTCGCCTCCGTCCCGGTCGTCCTCAACACCGTCTCGGGGCTGACGACGCCCGACCTCTGGCCCGCGGGGTCAGGACCGGTGTCGACCCTGACGGTCGGGAACACCGACGACTGGCTGACCGCGATCGCCGCGGGCCGCGGCGCGGGGGCGTCGGCGGCGTCCACGGCGGAGATGCACCCCCACCCGGGCGTCACCTACCGCCCGCTCACCGACGCGCCTCCGGTACCGGTGGTCCTCGCCTGGCGCGCCGCCGCACCCCACCCGGCGCTCGGGGCGCTGGCGGCGCTGGCGCGCGAACTCAGCGCCGAGGACTGATCCGACGCGGCGGCACGCGCCGTACCGTCGGCAGCGTTCGCCCTGTTGCCGGCCGGCGGAGCAGGCCCCGCCGAGCAGCGCCCTCACTCGCCGTCGAGCTGATGGTCCGCCCAGACGTAGCTCGTGGGCAGCAGGTCGGTGACGGGGACGGCGCGGATGCGGTCGCCCTCCCCGACGATGACCTCCAGGGCCGGGAAGTAGTCGAGCAGTACCTGACGGCAGCGGCCGCACGGCGGAACGACGCCCCGATCGCGGTCCCCGACCGCGACGATGGTTTCCAGCTCGTAGGCGCCCTGGGCGGCTGCCGCGCCGATGAGAACGAGTTCGGCGCAGGGCCCTCCCGTGAAGTGGTAGGCATTCACGGCGGTGACGATCCGGCCGTCACGGGTGCGGCCCGCGGCAGCCATGGTGTGGTTGTCGCCCCGGCAGGCCGTCCGGGCCACGTGCGCCGCGGCCTGCACGAGTTCGTGGTCGACGGCATGGAACTGCGTGGTCATCTTCTGTGCTTCCCTGCCTTCGTCGGGTGTCGGACGACGGTGGCCCGTGTCGCGAGGGTGCGCAAGCGAGTATCGGCAACGCGCTCGTTGCCGGGGACGGGTCCGGAGGAGCCGGACGAGCGGAGAACCGGATCCCGGAACCGGCCTGTGGCGGCCCTAACATGGGCCGATGCGGCACCCTCGCTCCCGCCCCCGGCTCATCGCGACGGACCTGGACGGCACGCTCCTGCGTCGCGACGGCACCGTGTCGGGGCGCACGCTGCGCGCTCTGCGCGTCGCTGTCGAGGGCGGCGCGGAGCTCGTCTTCGTCACCGCCAGGCCGCCGCGCTACGTCGACGCGCTCGCCGCCGCGACGGGGCTCGTCGGCACGGCGGTGTGCAGCAACGGCGCGCAGGTGTACGACGTGCGGGCGCGTACGGTGGTCCACTCCCGGGCCCTCGTCCCGGACACGGCCCGCAAGGTGGCGACGGCACTGGCGGTGGCGGCACCGGGACTGGGTTTCGCCGTGGAGACGGGCCTGCGGGTGCTGTACGAGCCGGCGTATCTGCTGCGTTTCAGCGGCGGGCTCGGCGCGGAGTCGCCCGTGGCGTCCCTCGGGGACCTCTGGCTGCTCGACGTCCCCATCGTGAAACTGCTCGCCCACTCGAACCGGTTCGACGCGGACGTGCTCGTGGCCCTGGCGGAGGAAGCGGCGGGCGGGGAGGCGCAGTTCACCCACTCGGGCGGGCGTGGGCTGCTGGAGATCAGCGCACGGGGGGTCACCAAGGCCGCGACGCTGTCCGCGCTCTGCGCGGAACGGGGCATCACCGCGGACGAGGTCGTGGCGTTCGGCGACATGCCCAACGATCTCGCGATCCTCCGCTGGGCGGGCGGCGGTTACGCGATGGGCAACGCGCACCCGGTCGTGCTCGCCGCCGTCCCCCGGCGGACCGCGTCCAACGAGGAGGACGGCGTGGCCCGGGTCCTGGAGCACCTCTTCGACGGGGACTGAGGCCGGCGGCGCACGGGACCCGGCGAGGGTCACCGTCGAATTCGAGCCCCGCGCACCGTGGTGACTCCCTGGCGGCCCCGACGGGGCCGAGAGCCTGCAAGCTCAACGGGAACCCCGGGAACCGCTTGTCGGGTGCACGACGTCTGCGGTACAAACGCGCGACACTCAGGGATCAGTTCCGGCCATCTCCATGCCCGGACATCCCGTGAATTGACGTGCACACAACTACCTGGGGGGTCGTCATGCAGGGACGCTGGGAGAAGCTGAAGCAGAGAGGCGGCATCAGCCTCTTCGTCCTCGCGGTGGGACTCGGCATCTTCTTCTTCGTCGGCAGCGCCTCGCAGGCGCCCAGCGGCTGGGGCGCCGCGTACGCCGCCGGCAAGCCCGTCACCGTTCAGCTGTCCAGCTCCTGCCGTATCGAGACCGTCGGCGACGGCAAGAGCACCGGCAAGTGCGAGGGCACGAAGTGGACGGTCGACGGCCGGTCCCACACCGGAACGCTCTACGCCTACGGCGACGACATCACACGCTCCGCGGACGGGGCCCTGACCTTCTCCGGCGAGGCGAAGGCCCTCGGCGACCGCGCCTACGGCCGTCCGGACACCTGGCTGACCGTCGTCCACCTCGGCGCCCTCGGCCTCGCGGCCATCGGCGTCCTCGCCCTGCTCGGCAGCCTGGTCTCGGTCGTGCTGCCGTCCCGCCGGACGGCCTGAGCCGCGCGGGCACGGCCGGGCCGCGACGCCCGCCCCGCGAGGTCGCCGCACCCGTGCGGCGACCTCGCGGAGCCCGGCGGCACCACCGGTTCACGGGGCGCGCCGATCACGGTGACCGTCGCGCCGTTCAGCCCCCGGCCATCCCGAGCAGCGGGGGAAGCTCCCGCATGTCGTCGAACACCACCGTGCCCGGCCCCGCCGGCCGCGCCGCCGGGGTCAGGCCCCCGCAGTGGCCGAAGGCCCGCATACCCGCCGCCCGGGCGGCCCGCACTCCGTAGGCGCTGTCCTCGACGACCGCGCACCGGCCGGGCTCCACGCCCAGGGAGCGCGCCGCGTGCAGGAAGAGGTCGGGCGCGGGCTTGCCGACCGACAGGATCGAGATGGCTGAGAGCGACAACGAGCGCACCCTGGACGCGATGTTCGATGCGCTCGAGCGGATGCCCGTCCCCGAGGGGTACAAGGTCGAGATGGCCGAGGGGACCGTCTTCATGTCGCCGCAGCGCTCCACGACGGTCACCATGGCGCTCCTCCACGGCCGCCGCGTCGTGGCGGGCAGCCGCGCAGTACAACGGTACGTACGGGAGCCGGGACCCGCCCGGCACCGTCACACGCCGTCCACCGGCTCCACCGGCTCCGCCGTCAGCACCTCCGCCAGCACCTCCGCCAGATGCCGCCCCCGCCGGCCCGCCAGCTGTTCCAGCTGGGTGCGGCAGGAGAAGCCGTCCGCGAGCAGGACGGTGCCGGCGGTCGCCGCGCGCACCGCGGGCAGGAGCCTGTCCTCCGCGCAGGCCACCGACACCTCGTAGTGGCCGCGCTCGAAGCCGAAGTTGCCCGCGAGCCCGCAGCAGCCGCCGCTCAACTCGCCGATGAGACCCGCCCGTTCGCGCAGCCGGCGCTCGGCTGCGTCGCCCAGGACCGCGTGCTGGTGGCAGTGGGTCTGGCCGGCGACCGGGCGGTCCAGACGGGGCGGGCGCCAGTCCGGGGCGTACTCCTCCAGGGCGGCCGCGAAGGTGCGTACGGAACCGGCCAGCCGCCGTGCCCGCGGATCGTCGGCCAGGAGTTCCGGGAGGTCCGTGCGCAGAGCCGCCGCGCAGCTCGGTTCGAGCACGACCACGGGCGCACCCCGGTCCAGGACCGGTTCCATCACGTCCAGGGTGCGGCGCATGACCGCGCGGGCGCGGTCCAGTTGGCCGGTGGAGACGTAGGTCAGCCCGCAGCAGACCCGCCCCGGGGGCAGGGAGACGCCCAGGCCCGCCGACTCCAGGACCCGGACGGCGGCGCGGCCGACCGACGGGGAGAGGTGCTCGGTGAAGGTGTCGGGCCAGAGCACGAGCGGTGAGCCGGGAGTTCCGTGGCGCCGCCACCAGGAGGTGAAGGTGCGCGTGGCCAGTCGCGGGATGTCCCGCTCGGGCGCGATGCCGCCGAGGCGCTTCGCGAGCGACGCGAGGGGCCCCACCCGCGAGGCCGCGTTCAGCAGCCCGGCCAACGGCGCGGCCGCCCGCAGCCAGCGCGGCAGCCGGCCCATGGTGTAGTGCGCCGCCGGGCGCGTCCGCCCCGCGTAGTGGTGGTGCAGGAACTCCGCCTTGTACGTGGCCATGTCGACGCCCACCGGGCAGTCGCTGCGGCAGCCCTTGCAGGACAGGCACAGGTCGAGGGCCTCGTGCACCTCGCGCGAGCGCCAGCCGCCGGTGACCACCTCGCCCGCCAGCATCTCGTGCAGGAGCCGGGCCCGTCCGCGCGTGGAGTGCTGCTCCTCGCCGGTCGCACGGTACGACGGGCACATCACCCCGGGCCCAGCGGAGGGCCCGTCCACACGGCACTTGGCGACTCCGACGCACCGCCGCACGGCGGCGGTGAAGTCCCCGCCGTCGTGCGGGTACCCGAAGGCCACGTCCACCGGTTCCCTCGGCAGGACGGCGAAGCGCAGGTTCTCGTCCAGCCGCGCGGGCCGGACCAGCATGCCCGGGTTCAGTCCGCCCGCCGGGTCCCAGAGGTCCTTGAACCGGCCGAAGAGCGCGACCATTTCGTCGCCGTACATCCTCGGCAGCAGCTCCGCGCGCGCCTGCCCGTCCCCGTGCTCCCCCGACAGCGAGCCGCCGTGCGCCACGACCAGCCCGGCCACGTCCTCCGAGAACGCGCGGAAGCGCCGTACGCCCGCCTCGCCCAGCAGGTCGAAGTCGATGCGGACGTGGATGCAGCCGTCGCCGAAGTGGCCGTACGGCGTGCCGCGCAGCCCGTGCTCGGCGAGCAACGCCCGGAAGTCCCGCAGATAGGCGCCCAGCCGGGCCGGGGGCACCGCGCAGTCCTCCCAGCCTGGCCAGGCCTCTCCCCCGGAGCCTCCTGCCTGGGTGGGGGTGCCCCCGGCGTAGCCAGGGGGAGTACCCCCACGGTCGGGCATCCGGGTCGCGGCGCCGGAGGCGTCCTCCCGGACGCGCCAGAGCATGCGCTGCCCCGCGGGGTCGGTGACGACGGTCCCGTCGAGGGCGTCCGCGCCGCGCACGACCTCCTCCGCGCGTGCCCGTGCCTCGGCGGCGGTCGCCCCGCCCGTCTCGACGAACAGCCACGCCCCGCCCCTCGGCAGCCCCGCGCCCACGGCGTCCGGGACGAGATCGTCCGCCATGCCCTCGACCGTGAGCGGCCGGTGGGACAGCAGCCCGGCGGCCGCTTCCGCGGCGGCGCTCTCGTCCGCGTACCCCAGCAGGGCGAGGGCGCGTGCGGGCGGCGAGTCCACCAGCCGTACGGTCGCCTCCGTCAGCACCGCGAGCGTGCCCTCGCTGCCGCAGAAGGCGCGGGCGAGATCGGTGCCGTTCTCGGGCAGCAGGGCGTCCAGCGCATAGCCGGAGATACGGCGCGGCAGTCCGCCGGGGAATCCGGTGCGCAGCAGCGCCAGATGGCCCGCCACCAGGTCCCGCAGCCCCTCCGGGGCGCCGGCCGTCCCCGGCCTGCTCCCGTCCGGTCCCCAGCCCTTGCCGAGCCGTAGTTCAGCGCCCCCGTACGTCACGACGGACAGTTCCCGGACGTTGTCCGCGGTCGTCCCCCACGCCACCGAGTGCGAGCCGCACGAGTTGTTGCCGATCATTCCGCCGAGCGTGCAGCGGCTGTGCGTGGAGGGGTCGGGGCCGAACGTCAGCCCGTGCCGCCCCGCCTCGTCCCGCAGCCGGTCCAGCACCGCGCCGGGCTGGACCACCGCCGTGCGGGCCGCCGGGTCGACGGAGACCACCGACCGCATGTGGCGGGTGAAGTCCAGGACGACACCGGTTCCGGTCGCCTGTCCGGCGATCGACGTCCCCGCCCCCCGGGGCACCACCGCAACCCCGTGGCCGCGGCAGACGGCGAGCGCCGCCGCGACGTCCGCGGCGTCGTACGGCGCGACCACGCCGTCCGGCACCCTGCGGTAGTTGGACGCGTCCATCGTCGTCAGCGCCCGCGCCCCGGGCGAGAAGTCCACCTCGCCGCGGACCTCGGCCCGCAGCGCCCGTTCCAGCTCCCTGCGATCCGCCACCGTGCGATCAGCCATGGACCCAGCGTGCCCCACGCTCGATCGGGTGACGCCGAAACCCGTCCCGACCAGTGATCGCTTGTCTCATTCGCCGGACAACGAGCCCGGTGACCTGGCGGAACCGACTAGGCTCCGGCTCGTGGCCGATATCCAGATTCCCGCTGACATCAAGCCCGGCGACGGTCGTTTCGGCGCCGGACCCTCCAAGGTGCGTACGGAGGCGCTTGACGCCCTGGCCGCCACCGGTACGTCCCTGCTCGGCACCTCCCACCGCCAGGCCCCGGTCAAGAACCTGGTCGGCTCCGTGCGCGAGGGCATCCGCGAGCTGTTCTCCCTCCCCGAGGGCTACGAGGTGATCCTCGGCAACGGCGGCTCCACCGCGTTCTGGGACATCGCGACCCACGGGCTCATCGAGAACAAGTCGCAGCACCTGTCCTTCGGCGAGTTCTCCTCGAAGTTCGCCAAGGCGGCGAAGCAGGCGCCGTGGCTGGCCGAGCCGACCGTGATCTCCTCCGACCCCGGTACGCACCCGGAGCCGCGGGCGGAGGCGGGCGTCGACGTCTACGCCTTCACCCACAACGAGACCTCCACCGGTGTCGCCGCCCCGATCAAGCGTGTCGAGGGCGCCGACGAGGGCGCGCTCGTCCTCGTGGACGCGACGTCCGGCGCGGGCGGCCTGCCGGTCGACATCACCGAGACGGACGTCTACTACTTCGCCCCGCAGAAGTCGTTCGCCTCGGACGGCGGCCTGTGGATCGGCGTGTTCTCGCCCGCCGCGCTGGAGCGCGCCGCCCGCGTCCACGGCTCCGGCCGGCACGTCCCGGAGTTCTTCAGCCTGCCGACGGCGATCGACAACTCGCTGAAGAACCAGACCTACAACACCCCGGCGCTGGCGACCCTCTTCCTGCTCGACGAGCAGCTGAAGTGGTTCAACGGGCAGGGCGGGCTGGACTGGGCGGTCCGGCGGACCGCCACCTCCGCGCGCCACCTGTACGGCTGGGCGGAGGAGTCGAAGCACGCCACGCCGTTCGTCACGGACCCGGCGAAGCGCTCGCAGGTCATCGGCACGATCGACTTCTCGGACGACATCGACGCGGCGGCGGTCGCGAAGGTGCTGCGGGCCAACGGGATCGTGGACACCGAGCCGTACCGCAAGCTCGGCCGCAACCAGCTGCGGATCGCGATGTTCCCGGCGGTCGACCCGGCGGACGTGCAGGCGCTGACGGCCTGCGTGGACCACGTGATCGAGAGGCTGTGACCCGGGCGTCGTGAACGCCGGCAGCCGGCCGGTCGTGTCACGGCGGCCCGGCGGACGCAGCGCGTCAGGCAGGAACAGGGCGGCACCACCGAGTGGACTCGGTGGTGCCGCCCTCTGCGTCGTGGCGGGTGCGTGCGCGGTCGGCCGCGGCCGTGCCGCGACCGGTTCGGGGGCGCGTCCGGTGCCGTTCCGGCGGACACCCGAGGGGGTGCCCGGGGCGGTACCGGCCGTTGGGGCATTGCCCAATGAGCCGATGCGGGGCGCGAGTCGACCGTTCTAGGGTGGAGGCCGGGCAGCGCCGCTCGGGCGCGATCCCCTCGGCCTCCGGCCGGAGCGGAGCGTGCGGGGGATCCCCCGGGACGAGCGAGCGGAGGCGCTACGGCAAGGTTCTTGGAGGGCACGTGAGGGGCAGGACACGGTCGCTGGTGGCCGTCGCGGGGATGACCGCCGTGATCGGCATCGGCGGTTCGGCGGGGAGCGTGCAGGCGGCACCCCAGAGGGCTGACGGAGCGAGCTGTTCCCTGGGCCAGGTGTGCCTGTGGGACCTGAAGAACTACAAGCGGCAGCAGACCTCCTGGGGGGCCACTCCCACATCCGCCAACGCCTGCTCCAAGGGCGCCAGGGGCCTGATCGACATCCGGCGGCACACCAACCGGCTGCCCCGCTCGGGATGGAACAAGTCCACGCGGAACTGGTACCTGGTCGGCAAGGACAAGAAGACGGTCAAGCTGACGGTCCCGAAGCGCGGGATGCGCGGCTCGAAGGTGCCGGACATCGCGAAGTACAAAGAGGTCTACTACATGTGCTGGAAGTAGGCACCGGGGTGGGCGGTACGTAGGCACCGGCGTTTGCCCGAAGCAGCCGGGGTTCGCGGGAAGTACGCACCGGCGTTTGCGGCGAGTGCACACCGGCACGCGGAACACCGCCGCGGGCGCCGGGCGTCCACCGTCCCGCGGCCCGCGGCGGTCCGGACGGGTTCCGTGGCGGGGGCCGCGAGCGGGAGGCGGGCTTCCGGCTCGTACGGCAGGGCCCGAGCGACAACCGGGCGCCCTGGGCGCAGGCGTCGCCCGGGGCGGTCCGGCGGCGGGACGGCCGCGGCGCCGACCGCACGGCAGTGACGGCACCACCGGTCCGACCCGGTGTGCCGCCCACCGGCTCGTCCCGGCTGCCGACGCCGGGACGAGCGCTCCCCCGTCGACCGGCCGCGGACGAGGCCGCTTCCGGCATCTCACCGCCACCTCCGGCCCTGACGGCCGGCCGGGACGCACACCGTGAACCGGGTCCGCGGCCCGCGCGGCGGACGACCGCCCCCGCACCGTTCAGGCCGGTACGCAAGGCCGCCGGCCCCGCCCGCCGCGTGCACGCAAGGTGCTCAATGTGTGAAAACGGTGTGCAGCAGGCGTGGAGATACGGCTGATAACCGCCCTACCCGGCAGGTGAGTTGGTCCCTACGATCCAAGCGATCCGATGCGTCTGACATGTTCACGCCTCAACAGTCCGGTGCTGTCGAAGGGCGGGACATGGGATCGGCTGGACCCCCCACGGTTCACGTCCCCGCAAGGCCACCGACCGACTCTCCCCCGACCACTGGAGTGCGCATCATGTCCCGTGCCTTACGCACCAGCGCCGCTCTCACCGCGGTCCTCGCCTCCACCCTCGTCGCCGGCAACGCCGGCAGCGCCAACGCGTCCATCGTCGCGCCGCCCGACAAGATCGTCATCGAGATCGCCACGGTGAACGGCTCGGGCTGCAGGCCCGGGACCGCGGCGGTGGCGGTCTCCCCCGACAACACCGCGTTCACCGTCACCTACAGCGACTACCTCGCCCAGGTCGGCGGGGGCGCCTCGCCCACCGACTTCCGCAAGAACTGTCAGCTGAACCTGATCGTCCACGTCCCGCAGGGCTTCACCTACGCCGTGGCCAGCGCGGACTACCGCGGTTACGCCAGCCTGCAGCGCGGCGCCACGGCCGTCCAGAAGGCGTCCTACTACTTCCAGGGCTCGCCCGACACTGCCGCCAGAAACCATCCCTACAGCGGCCCGTACGACGACAACTGGCAGGCCACCGACGAGACCGAGTGGGGCCAACTGGTCTGGGCTCCCTGCGGGGTGAAGCGGAACTTCAACATCAACACCGAACTCCGGGTGAAGGCGGGCACGTCCAGCCCGTCGAAGACCAGCTTCATGACGATGGACTCCACGGACGGCGAGATCAACACCGTCTACCGCCTCGCCTGGAAGGAGTGCCCGGCGTAACGGGAACGCCCGGCGAAGGCGGACCGGTCCGACGGAACCGCCAGGCACCGGGCGACCGGCGTGACGCCGTCCGGCCTCCCGCGGACCGGCGTCGCGCCGACGGGGTGGGCCCGCGCCCTCTCGCGGGCCCACCCTCCGGAACCCGGCCGGGCCCGGCGGTACGGACCCACCGGGCAGCCCGCCCGCGGCGCTCCCGCGACCGCCGGGCGGCAGACGGCCGGGCGGCCGGGAGGCCGAGCCACGCTCCGGCCCGGGCCACGTTCCCACCCGATCCGTGCACCCGCCCGACCCGCGTACCCGCCGCGTTGCAGACGGCCGGACGCGGCCGGCTCTCAGCGGCCCTCGGCCGCGCCGCCCCGCGAGGTCGGTGCGATCGGCCGCGCCCGCCCCGCGACGTGGGCGCGCTCAGCCGCGGCGCCGCCGGGACCTGAGCACGAGGAACGCCAGGACCACGGCGACGACGGCGCCCGCCGGCACGGCGAGACCCTTCTCGCCGTCGCCGCCCGCGCCCCGCGCCGACGCGTCCGTACCTCCGGACCGGGAGGGCGATGCCGCGTCCGGGCCCTTGCCGTCGTCGCGTCCCGCGTCCCGGCGCAGGACCTCGCTCTGCTGGCCCTCCGTCCCGAACATCAGCGACCTGCCGTCCGGGGTGAAGGTCACCGACTCGGCCTGGCCCTGCAGCGGCGCGCTGACATGGCGGTCGGCGCCCAGCCGCCCGTCGCGCCAGGCATAGCCGCGGGCGCTGAAGTACGAGCGCAGTACCAGTTCCCTGCCGTCGGGCGAGAAGGCGCCGTCCGTCACCCACGGCACCTCGCCGATCCGCCGGAAGACGTTCGTCCCGCCGGTCACCAGCCGTGCGGGGCCCTCGTAGAGCCCGCCGCCGTCCTCGTTCTTGCTGGCGATGTAGACCCGGCCGGTCTTCGGGTGCACCATCATCGCCTCGGCGTTACGGGGGCCGTCCGCGTACTGGACCGTGTACTGGGTGGCGTGGACGGTCACGTCCCGCAGCGTGCGCGGCTCGGGGAAGCGGTAGATCCAGACGTGGTCCCAGCTGCCGTTCGCGTTGTCGCCGATGTCCCCGACGTACACGTCGCCGTCGGGGCCGACCGAGATCGCCTCCATGTCGCGCGGCTTGCCCACGCCCTTGAGCGTGACGGTCGCCACGGTCCTGCCCGTCCGGGAGTCGACCGCGAAGACCCGGGGCTCGTCCTGGTCGTTGTGCGTCCAGTACACGCCGGGGTGGGCACGGCTGGCCGCGAGCCCGCTCGACTCCGTGATCCGCGGGTCCTTGATGGTGAAACCGTCGGAGTCGTCGGCGGCGGCGGGCACGGCGGTCCCCAGGACCAGCACGGCGGCGGCGACGGCAGCCGCCCGAGTCGTACGCAACGAACGCATGCCCCCAAGTGTCCATCGTCACGTCACCGGCCGGAGCCACGCCCGGCGGGGGTCGGCCATCATTGGCCCCATGCGTTTCATGTTCGTCGGTGACTCCATGACCATCGGACGCGCCGGCGACTACACCTGGCGCTACCGGATGTGGCAGCACCTGAACCGCTCCTTCGGCGGCCCGTACGCGATCGTCGGCCCGCGCACCGAGCTGTACGACACCGCCGCCGACGCGCCCGTGTCCGCCGACTACGCCTGCCCCGACTTCCCCGCGAACGCCCGCCGCCACCTGGCGGGCTGGGGCGAGGGCTGGCTGCACATGGCGCCGGTCATCGGCGGGACGGTGGCCGCGACGAAGGCGGACGTGCTCCTCGTGTCGCTGGGGCTGATAGACCTCGGCTTCTACACGAACAGCACTCAGACCGCCGCGAACGCCCGGCAGTTCATCGCCGCGGCCCGCGAGGCCAACCCGCACGTCCGGGCCGTGCTGCTGCCGGTCATCCCCAACGTCCGTGCCCTGGTGGACGCCCCGTTCGCCGCCGAGTGCGAGCGGTTCAACGAACTCCTCGCCAAGGCGGTCGCGGACCTGGACACACCCGCGTCGCCGCTGCTGCTGGCCTCGACGCCGGAGACCTACGACCTCCACACCGACACCTACGACGGCACCCACCCGGGCCCCTCCGGAGAGCACAAGCTGGCGGCGGCCTTCGCCGGTGCGATGCAGCAGGCCTGGGGGCTGGGCGGACCGTACGAGCGGGCGGCGGACTAGGTGTGTTGCGAAAGCCCTGGCCTCCACCCGTTCCCGTCCGGTTCCTGTCCTCACCTGCCGCCGCACGTCACCGGGCGGCCTCAGCGGCCGCCCGGCCACCGGGCCCTCACCAGGTGGCGCCCGCGACCTGCCGGGTCGTGGCGTTCAGCCGGTTGAAGAGGTTCGTCGTACCGATCATGAGGATGACGGCGGCGAGCTGCCGCTCGTCGTAGTGGTCGGCCGCCTCGTCCCAGACCTCGTCCGGCACCGGATCGGACCGGTCGGCGAGGCGGGTCGCCGCCTCCGTCAGCGCCAGGGCGGCCCGCTCGGCATCCGAGAAGTACGGTGCCTCCCGCCACGCCGCGACGGCGGAGAGCTGCTCCTCGGTCACGCCGGCCTTCCTCGCGCTCCCGACACCGCCCACCACGCAGTAGCCGCAGCCGTTGATCTGGCTGGCCCGCAGGTGCACCAGTTCCAGTGTCGTCTCCGGCACCCCGCCCTTCCTCGTCGCCTTCAGCAGGCCGAGGACGGCCGGCATGGCCTCGGGGATGACGGTCGCGGGGTTGTTCATCCGTGCCTGCATGGTCTCTGTCCTCCGGGTTCTCGTCGTCACACCGCACTGACGGATCCCGCGGCGCGGATGTGACCGATGCCGGGAAATTTCTTCCGCCCGGTTCCGCCCCTGTTCGGCCCGCACGGGTTCGGCCGTCCGGGCGACCGCCCGCGCAGATGCGAACCGTGCAGGGGGAGGCGACCCTGGAGAAGCGGGGGCTCACGGCAAGGAGGACTGCCCATGTCCATGATGGACAAGCTCAAGCAGATGCTGAAGGGCCACGAGCACCAGGCCTCGAAGGGCGTCGACAGAGGCGGGGACACGATCGACGAAAGGACCCAGGGCAAGTACAGCGGCCACGTCGACACCGGCCAGGACAGGCTCAAGGAGCAGTTCGGCGGCGACCAGCCGGGCCAGGGTCAGGACAAGCCGCCGCAGCCCTGACGGGTACCCGTCGGAAGCCCTGAGGAACGGAAGGCAATCATGGCCGGGAACAGCAAGCTCACCGCCCGCGACATCATGAGCGGCGGAGTGCAGTGCATCGGTGCGCACCAGTCACTGCAGGAAGCGGCGCGCATGATGCGCGACCTGAACGTCGGCGCCCTTCCCATATGCGGCGACAACAACAGGCTCACGGGCCTGGTCACCGACCGCGACGTCGTCGTCCGGTGCTGTGCGGACGGCATAGACCCGGCGACGGTCCAGGCCGGTTCCCTCTCCGGTGAACTCCGCTGGATCGATGCGAGCGCCCCCGCCGATGAGGCGCTGCACCTGATGGAGGAGCACCAGATCAAGCGTCTCCCGGTGATCGACGTCGAGCACGGGCACCAGCTCGTCGGCATGATCACGGAGGCCAATCTCGCCAAGAACCTCTCGGACGAGCAGATCGCGGAGTTCGTGTCCAAGGTGTACGCGAACGCCTAGCCGGAGCGTGTTGCGCAAGTAGCTCCGTCCGCCCGCAGGGCGGGGCCTGCGGCGTCCGGTGCGTGCGATCGCAAGACGAAGGTCATCCTCGTACTGGACGTACTCGGATGACTCCGACAACGCAGCGGGCGTGCGTGCCGGGCGTCGCGGGCCAGGAGGGACTGTCGCCACACGCCCCAGGAGGGGCCGGTTCCCCTGTGGTCCGGCCGTACTCGGCGACCGCGCACTCTCTCTCCTGACAACCACCGACGCCGCCGCCGCGGCACACGCCGACGAGAAGATCCTCGCCTGGCGCTGGTGGACCCCGGAACAGCTGGCGCACGCCACGGAGGCGGTGTGGCCGCCGGACCTCGCGGAACTGCTGGCGGGCCGGCGGACGAGCCCCTGAGCCGGCCTCGCCGCCGGGCGCCTTGAGGGACGGCCCACCTTCCCCGTCCCCGGGGAGGCGTTCCGCGCGTACGCGTCGGGCGGTTCGGCGCCGGCGCCCACCTCCACCGCCAGGGTCGCCGAAGAAGGGGCGGACGTCCCGCCCCTCCCCCGGCAGCACCGGTCACGGTCTCCTCCCGATCCCGGCACCCCTCGGGCCCGGCACCCCTCGGGCCCGGCGACCCTCAGGCCCGGCACCCCTCGGGCCCGGCACCCCTCAGGCCCGGTGAACCCCGATCCCGGCGCTCACCAGGCGAACGCCTCCGGGGACGGGCCCGGGCCCGGGAAGATCGCGTCGAGTTCCTTCAACAGCTCCTCCGGAAGCTCCAGTTCGAGCGCCCGGAGAGCCGACGCCAGCTGGTCCGCCGTGCGCGGGCCGACGATCGGGCCCGTCACACCGGGACGGGTGAGCAGCCAGGCCAGGGCCACCTCGCCCGGCGGCAGGCCGTGCTTGTCGAGCAGGTCCTCGTACGCCTGGACCTTCTCCCGTACGGACGTGTCGGCGAGCGCGTCGGCCGAGCGTCCGGCGGAACGGCGGCCGCCCTCGGCCTCCTTCCTGATCACACCGCCGAGGAGCCCGCCGTGCAGCGGCGACCAGGGGATCACGCCGAGGCCGTACTCCTGTGCCGCCGGGATGACCTCCATCTCGGCGCGCCGCTCGGCGAGGTTGTAGAGGCACTGCTCGCTGACCAGCCCGAGGGAGCCGAGCCGGCGCGCTGTCTCGTTGGTCTGGGCGATCTTCCAGCCGGGGAAGTTGGAGGAACCGGCGTAGAGGATCTTGCCCTGGGCGATGAGGACGTCGATCGCCTGCCAGATCTCCTCGACCGGCGTGCTCCGGTCGATGTGGTGGAACTGGTACAGGTCGATGTAGTCGGTCCTCAGCCGCTTGAGGCTGGCGTCGACGGCCCGGCGGATGTTGAGGGCGGACAGCTTGTCGTGGTTGGGCCAGACCTCGCCGTCCGCGGCCATGTTCCCGTACACCTTGGTGGCGAGGACCACCTTGTCGCGGCGGTCGCCGCCCTTCGCGAACCAGGAACCGATGATCTCCTCGGTGCGGCCCTTGTTCTCGCCCCAGCCGTAGACGTTCGCGGTGTCGAAGAAGTTCAGGCCCGCGCCGAGCGCGGCATCCATGATCGTGTGGCTGTCGGCCTCAGTGGTCTGGGGCCCGAAGTTCATTGTGCCGAGGACGAGTCGGCTTACCTTGAGTCCGGTGCGTCCGAGCTGCGTGTACTTCATGGGGCTCAGCCAACTGCTTCGAGTCCGCTCGAAGCAAGGGCATACCGGCGCGACCGGCCCCCGGCCTTCGTCGCGCCTCGGCGCCTCCCGGCACGGCCCGGCGCCTCCCCGGGCGCTTCTCGCGCCTGCCGCGCCTTCCGCGCTTCCCGGCGCTCAGCGTCCGAGCGCGGCGGCCACCGCGACGACGGCGAACATCAGCACGAGCACACCGGCCATGATCCGGTTACGGGTCTTCGGGTCCACCCTTTGAGCGTAACCGGCAGGTCCGGGCCACCGGTGCGGGGGGCGTCGCATGCGACGTGGCGCGCAGGAGGCGGCAGCGCGGGCCGGTCCCGCGGCGCCGCAGCTTGTGACGTGCCCGCGTCAGCCAGCCGCTCCCAGGGGCCAGCTGTCCACCTCCTCGTAGCGCGGCCGCTCGCCCGGCCGGCCGCCGCCGGGCAGATTGCTGCGGACCAGCAGCAGCCGGGTCACCGTCCACGGCCGGCCCTCGAAGGGGGCCAGGGCGTCGACGTACGGGCGCAGGTCGGTGTCGGTACGGGTGCGGGCGAGGGTCAGATGGGCGTGGTAGCGGCGGTGCTCCTCCATCGCGATGCCCGCACGCCGCGCCGCGGCGTCCGTGCGCTCGGCGAGCACCCGCATCGCGTCGAGCCCGCCCGCCGCGCCCACCCAGAGCGTCCGCCGGCCGAAGCGGCCCCCGCCGTGCAGCCGCAGCCGGAACTCCTCGCTGCGGCGGGCGGCCCGCCCGAGCCGCTCCCCCAGATCGGGGAGCAGCGCCTCGTCGACCTCCCCCATGAACGCGAGGGTGAAGTGCCACCCCGGCCGGCCGGTCCAGCGCAGGCCGTCCGCTCCGGGCAGCCCGTGCAGCCGGTCCACGGCCCGCCCGAGCTCCCGCAGGGCCTCCTCGGGCGGCATCACGGCGGCGAAGAGTCTCATGCCCCGAGTCTCGCAGCGAGGGGTTCGCCCCCGCTCGGT
Source organism: Streptomyces sp. HUAS CB01 (assembly GCF_030406905.1). Classification (NCBI taxonomy): domain Bacteria; kingdom Bacillati; phylum Actinomycetota; class Actinomycetes; order Kitasatosporales; family Streptomycetaceae; genus Streptomyces; species Streptomyces chengbuensis. The sequence continues at coordinate 3,546,896 of NZ_CP129137.1, forward strand.
GCCGGCGCGGGCGCCGGGACCCGTCGGCCCCGGCGCCCGCGCCGGAACTCCTACGCCGCGGCCGTCAGACGCTCGCGCGGAACCATCCGTACGTGCCGATGCCCGGGGCGGAGGTCCAGCTTCAGCCGCATGCCGCCGACCCTGACCAGGATCAGTCCGATCGTGACGGCCGCGATCGCCGCGACCGCGCCGCCCGTCGCCATGCCGGCCCGTACGCCGTAGGTGTCAGTGATCCAGCCGACGACGGGGGCGCCCACCGGCGTACCGCCGACGAAGACCATCATGTAGAGGCTCATGACCCGGCCCCGCATCACCGGGTCCGTCGCCATCTGGACCGACGAGTTGGCCGTCACGTTCACCGTCAGGCCGACCATGCCGATCGGGACGAGCAGCGCGGCGAAGAGCCAGAAGGACGGCGAGAACGCGGCCGCGATCTCCAGCACGCCGAAGAGGGCCGCCGCGCCGAGGAGCATCCGCAGCCGCGCGGAGGCGCGGCGGGCGGAGAGCAGGGCCCCGGCCAGGGAGCCGGCCGCCATCAGGGTGTTGAACAGGCCGTACGTACCCGCGCCCGCGTGGAAGACCTTGTCGGCGAAGGCCGTCAGCCAGATCGGGAAGTTGAAGGCGAACGTGCCGATGAAGCCGACGAGCACGATCGGCCAGATCAGCTCGGGCCGTCCGGCGACGTACTTCAGTCCCTCCCTCAGCTGGCCCTTGCCGCGCGGCACCCGTTCGGTCCGGTGCAGTTCGGCCGGACGCATCAGCAGCAGACCGATGATCGGCGCCAGGAACGACAGGCCGTTGAGCAGGAAGGCCCAGCCGCTGCCGACGGCGGTGATCAGCACACCGGCGACGGCGGGGCCGATCAGCCGCGCGGACTGGAAGTTCGCGGAGTTGAGGCTGACGGCGTTGCGGAGCTGCCCCGGCCCGACCATCTCGGACACGAAGGACTGGCGGGTCGGGTTGTCGACGACCGTGACCATGCCGAGCAGGAACGCGACCAGGTAGACGTGCCAGACCCGGACCTCGCCGGACAGGGTGAGCACGGCGAGCGCGAGCCCGCAGAGGCCGAGGGCACCCTGGCTGAAGAGCAGCAGCAGGCGCTTGGGGTAGCGGTCGGCGACGACTCCGCCGTACAGGCCGAGGAGCAGCATCGGCAGGAACTGCAGGGCCGTGGTGATGCCGACGGCCGCGGACGAGCCGGTGAGGCTCAGGACGAGCCAGTCCTGGGTGATGCGGGCCATCCAGGTGCCCGTGTTGGAGACGATCGCTCCGGTGAAGAACAGCCGGTAGTTGCGGACCCGGAGCGAGGAGAACGTCCCCTGGCCCGTCCGGTCTCCCGGGGCTGCGGCGTGCGTGTCGTTGTCGTCGTGGGGCTTCGGTGCGGGTGCGGAGTCTGCTCCGGGTCCCGAACTCAAAGAGGTCGCCTCCTCGGCTGGTCGTCTACAGGTGCGCGAGCTTCTCCAGTACGGGGGCGGCCGCGCGCAGCTTGGCCCACTCCTCCTCGTCCAGGCCCTCGGCGAGCGAGGCCAGCCAGGCGTTCCGCTTGCGGCGGGACTCCTCGAGCATGGCCTCGGCCCGCTCGGTCTGGCTGACCACCTTCTGCCGGCGGTCCTCGGGATGCGGCTCCAGCCGGACCAGCCCCTTGGACTCCAGCAGCGCCACGATGCGGGTCATCGACGGCGGCTGGACGTGCTCCTTGCGGGCCAGCTCACCGGGGGTGGCCGAGCCGCAGCGGGCGAGTGTGCCCAGCACCGACATCTCGGTGGGGCTCAGCGATTCGTCGACGCGCTGGTGCTTCAGGCGCCGGCCCAGCCTCATGACGGCCGAGCGCAGTGAGTTCACGGCGGCGACGTCGTCGCCGTGGGTCAGGTCAGGCATGTTCCTTAGCATAACTCATTACCTATGCTAATGACCACTGGGTTGTACCCCGCATGCCTGCATCACTCAAATGAGTGAGATGGCTTCGGAAAGTGACGCACCGATCGGTTCCGGCCAACGATGCTGGCCGGCATGGCAACGACAGCATCGAGCGCATCGGCAGTGCTCAGCCTGCGGATGGACGGCGAGCTGCTCGACCGGCTCCGGGAGCATGCCGCCAGACGCGGAATGAGCGTCCAGGACTACGTGGTCCGGACGCTCGTCCGGGACGACTTCGACGAGCGCTTCAAAGCGGCCGTCGACGAGACGGAGAAGTTCTACGGCCCGGTGCCGGACCGGCCGGGACCCTGCGGGGATCCCGGCCGGTCCGGCACCGGGCACGGTACGGCGAGGTGAGGCCGGATGCCGGCGGCCGCGGAAGGCGCGGCGCCGGCGACGCGGTCAGGTGAGGCCCAGCGCCGGCATCGCGTAGTAGAAGAGGAAGACCGCCGAGACCACGTACATCGGGACCGGCACCTCACGGCCGCGCCCCACCGCGAGCCGCAGCACGCTGAAGGCGATGAAGCCGATGCCGATGCCGTTGGTGATCGAGTAGGTGAACGGCATCATCACCATGGCCAGGAACGCCGGCACGGCGATCGTGAAGTCGCTCCAGTCGATGTCCTTGACCGACCCGGCGAGGATCAGGAAACCGACCGCGAGCAGCGCGGGCGTCGCCGCCTGGGACGGGACCATCGTCGCCAGCGGCGTCAGGAACAGCGCCACCGCGAAGAGCCCGCCCGTGACGACGGACGCGAGGCCCGTGCGCGCGCCCTCGCCGACGCCTGCCGTGGACTCCACGAAGCAGGTGTTGGCGGAGGAGGAGGTGGCACCGCCCGCGGCGACGGCGATGCCGTCGACGATCAGCACCTTGTTGATGCCGGGGAAGTTGCCCTTGTCGTCCATCAGCTTCGCCTCGTCGCCGACGCCGAGGATGGTGCCCATCGCGTCGAAGAAGCACGACAGCAGCACGGTGAAGACGAACAGCGCGCCCGTGAGCAGGCCGACCTTCTCGAACCCGCCGAACAGGCTGACCTGGCCGACGAGGCCGAAGTCCGGCGTGGCGACCGGATTGCCCGGCCACTCCGGCACCGTCAGGCCCCACGCCCGGCCGGGGAGCTGGGCGACCAGCTGGATGACGACGGCGACCACCGTCATCACGACGATGGAGACCAGGATGGCGCCCGGCACCTTGCGGATGAGGAGCGCGAGCGTGAGCAGCGCGCCGAGCACGAAGACCAGGACCGGCCAGCCGGAGAGATGACCGGTGAGTCCGAGCTGCAGCGGGACGGTGGTGTGGGCGGCGTCCGGGATGCGGGAGACGAAGCCGGAGTCGACCAGGCCGATCAGCATGATGAACAGGCCGATACCGATCGCGATGCCCTTGCGCAGGCCGAGCGGCACGGCGTTCATGACCCGTTCGCGCAGGCCCGTCGCCACGAGCAGCATCACCACCAAGCCGGCGAGGACCACCATGCCCATGGCGTCGGGCCAGCTCATGCGGGGGGCGAGCTGGAGGGCGACGACCGTGTTCACCCCGAGGCCGGCGGCCAGGGCGATCGGCACATTGCCGATGACGCCCATGAGGAGCGTCGAGAAGGCCGCGGTCAGCACGGTCGCGGTGACCAGCTGGCCGCCGTCGAGCTGATGCCCGTACATGTCCTTGGCGCTGCCGAGGATGATCGGGTTCAGCACGACGATGTACGCCATGGCGAAGAAGGTGGCGAAACCGCCGCGAACCTCACGGGCGACCGTGGAGCCGCGGTCGGAGATCCTGAAGTAGCGGTCGATCCGGCCGGGGGCACGGGAACCGGAGTCGGGCCGCTGAGGCTGCCGGACGTCCGCGGGAGCGGTGGCCGTGGGGGGCATACGAGTCCTCGTCGAGGTGGTGCGGGGAAGCTGACCGCGCCCGACACTCCTTGGAGCTTCATACGAAGCAAACCGGCCGGACACAAACCGTTTCAGTATGAACGTATGACCCGAAGATCGGTATCTCCGCGCGTAGACGCCTGGGGGCACAGGGCGGTCACGGTCCTCGGGGACTCCGTCGGGGCCCGCAAGGGTGCCGCCTACACTGACCGCATGGCGAAGTGGACCCCCAAGCACGAGGCACCCGAGCCCCTGGAGGGGCCGGTCGTCGCCACCATCACCGGCGGCACGATCCTGTGGTTCGTCCTCTTCCTGGTCCAGGTCCCCTTCTACGCCTGGTTCGCCGAGCGCGAGCTGGACTGGTGGGTCTGGACGTGCCTCGCCGGCGGCGGCCTGGGCCTCATCGGCATCTGGTACGTACGCAAGCGCGACGCGGCGATCAAGCGCGCGGAAGCCGCGCGCGACACCGGCTGACGGGCCCGCCCCATCCGCCGGGACCGTACCGCCGGCCGTGGACCAACCCTCCCGCCGGACCCGGTCCCCGCCATGGCGGGATCCCCGGCTCGGGGGGTGAACGGGCCCGCGTCGCCGTACCGTACGAGGCATGACTCAGCGGTCGGAGATCGGCAGCGACGGAACCGAGCCGCGCGGCGGCCCGGTCATCGACGCGGGGGCGGAGCTCGACCCCGTGCATCCCGTGCCGCCGCCCGTGCGGCACCGGCCCGGCGGGCTGAGCGCCCACGAGGTCGCCGAACGCATCGCGCGCGGTGAGGTCAACGACGTCCCCGTACGCAGCAGTCGCTCCACCGTCGACATCGTCCGGGGCAACGTCTTCACCCGCTTCAACGCGATCATCGGCGTGCTCTGGGTGATCATGTTCTTCGTCGCACCGTTCCAGGACACCCTGTTCGGCTTCGTCATCCTCGCCAACACCGGCATCGGCATCATCCAGGAGCTGCGCGCCAAGAAGACCCTCGACGGCCTCGCCGTCATCGGCGAGGCGAAACCGACCGTCCGGCGCGACGGCGTCTCCGGCGAGGTGTCCACCTCGGAGATCGTGCTCGGCGACCTCATCGAACTCGGACCGGGCGACAAGGTCGTGGTCGACGGCGAGGTCGCCGAGGCCGACGGCCTCGAGATCGACGAGTCCCTGCTGACCGGTGAGGCGGACCCGGTCCTCAAGCGGCGCGGCGACCGGATGATGTCCGGCAGCTTCGTCGTCGCCGGCGGCGGGGCCTTCACCGCCACCAAGGTCGGCCGCGAGGCCTACGCGGCCCAGCTCGCGGAGGAGGCCTCCCGCTTCACCCTCGTCCACTCCGAACTGCGCTCCGGCATCTCCACGATCCTCAAGTACGTCACCTGGATGATGGTCCCGACCGCCCTCGGTCTCGTCGTCAGCCAGCTCTTCGTCAAGGGCGACGACTTCAAGGACTCGGTCGCGCGCACGGTCGGCGGCATCGTGCCGATGATCCCCGAGGGCCTCGTGCTGCTCACCTCCGTCGCCTTCGCGATCGGCGTCATCCGGCTCGGGCGCCAGCAGTGCCTCGTCCAGGAACTCCCCGCGATCGAGGGCCTCGCCCGGGTCGACGTGGTGTGCCTCGACAAGACCGGCACCCTCACCGAGGGCGGCATGGACGTCACCGAGCTGCGCACCCTCGACGGCTGCGACGAGGACTACGTGCGCACCGTCCTCGGCGCGCTCGGCGAGTCCGACCCGCGGCCCAACGCCTCCCTCCAGGCGATCATCGAGGCCTACCCGGACCGGGAGGAGTGGCGCTGCACCGAGTCCCTGCCCTTCTCGTCGGCGCGCAAGTACAGCGGCGCCGCGTTCAGCGAGGGCGACGGACAGAGCTCGACCTGGCTGCTGGGCGCCCCCGACGTACTGCTGCCGCCCGGCGCCCCCGCCCTGCGCGAGGTCGACGGCCTCAACGAGCAGGGCCTGCGCGTCCTGCTGCTCGCGCGCGCCGCGGTCGAGCTGGACGACCCGGACGTGGCCGCGGGCGCCCGGCCCACCGCGCTGGTCGTCCTGGAGCAGCGGCTGCGGCCGGACGCAGCCGACACCCTGCGCTACTTCGAGGAGCAGGACGTCGCGGCGAAGGTCATCTCCGGCGACAACGCGGTGTCGGTGAGCGCCGTGGCCGGCAAGCTCGGTCTGCCGGGCGCCGCGGACACCGTGGACGCCCGCAAGCTCCCGGCCGAGCGGGAGGCGATGGCCGACGAGCTCGCCGGCAACGCCGTCTTCGGCCGCGTCACCCCGCAGCAGAAGCGGGACATGGTCGGCGCCCTGCAGTCACGCGGCCACACGGTCGCGATGACGGGCGACGGCGTCAACGACGTCCTCGCGCTCAAGGACGCGGACATCGGCGTCTCCATGGGCTCCGGTTCCGAGGCGACGAAGGCCGTGGCGCAGATCGTGCTCCTCAACAACAGCTTCGCCACGCTGCCGTCGGTGGTGGCCGAGGGCCGCCGCGTCATCGGCAACATCACCCGCGTCGCCACGCTGTTCCTGACCAAGACGGTGTACTCGGTGCTGCTGGCGGTCCTGGTGGTCTGCTCCCAGGTCGAGTACCCCTTCCTGCCCCGCCATCTGACCCTGCTGTCCACACTGACCATCGGCGTCCCGGCGTTCTTCCTGGCCCTCGCGCCCAACAAGGAGCGGGCGAAGCCCCACTTCGTACGGCGGGTCATGAGGTACGCGATCCCCGGCGGGATCGTCGCCGCGGGCGCGACCTTCGCGACGTACCTCCTCGCCCGGCACCACTACAGCGGCCCCGGCGCACTGGCCGCCGAGACCAGCGCGGCGACGCTGACGCTGTTCCTCGTCGCCATGTGGGTCCTGGCGATCGTCGCCCGCCCCTACACCTGGTGGCGCGTGTGCCTGGTCGCCGCGATGGGGCTCGCCTTCCTGATCGTCCTCATGGTGCCCTGGCTGCAGGACTTCTTCGCCCTGCGGCTGGTGGGCACGACGATGCCCTGGGCGGCGGTCGCCATGGCCGCGGTGGCCGCGGCGGTGCTGGAGCTCGCGTGGCGGTGGGTGGACCGCCGTTTCCCGGCTTAGCCGTACGGACACACGACGCCGTCCGCCGGGAGGGCGGGGCGCGCGCCGTCCGGTGCGCGCGATCGCGAGGCGGAGGTCATGGGCGTACCCGGGACGACGCGGCGCGTGGGCGCGCCGCGTCGTCGGGCGGGATGTCAGACCCGGCCTGGGTGACCGGTGCGTCCGTGCGGGCAAGAGCCGTTCCCCGCACCGTGGGCCGGCGCGTCCGGCCCGGGACGCGTCCCGGCCCGGGAAACGCCGCGCCCGGCCCTTGAGGGGTTCTCAGGGCTCCTCGGGGGTCCTCAGTCGAACCAGCGGTCCCGTGCCAGCTCCTCCGTGCGCGACGGGTCCTCGAGGAGCGCCGCCACCTCGAAACGGCGGGGCCACTGGCCCGCCGCCCAGGCGAGACCGGCGGCGACGCCCTCCAGCGTCGCGGCGTGGATGACGCCGTCGGACGTACGGCGCCAGTCGAGTTCGACGCCGCCCGCGAGGAGTTCCTCGTGCTCGACGTACGACGTCGGCGTCGCCGGGCCCAGCAGCGCGTGCACCGGCTCCGGCACCTCGTGCTCCTCCCCGACCGTCGTCACCTCCGCCTCCACCGCCTCGCTGAGCCGCCCCACCTGGAACAGCTCGGCCAGGTCCGCGGCCCGGTCCGGGGAGACCGGCAGCAGCGGACGCCCGGCGGTCAGCGGCAGCAGATCGGGGGCGTCCGCGACGAGGGCGTCCGCGGCGTCCACCACCCGCACCTGTCCGTCGACGACCGCGCGCAGGTCGTCCGGGAGCGTGACCTGCTCCGGGTCCAGATCCGCCAGCGCCGTGTAGAGGCCGTGCAACTGGGACGCGGTGACCGGACGGTCCGGGTCGGCGAGCCGCCCCAGCAGCTCGGCCGCGCCGCCCGGCTCGTCGAGCAGCGCGGCCACGGACGTCCGTACGCCCAGGGCGTGCAGCACCTGCTCGTCCTCGAAGCCGGTCGCGTCGGCGGAGTCGTACAGGCCGACCAGCAGCGGATCGCCGCCCGAGGACCGCAGACCCGCGGGGCGGCGGCCGCCCAGCACCGGGTGGTCGCGCAGCCACCAGGCCGTGTACGGCCGGATCGTCTCGGTCGTGCCGTCGGGCAGCAGCACCCGGACCGGCTGGGTCAGCGCGTCCCTCAGCGGCGGCCTGGCCAGCAGCGCGAGAGCCCGCGGCCACTGGTCGTCGTCCACGAGATCCAGGTCGCGCACGGCGGCGATCTCCGTCGCCACCGGCGGTACGGGGGTCTCGGGCAGCCGGTCGAGGACGTCCTCGCACCAGACGTCGACCGCGTCCAGCAGCCCCGCGTCGTCCGGCTCCGCGAAGTCGCCCTCGCGGGGCTCCAGTTCGTCCGGGTCCAGAACGACGTCCGTGGCGCGGACGAGCGCGAAGTTCGCCAGCACCCCGCACGCGGCGAGCGGCTGCTCGCCCCAGCGCTCCGCCAGCTCGGCGTCGACGAGGGCCAGTTCGCCCTCGCGCATCACGGACGCGAAAGGGCTTCCCGGCAGCACCAGTTCACCGGCCGGAGCGAGCTCGCCGTCCTCGTCCGGCAGCGCGAGCGCGCCCAGCCACGGCTCGTCTCCCGGCTCCAGCCCCGCGTCCCTGACGAGGGCGAGGACGATCTCCGCCAGCTCCTCGCTGTCCGGCGCGTCCTCGTCCCACAGCCCGTCGCCGTCCTCCAGCGACGCGGCGACGGCGGCCCGCACCTGGGGGGTCGTCAGCACCGCGCGCGGTGTCGCGGGCAGCGCGCCCAGCTTCTCCAGCAGCGGATGGGCGGCCGCCTGATGGGCCACCTTCAGCCCGAACCGGGCCAGTCCCTCCGGCGTCTCGGCGGTCGGCAGCAGCACCTGGCGCGGGCCGATGGTGGTACGGGGCGCACGGCGCTGACGCGGCTCCTCGTCCTCCTCGCCGGCCACCGCGTCGCCGGCGGCCGCACCCGTACCGGCGAGCGGCACCGGCAGACCGGACAGCCGCTCCGGATCCACTCCGGCGAGGCTGTCGTACAGCCGCCACCACCACGACGGGTCGCGCTCGATGCCGGCGAGCCGGTCGACGGCCTCCGTCAGCGGGACCCGCGCGACACCGAGCGTCCGCAGCTCCACCCGGCGCTCCAGACCGGCGGGGAGCAACGTCGGCAGCACGTCCGCCAGGACCCGTACGGTCTCGGCGCCGGCGCCCTCCACGACCTCGGCCTCCAGCGGGCGCAGCGCCACCACGTCCTCCGAGGGGACGGCGGGCGCGAGGAACGCGACGCGCGGCAGCAGCTCCAGGATCGCCGCGCGCAGCGAACCGTCCAGCTCGCCCTTGCCCAGCGGCCCGGGGACGAGGTCGATCAGCCCGGTCCCGACCGGCTGCCAGTCGCCGAGCAGTTCGGCGTACGCGTCGGCCGCGCGCCGCACCAGGAAGTCGGTGAGCGGACCCGGAGCCGGATGGCGGCGGGCGGTGTCGAGCGGCAGCGAGGCGATCAGCAGCGCCGGCACACCGAGGGGCTCGTCGGTCGGTGTCGGCGCGTGGACGACCGGCGCTGTCGCCGGGTACACGGGCATGCCCTCGGCGTCCACGGGGACCGCCCAGGTCACGGTCCAGTGCGGCCGCAGCCGCTCCTCCACCGGCCGGTCCGCGAGCAGGGCGGGCTCGAGGGCGCCGTGGTGGCTGACGACCCGCCAGCGGCTCAGTCCGCGGGCGCTGTCCTCGACGTGGACGTGGTCGCCGTGCTGCGAGCGGCGCAGGGTCCTGACCCCCTCCGGGGTCTCCACGACGACCTCGGTGAGCCCCGGCAGGGTCAGCAGCAGCGCGTCGTCGATCCCGGCGAGCAGCCGGGAGACCAGGTCCTCGGCGGTCCCGTCGCGCAGCGGCAGGATCACGACCGTGTCGTAGCCGTCGGGTGCGGTGCCCTCGGCGGGCAGCGGCAGCCGCAGCAGGGGTACGTGGCCGTCCCGGCGACGGAGCTCGTCCCCGAGTCCCGGGCTGGCCTGCGCCGCCCGCGCGGCGAGTTCCCGGGCCTCGGCCAGCGACCAGCGGACTCCCCCGTGGCGGCCGACGACGGCGGGCTCGTCGCTCACGGCCAGTACGGCGGCGAAGCCGACGCCGAACCGGCCCACGGCGGTCCGGTCGTCCTCACGCTTGGCGGACGCCCGCAGCGTCGACAGCGACTCCACTCCGGTGGCGTCCAGCGGCGCTCCGGTGTTGGCGGCGACGAGCGTGCCCCGGTCGAGGGTGAGCCGGAGACGCCCGGGGACGCCGGCGCGGCCGGCGGCGTCGGCGGCGTTCTGGGCCAGCTCGACGATCACACGATCGCGGTAGCCGCCGAGGGCGAGGTCCTCCTCGGCGTTGGCGTCCTCGCGGAAGCGGGCGGGGCTCGCGCCCCAGGCGTCGAGCACCCCACGCCGCAGCCGCGCCGTCCCGAACGGGTCGGCCCCCTCGGTCGTCCTGACGCTCACGCCTGTCTCCGCTCTCTGGCTGTTCCGGCATGTCCGGCGGGGTTCCCGCGGTTCCGGCGACCCGCTGGTGCGGCCGTTCCGGCCGCGCGGGGCCGCAGCCCCGCCCCGGGGCCCGAAGGTACCGCGTCGCACGCGCCCCCCGCGCGACCGCTCCGCTGGGGGCTCGCTGCGCGCACCCGCGTGGCGTGGTCGGGGGCCTCGCCCCCCGTACAGGAGGGCGTCCGGCGCGACGGCGGCCTCACCGGGGCGCCGGTCCGTTCGGCGGGCGGGGGCGGCCTGACCGGGGGACCGGTCAGCGCCGCGACCTCGGACGGTCCGCGCGACACGCCCGGGGTCCCGGCCCGGCCGCGTGGCGTGGTCGGGGGCCTCGCCCCCGTACAGGAGGGCGTCCGGCGCGACGGCGGCCTCACCGGGGCACCGGTCCGTTCGGCGGGCGGGGGCGGCCTGACCGGGGGACCGGTCAGCGCCGCCGACCTCGGACGGTCCGCGCGACACGCCCGGGGTCCCGGCCCGGCACTCGTTCCCCGCCAAGCACCCGGAGGCCCGGCCCGAAACTCGTCGGGGCCGGCCGCGGCCAGCCGGCGCGGCGGGCTGGCGGTGTCCGGGGCCTGCTGATCGTGGCGTTCCGACCGGCCGGTCCCGTGGCTAGGGTCTACGAGTGGCCGAGGTCCTCGTCCTGCGGGGACGTCTCCACGTGGTCCGGGACCGAGCCGCTGTCGGGTGCCGGACGGAGCGGGAACTCGTCCGACCGCATCGAGTCCAGCACCGGCGGCGCCGGCCGCGGCGGCTTCGGCATGACCGCCGCCTCGGAGTGCCCGCCGCACCCGTACGACAGCGACACGACCCGCCCGTCCGCCGGGGAGAACTCGTTCGCGCACACCCCGAACGCCTGCTTGAGCGACCCCGACAGCGGCATCAGGAAACCGCAGGACTGGCACGACGCCGGCGCGGCCTGCGCCATCGGCGTCTTCGCGCCGAAGGAGTCCTCCCAGCGGTCCGCGGCGACGTGCAGCCCGTAGCGGGAGAGGACCCGCGCCCGGCGCATGCCCAGTTCCTCGGCCACGGAGGAGATCGCGCCGCGCGACGGGGCGCGGGTCACGATCTCCGCGTCCTCGGCGTCGACGCGGTCGGCCATCTCCGCGGAGACCGCCGAGTTCGGGGGCGGCGCGTCCTCACCCGAGTAGCCGGGCTCGAGCCTCAGGTCCTCCGCGTCCGTGGGCAGCAGATCGCCCGGGCCGAGGTCGCCGGGCCGCAGCCGCTCGCTCCACGGCACCCACTCCGGCGCGAGCAGGGCGTCCGGTCCGGGCAGGAGCACGGCCTCGTCGACCGTGACGTTCTTGGCCCGCGACGCGCGGGCCACCGTGACGGCCCAGCGCCAGCCCCGGTAGCCGGCCTCCCGGCACTCGAAGAAGTGGGTGACGACCCGGTCGCCCTCGGACACGAGCGAGACGTGCTCACCCACCACTCCCGGCGCGGCGGCCTCGTCGGCGGCCGTCCGGGCGAGGTCTACCGCCTCGGCGCACAGACGGTCGGGGGTACGGCTTCGCGTCGTCGCAGCACTCACAGGTCTCGCTTCTCTCCTACGCCGTCTCACGGGTGCGCCTGGCCGATTCGCGATGTACGAGCAGCGGGCGGAGCGGACCAGAGGGCCGCATCGACGTCCGCGCCCGGCACTCTGTCTCGGGCACACCTACCGTCACCCATTCTGCGGGATGGCGAAAAGGCGCGCGGCCGGGAACTACCGCCGGTGGCGCGCTACGCACGCTACCCCCTCCGTGGCGCGCCGCCCACCTGCCCGTCCGAATCCCGGTTCGGGTCGGCGGCGGTTAGGGCACTATGACGACGTGACAGCCGCGAGGTCGTCCGGCGCTCCCGGGCCGCTGAGCAGGGCGTGCCGAGCCGTCGGCCGCGCCCTGCACCTGCCGTTCACCCGGACGGCCAGGGGCATCCGCCGGGCCACCCACGCGCACGGCGCGGGCGAGTCCGGGCTGGGCAAACTGATCGAACTGCACGCCGTCAACGGCGCGGGCGACGTCATGATCACCGTCGCACTGGCGTCCACGGTCTTCTTCTCCGTCCCCACCGACGAGGCGCGCGGGCGCGTGGCGCTCTACCTGGCCATCACCATGGCGCCGTTCACGCTGCTGGCCCCGGTGATCGGCCCGCTGCTGGACCACCTCCCGCACGGCCGCCGCGCGGCGATGGCGGGCACCATGACGGCCCGCGCGGTGCTGGCGCTGACCATGTCGGGCGCCGTCGCCACGGGCGGCATCGAGCTGTATCCGGCGGCGCTCGGCGTACTGGTGTGCTCGAAGGCGTACGGGGTGATCCGCAGCGCCGTCGTGCCGCGTCTGCTGCCACCGGGGTTCGCCCTGGTGAAGGCGAACTCACGGGTGACGCTGGCCGGACTGCTGGCCACGGGCATCGCCGCGCCGATCGGTGCCGGGCTCCAGCAGATCGGCCCCGCCTGGCCGCTGTACGGCGCGTGCGCGATCTTCGTGGCGGGCACGTTCCTGTCGCTGAGCATGCCGCCCAAGGTCGACTCGGCGAAGGGCGAGCGCAAGGCGCACATGCTGACGCACGGCGAGCGGAAGCCGAGCCTGCGGACCGTCGGCCCTTCGGTGCTGCACGGGCTCCAGGCGAACGCGGCCCATCGCATGCTCTCGGGATTCCTGATCTTCTTCCTGGCGTTCCTGCTGCGCGTCCATCCGCTGGCCGGGCAGAGCGCGGCCGCGTCGCTGGTGATGGTCGGTGTCGCCGCGGGGATCGGGAACGCCTGCGGCACGGCGATCGGGGCGTGGGTGCGCCACCGACCTCCTGAGGTGATCGTCGCCACGGGGCTGATGCTGGCGCTGACGGCGGCGGTGCTGACAGCGGTGTTCTTCAGTCCTCTGATGGTGGCCGTGCTGGGCGCGGTGGCCGGGCTGTCGCAGGCGCTGTCGAAGCTGTCGCTGGACGCGATGATCCAGCGTGACGTGCCGGAGTCGGTGCGAACGTCGGCGTTCGCCCGTTCGGAGACGGTGCTGCAGATGTCGTGGGTGGTCGGCGGGGCGATCGGGATCTCGCTGCCCCTGAACGGTGTGGTCGGCATGTCGGTGGCGGCGGGCATCCTGGCCCTGGGCGCGGTACTGGCGCTGCGCGGACTGCTGGTGGCGTCCCGCCGCAGCACGACGGCGCCGAGCCGGGTCACGGTCACGCCACGCGTACGGTGAGGCCGCGTTCGGCGGCCGGCGACGCGGCACGCGCCCGGAGCCCCCGCCAGGGTGCCGGGTCGGCTCGGACTGCCGGCACCGGCGGCGGCCGCACGGAGGCGGGCGCGAGACCGGGCGACCGCCGCGCGGCAGGCCCTCCGTGCGGTGCCGGCGGGGCCATCCAGGGCGCCACGCCGCACCCCCGCGCTGCGGGACACCGGGCGCCCGATAGCCTTCGGACCATGACCGTTGCGCTCCTCTCCGGCAAGCGTCGCCGGGCCGCCACCGCCCTCGGTGCCGTGTCCGCCGGCCTCCTCGTACTCTCCGCCTGCGACAAGCCGACCCCGCTCGCGACCGTGACGGTCGGGACGACCTCGGTGCACACCGAAGCCGCCTGCTACAACGACGGCAAGGCGATCAAGGAGTCGCAGATCCAGGACTGCCTCAACAAGAAGGCCGAGAAGTCCATCACGGTCGCGCCGGACGACAAGGTCCGCTTCGGTGTCGACCCCGAGATCGCCGAGAACGGCTGGACGATCTTCATCGGCGGGGAGCGCGCCGAGCAGGAGCCGTACCACAAGACGTACCGGACGATCCCGGCCAGCGCCTTCTTCACCAGCCCGACGACCGGTGAGCCCTCCAGCTCGGCGCAGGTGTCCATCGTGGAGACCTCGGGCAAGAAGCTGACCGGCATCTGGCACTTCAAGCTGGCCCAGGACTGAGTCCGGACCCGCCCCGGGGAGCGGACACCCCGCACCCCGGGACCAGCCGCCCGGCGGGCCGACGGCCGGCCGTCCGGCACTCCGGGGACCGGGCGCCGGGCAGTCGGACCCCGAGGTCCGGCAGCCCGGGACCGAAGCGACCTACACCGAAGGGACCGGGTTGGGCGGCACCCGCCCGAACGGCTCAGCCATGCGCGTACTCGTCGTCACCGCGGTCACGGCGGAGGCCGACTCCGTCGCCGCCGGGCTCTGCCCCGACGGCACCGTGACCCTCCACCGCATCCCGGGCGGCCACGCCCTGCGCCGCTGCACGGGCGCGGGGACGACCGTGGACGTCCTCGCCGGAGGCGTCGGTCCCGCCGCGGCGGCCGCGGCGACGGCCACCGCGCTGACGGCCGCGGCCGTCGCACCCGGCGCCCCCGCCTACGACCTGGTCGTCTCCGCCGGGATCGGCGGGGGTTTCGCGGGCGTCGCCCCGCTCGGCGCGCTCGTGGTCGCGGACGCGATCGTCGCCGCCGACCTGGGCGCGCAGACGCCCGACGGTCATCTGCCGGTCGAGGAACTCGGCTTCGGTCGCTCCGTCCGTCCGGCCGCCGCGCTGTCGGAGCGGATCGCCGAGGCGCTGGACGCGGTGCACGGGCCCGTCCTCACCGTGTCGACCGTCACGGGCACCGCCGCCCGCGCCGCCGAGCTGACCGCACGTCACCCCCGGGCCGCCGTCGAGGCGATGGAGGGCTTCGGGGTCGCCGAGGCCGCCGCGTCGCACGGCGTTCCCGTCGCCGAGATCCGCGCCGTGTCCAACGCCGTCGGCCCCCGCGACCGGGCCGCCTGGCGCATCGGCGAGGCCCTGGACGCCCTGCGGAACGCGTTCCGGCTGCTGAGCCCCGTCCTCGAGGAGGAGGCCCGATGAGCAAACTCAAGATCGCCTACTCACCCTGCCCGAACGACACCTTCGTCTTCGACGCCTGGGCCCACGGGCGGGTCCCGGGCGCACCCCGCCTCGACGTGACGTTCGCCGACATCGACGTCACCAACGGCATGGCCGAGCGCGGCGAGTTCGACGTCCTGAAGGTCTCCTACGCGGTGCTGCCGTACGTGCTCGACGAGTACGCGCTGCTGCCCTGCGGCGGCGCGCTGGGCCGGGGCTGCGGCCCGCTCGTGCTCACAAGGGAGCCGGGCACCGACCTGAGCGGCGCGACGGTCGCCGTTCCCAGCGAGAAGTCGACGGCGTACCTGCTGTTCCGGCTGTGGGCCGCGGACGTGCTGCCGGACGGGGTCGGCCGGGTCGTCGTCCTGCCGTTCCACGAGATCATGCCGGCCGTACGGGACGGCAAGGTGGACGCCGGACTGGTCATCCACGAGGCGCGGTTCACCTATCAGGAGTACGGCCTGCACTGCCTTGCCGACATGGGCGAGCACTGGGAGACCACGACCGGACTGCCGATCCCGCTCGGCGCGATCATCGCCAAGCGTTCGCTGGGGCCGGAGCTGCTGAGCCTCCTGGCCGAATCCGCTCGTACGTCCGTCCGCATGGCCTGGGACGACCCGCCGGCGTCCCGCCCGTACGTGATGGAGCACGCCCAGGAGATGGACCCGGCCGTCGTCGACCAGCACATCGGGCTCTACGTCAACGAGTTCACGGCCGACCTCGGCGAGGCGGGGTACGCGGCCGTCCGCGGGCTGCTCACACGTGCGGCGGCCGAGGGGCTCGTACCTCCCCTCGGCCGCGAAGCGCTGTCCTTCGTCTGACCGCCGCGCCACCGTCCGGAGGGTGCGCGGCGGCGGAGATCAGACGTCGAGCTGGTCGGCCACCGCGCGCAGCAGACCCGCGATCTTCTTTCCGTGGGCCTTGTCCGGGTAGCGGCCGCGCTCCAGCTGCGGGGTGATGTTCTCCAGCAGCGTCGTCAGGTCCTGGACGATCGACGCCAGCTCGTCCGGCTTGCGGCGCTGAGCGGCCGCCACGGAGGGGGTCGGGTCGAGGACCGTGACCGAGAGTGCCTGGTCACCGCGCTGTCCGGCGACGACGCCGAACTCGACCCGCTGACCGGGCTTCAGCGCGTCGACTCCGTCAGGAAGCACCGACGAGTGGACGAAGACGTCGCCGCCGTCGTCGCGGGAGAGAAAGCCGAAGCCCTTCTCGCTGTTGAACCACTTGACCTTGCCGGTAGGCACGTCTGTCCTCGTCCTCGTACTCGTCGGGAATTGCGAAAAAACGGTCTGGATAGCACTGCAGCGGGCCGCTCGACCCGCCACCACACAAGGCTAATGGTCCGAGGGCCACTGACAAGACGTCCCCGGTGGTTCCTACGCGCTGGGAACTACCCTGGTCGGGTGACTCATGAAACCCAAGCGAATTCGGCCGGTCCCGGCGACGGGCTCGTCCGTGCCGGCGCGATCGTGTTCATCGTCGGCGCCGTGGCCACTCTCGTCACCGTGGCCCCTCTGTTCCTCGGCACGGAGCCGTTCCCGACGGCCGCGTACCTCGTGAGCATGCTGATGGGCGTCGGCTTCCTGATCGCGGGCATCGGTGTGCTCCGGTCGATCGCCGCGCAGCGCCGCCAGGCGCGCTCGACCGCGCCCTCCGCGTAGGCGCTCCGCCGTCCGCGTGGGCGCTCCGCCGTCCGCCTCTCCACGTGGACGGCTCAGCGGTCAGCCCGCGGCCGCCGGGCCGGTGTACCCGGCGAGCCAGGCCGGGAACTCCGTGAGGTCCCGCAGCACGACGTCCGCACCCGCCTCGCGCAGCTCGCGCTCGTCGCACGGTCCGGTCGGCACGGCGAGCGAGAGCACCCCCGCGGTGCGCGCCCCACGGACGTCTCCGACGTGGTCGCCCACGTACACCCGCGCGTCGTGCTCGCGCAGCGCCTCCGCCTTGGCCTCCGCCCACAGCCATCCGATGACCTCGTCGGGTTCGATGCCGAGGTGGGCCAGGTGCAGCTTGGCGTTCGGCTCGTGCTTGGCGGTGACGACGATCGCGCGGCCGCCGAGCGCCTGGACCGCGGCGACGGCCTCCCGGGCACCGGGCATCGCGGGGGTCGGGGATATCGCGTACTCGGGGTAGAGCTCGCGGTAGCGGTCGCCCACCTCCAGGATCCGGTCGTCCGGGAACCAGTGCGCGAGCTCCTGCTCCAGCGGCGGTCCCAGCCGGGTGACCGCGAGGTCGGCGTCTATCCACACCCCGGTCTCCGCGGAGAGTGCCCGGTAGGCGGCCCGGATGCCGGGACGGGAGTCGATCAGCGTCATGTCGAGGTCGAATCCGACCGTCAGGGGGCGTGTCAGGGGTTCCGAGGCCATGGGTGCCATTGTGCCCGCGGCCCGGAAGGCGCCGGGGGCACGGGTGTACGGGGCCCGGGGGTACGGGCGACAGGTACGCAGGCGGGGCCCGGTGAGGCGCCCGTGGCGCGGTACCTAGACTTAGCCGACCCTTACCGGCCTCCCGATGGGAAACGATGTCATCCGCCGCCGCTCCCGGAACCGGACGCGTGGTCGCGATCGCGGCCGCCGTCGTGGCGCTGCTCGTCGCGGTCCTGCTCAGTCTCGCGGTGGGGGCGCGCGCCGTCGCCCCGTCCGCGGTGCTCGACGCCCTGCTGCACGGCGGCACGAGCGACTCCGCCCAGGTCGTCCGGGAACTCCGGCTGCCTCGCACGCTCATCGGTCTGATGGTCGGGGCATCGCTCGCTCTCGCCGGCACGGTGCTGCAGGGACTGACCCGCAACCCGATCGCCGACCCCGGGATCCTCGGCATCAGCCAGGGCGCGTCCGTCGGGGTGGTCCTGGCCATCGCCTTCGCGGGCGTGCACACGCTCACCGGCTACGTCTGGTTCGCCTTCGCGGGCGCGGCCCTCGCCTCCGTGGCGGTGTACGCGATCGCCTCCAGCGGCCGGGGCGGGGCGACGCCCGTGAAGCTGGCCCTCGGCGGCGCGGCGGTCAACGCCCTGCTCGTCTCGGTGACGACGGCCGTGCTCACGACCCGGGCCGCCGCCCTCGACGAGTTCCGCTTCTGGCAGGTCGGCGCCCTCGGCGGGCGGAGCGCCGAGATCGCCGCGCAGATCTGGCCCTTCCTGCTCCTCGGCGTCCTCCTCGTGCTGTCCGTCGCCCGCGGACTCGACGCCCTGGCCCTCGGCGACGACATGGCGAAGGGCCTCGGCAGACGCGTCGCGACGGTCCGCCTCGTCGGCGGCATCGGCGCGACGGTCCTCACCGGCGCGGGCGTCGCCGCAGCGGGCCCGATCGCCTTCGTCGGCCTCGCAGTACCGCACATCGCCCGCGCGATCGTCGGTTCGGACCACCGGTGGGTGCTCCCGTTCGCCGCCCTGCTGGGGCCGGTGGTGCTTCTCGTCTCCGACGTGGTGGGACGGATCCTCTTCCCGCCCGGCGAGATACCGGCGGGCGTGACGACCGCCCTGATCGGCGTGCCGTTCCTCGTCGCCACGGTGCGCAGGAAGGCGGTCCCCGCATGAGCGCCGCAGGGCGGAAGACCGCTCCGCCGGCCGCTCCGGCGGTGACCGCTCCGACGACGGTGCGTGCCGCGGTGCGGCCGGCCGGGCACAGCCGGGTACGGGCCGGTCGGGCCACGTTCCTCCTGCACCGGCGGTCCGCGGCCGTCGCCGCGGCCCTCTCCGTACTCCTGCTGGGCGTGTGCGTCGCCCACCTCTGCTTCGGCGAGAGCTTCGTCGCCCCCGGCGAGGTCGTGAAGGTGCTCCTCGGGCAGCCGTCCCCGGACGAGCTGGTCGTCGGCACGCTGCGGCTGCCGCGGATGGTCGTGGGGCTGTTCGTCGGTGCGGCGTTCGGGGTCGCCGGGGCGCTCGTCCAGTCCGTCGCCCGCAACCCGCTCGCCAGCCCGGACGTCATCGGCATCAGCCAGGGCGCGAGCGCGGTCACCGTGGCCGCGCTGACCTTCGGGGTCACCTCGTACGGCGTGCTGCCGTACCTGTCGGTCGCGGGCGGCATCGCGGCCGCCGCGCTCGTGTACCTGTTCGCGTGGCGCGGCGGGCTCCACGCCGCCCGCTTCGTCCTCGTCGGCATCGGCTTCGCCATCGCGCTGCGGTCGGTCACGACCCTGTTCATGACCAAGGGCGACTACCTCGTCGCCCAGCAGGCCCAGATCTGGATGACCGGCTCCCTCAACGGCCGCGGCTGGGACGAGGCCGCGCCGCTCGGCTGGACGCTCCTCGCTCTCGCCCCGGCCGCACTGTGGGCCTCGCGGGCCATGCGCAACGTGTCCCTCGACGACCACACCGCCACCGCGCTCGGAATCCGGCTGGGGCGGGTGCGCCTCGGCCTCGTCGCCCTGGGTGTCGTCCTCGCGTCCGTCGCGACGGGCGCGGCGGGCCCCGTCGACTTCGTGGCGCTGCTCGCACCGCAGACCGCCCGCCGCATGACCCGTACCGCACAGATCCCGCTGCTCTGCTCGGCGCTGACGGGCGCGGTGGTGGTCGTGCTGGCCGACCTGCTGGGCCGGCGGCTGCTGGCTCCGACCGAACTGCCGGTGGGCGTGCTGACGGCCGCCGTCGGCGCCCCGTACCTGATCTGGCTGATCGTCCGCGGCCGTACCGGCCGTGCCTCTGGAGGCTCCGCATGAGCACGCTGACGGCCCGCGAGCTGACGCTGGCCTACGAGGACCGCACCGTGGTCCGCGAACTCGACCTGGCCGTGCCCGACGGCCGGGTGACGGTCATCGTCGGCCCGAACGCCTGCGGCAAGTCGACCACTCTGCGGGCGCTCGGCTGGCTGCTGCGGCCGAAGGGCGGCGCGGTGCTCCTGGACGGGACCGAGCTGGCCCGTATCCCCACGAAGCGGATCGCCCGGCGGATAGGGCTGCTGCCGCAGTCGCCCGTCGCGCCGGAGGCGATCACCGTCGCCGATCTGGTCTCGCGCGGCCGCCAGCCCCACCAGGCCTGGTGGAAGCAGTGGTCGGACGAGGACGAACGGGCCGTCACGGAGGCCATGGAGCGCACCGACGTCACCGCGCTCGCCGACCGCCCCGTGGACGAGCTGTCCGGCGGTCAGCGGCAGCGCGTGTGGATCGCCATGGCGCTGGCCCAGGACACCGATCTGCTGCTGCTCGACGAACCCACGACGTTCCTGGACATCGCCCACCAGGTGGAGGTCCTCGACCTGGTGCGCCGGCTCAACCACGAGCGGGGCCGGACGGTCGTCGCGGTCCTGCACGACCTCAACCAGGCCGCCCGGTACGCCGACCACCTCGTCGCGATGAAGGACGGCCGCATCGTCGCCGAGGGCCACCCCACGGACATCGTCACCGCGGAGCTCGTCGAGGAGGTCTTCGGGCTCGCGTCGATCGTCGTCGCGGACCCGGTGACGGGGTCGCCGCTGGTGGTTCCGGGGGCGCCGTGGGCCGCGGGCGCGGGGGCCGCGGGGGCGGGGGCCGGAGCACGCGCCGAGAAGGGGTGACCGGCTCCTCCGGTACAGCGCCGCGGGGCCGCCTGCCGGGATCCGAGCACGCCGGAGCGCGCCGAGAGCGAGTGACCGGCTCGGCCCCCCACTTCGCGCCGCAGGCCGGTCCGTCGGGATCCGAGCACTCCGGGCGAGGTCGGGCCACGCCCCACACCACCGGACGCAACGCGACGCGCGGACACTCGCCTCGCCCCACAGGGCACGACGCCGCGCACGGGCGCTCAAGCCTCGGCACGGAAACGCTGACGCCCCGCGGGCGGGGCGTCAGCGGCGCCGGGCCCGCCAGAGGAGGAAGAGGGCGGAGGCCACGGCCGCGCCGCGGACGACCCACGGCCACGCCCCGGTCAGCGCCTCCCGCAGCGCGTCCCCGCCCGGGGCGATCGGGTCGCCCCACCGCCCCTCGGCCCGGCCCCAGATCCAGACCGCGGCGCCCGTGACGACGAGGCCGGGGATGCCGAGGACCGCCCATTTCGCCTCGGCGCGGGAGAGCGTGCGGGTCGCATAGGCGAGGAGCCAGCCACCGGCCAGGGCGACCAGCGATCCCAGGACCGCGCCCACGGCGAGGAGCGTCGCGGCGAACAGCAGCATGGGGTGGCCGAGCGCGAAGCGCACGACCCCGCGGGGCGGCGCGGGCGCGACCGGTGGCGCACCCCCGGGGGCAGCGCCTCCCGCGACCCCGGCGCCCGCCGGCTCCCCGCGCCGCCACCGCAGAAGCCGTCCGCGACGCGCCCCGACGTTCTTCTTCGGCGCGCCCGCGCCACGGTCCCCGTCTTCTGCGTCTTCGTCGTCCTTGCGGGGAGGCCGCAGCAGATCAGGGATCTCCACGCCGCCGACGAACGCGCCGAAGTTCGCGTCCTCCGGGCGCCCACGCTCGATCCGCCACCACTCGGGTTCGCGGGCGCCCGGGACCGTTCCGGGGGCCGCCGCTCCGGAGGACGTCCCGGCGGCGCCGGCCTCGGGCACCCCCGAGCGCTGCTCGGGAACGGACGCGGGAGCCGTACCGGCCGCAGGCGCGGCACCGCCCGTCCCGTCCGTGCCGCCCGTGGAGGGGCGCCGGCCCGGGTCGGGGGCCGCTCCGTCCACCACCTCGTCGGGCGTGCCGAGCCGGCCGAGGATGCGCTGGACGGCTGCCGGGTTGTCGGTGCCGTACTTGGCGCGCTGCCGGTCGATCTCGTTACGCAGCGACGACACGAGCTGCATCCTGGTGCCGGAGGGCAACTGGCGCTGCTGCGCCAGATCGCCGACCCGGCTCAGGTAGTCGAAGACAAGCTGATCGCTCTCGATCCCCACGGTGCCCCTCCACAGCGCGCCCGTCCCGGCGCCCGGTCCTGACGTTAGCGCCTGGGCAGGGGCTAACGTGGGGCGGATGGGGACCGGTGAGCTCGATCGGGAGGCGCACGTGCCCGCAGGAACGTCCGCAGGGACACCGGCAGGACAGCCCGCGCGCGAAGCGGGAGGCACGGCCGGTGCGTCGGGGCGCCCGCCCACAGCCGCCCGGCCGCCCGCTGACGCCCGCGGCGGCGCGGTGACGCGCACGACCCCCGCCGCGGAGGACGGCACCGGCGCACCCCCTCGCACCGCCGACCGCGCCGGCGCACCGCCCCGCACCCTGGCCGAGGCGCTGCGCGGACGCGGCGACCGGGGCCTGGCCGCGCTGCTGCGCGCCCGCCCGGATCTGCTGAACCCGGTGCCGAACGATCTGACGCAGCTCGCCACCCGCGCCGGCACCCGGGCCTCCGTCGTCAGGGCGCTGGAGCGGCTGGACCGCTTCGCCCAGCAGACCGCCCAGGCCCTTGCCGTGGCGGTGGAGCCGACGTCGTACGAGACGCTGCTCGCACTGCTGAGCGGCGACGACGGCGACCCCGCGGTCGAGAGGGCGCTCCCGCGCGCCCTGGGCGTGCTGCGCGAGCAGGCGCTGGTCTGGGGCGACGACGACCGGCTGCGGCTGGTGCGGACCGCGCGCGAACTCCTCGCTCCGTCCCCGCAGCACCCGTCGCCCACGGGCCTCGGTCCGACCGTCGCCGAGACCACGTCGGGGATGTCACCGGGCCGGCTGCAGGAGATCCTCGCCACGGCGGGACTGCCGACGACCCATGACCCGGTGTCGGCCGTGGCGTCGCTGACCTCGCTGTTCACCGACCGGGAGCGGATGACGGCGCTGCTGGACACGGCGCCGGCGGAGGCGCTCGCGGTGCTGGACCGACTGGTGTGGGGCCCGCCGTACGGGACGGTCGCCCCGCCCGGCGACGCGTCGGGCGGCACGGACTCGACGCCGGTGCAGTGGCTGCGGGACCGGGGCCTTCTGCTGCCCTCGTCACCGCGGACGGTGGTGCTGCCGCGCGAGGTGGCCCTGCATCTGCGCGGTGGGCGGGCGCACCGCGAACCGGAACCGGTGCCGCCGGAGATCCGGGTCGCCGCCGAACACCGTCCGCAGATCGTGGACAGCACGGCGGCGGGTCAGGCGTACACCGCGCTGGCCACCGTCGAGGAGCTGCTGAAGGGCTGGCAGACGGGCGGACCGGCGGTGCTGAGGGCCGGCGGCCTGAGCGTCCGGGACCTGAAGCGGACCGCCGCGGCGCTCGACGTGTCCGAGCAGATCGCCGCCTTCTGGCTGGAACTGGCGTACGCGGCCGGGCTGCTGGCCTCCGACGGCGGTTGGGGCACCTCCCGTACCGGCACGGCCGCGGGGGACGAGGAGCGGTTCGCCCCGACTCCCGCGTACGACGCGTGGCTGGACCTGCCCGCGGCCTCGCGCTGGACGGCCCTCGCGACGGCCTGGCTCACCGCCACCCGAACGTCGGGGCTGGTCGGCGGCCAGGACGCCAAGGGCCGTACGCTCGCCGCGCTCGGCCCGGACCTGGACCGCGGCGCGGCCCCCGAGGTGCGTCACCGTGTCCTGACCCTCCTGGCCGGGCTGCCCTGGGGCGCGGCCCCGGACCCGGCGTCGGTCCTCGCCCGGCTCCGGTGGGAGCGCCCGGTGCGTACCCCGGTGCCTGCCGCCGGTACTCCCGAGACCTCCGATCTGCGCTCCCGCATCGCCACCTGGACCCTGACCGAGGCGGAGCTGCTGGGCCTGACCGGCCGCGGCGCCCTCTCCACCGCGGCACGCACCCTCCTGGCCGCCCCGGCTCCTTCCGCGACGGCCGACCGGGACCGGTCCGGCGCCGACGTGATTCCGCACGCGCCGGACAGCACGGACGGGCCTGACACCGCGCAGGGAGCGGCGGCCGGGGGCGGCCCCGCACAGCCCGCCCCGCACGGCCACGCCGATCTCGCCTCCCGGGCCGCGCTCGCCGCCGGGGTGATCGCCCCGCTGCTGCCCGAGCCGGTCGACCACGTCCTTCTCCAGGCCGATCTCACCGCCGTCGCACCGGGGCCGCTGGAACGCCCCCTCGCGGAGGCGCTGGGCGTCCTTGCGGACGTGGAATCGAAGGGTGGCGCCACGGTCTACCGGTTCACTCCGGCGTCCGTACGGCGTGCGCTGGACGCCGGGCAGGCCGCGGCGGACCTGCACGCCTTCCTCGCCAAGCACAGCCGTACGCCGGTGCCGCAGCCGCTGAGCTATCTCATCGACGACGTGGCCCGCAAGCACGGCCATCTGCGCATCGGCGCCGCTTCCGCCTACGTCCGCTGCGACGACGACGCCCTGCTCGACGAGATCCTGGCCGACCGCCGCTCGCAGGGACTGCGGATGCGGCGGCTCGCCCCCACCGTGCTGGCCGCCCAGGCCGACCCGACCACTCTGCTCGAAGGTCTGCGGGCCATGGGGTACGCGCCGGCCGCGGAGTCCGCGGAGGGCGACGTGCTGATCACCCGGGCCGACGCCCACCGCACCCCGCACCGCACCCCGCCGGTTCCCGTTCCGGACGGGCCGCCGGTGCCGGACGCCACCCTGCTCGGCGCCGCCGTGAAGGCGATCCGGGCGGGCGACCTGGCGGCCACGGCCGTGCGCAAGCCCGCGCCGCACACCGGTGCGGGCGAGCTGCCCCGCACCACCCCGGCCGAGACCCTCGCGACCGTGCAGGCGGCCGCGCTCACCGGCTCCGCGATCTGGATCGGGTACGTCAACGCCGACGGGGCCGCGAGCCAGCGCGTCATCGCCCCGGTCCGCGTCGAGGGCGGCTTCGTCACCGCGTACGACCACACCGCCGACGAAGTGCGCACCTATCCCCTGCACCGCATCACCGGCGTCGCCGAACTCGCGGACGAACCGGCCTGAGCGCGCGTCGCCGGACACGACCGGCACGTGGCGGGCGCCCAGGCGCCCCGGCGATTCCGCGAATCATGCGGACGACCGGGACGGTTCCCGCCCGAGGGTGATCAATTACCCACCGGGGAGCGACCTTCGGCATTCCTGCTCGGGGCCACGGGCAGTCACCCGGCGTCCCCGTGACGTTCCCGGGCCGCGACCGGCCCGGGACAGCCGGAAGGAGAGTCGTTTCCATGCGTCGTGTCACCACCGTTCTCGTCGCCGCAGCCGCGTTCCTGGGCGCGACGGCCACTCGGGGCGTCGGCGGTCGGTATCGATCTCGGCGGCGGACTCACGCTGTAGCCGAACCCCGTGCCGAACCAGTGGGTTCGCGCCGCGCCGAACGGCGCGGACCCGCTTCCGGGCCGCGCACGACGACCACCGCAGCGCTCACCAGGGGAGCGCCGGCACAGAAGGGACACCGGCCATGCGCCGTATCGCTGCCGTCCTCGCGACGGCCGCCCTCCTCGCCCTCGGTCACCTCGGCCCGGCTCCGGTCACCGTCCAGATCGAAGGCCCGCTGATCAACAGCCCGCTGATCTGAGCCCCGCGGGGCGGCTCGGGGGCGGCCGGAGGCGAGCGGGACAGGGAGGAGACGGGAGGGACAGGGAGGAGACGGGAGGGGGTCGAGCCGGGAGGTGGCCCGGGGGGATCGGGGAGATCGGGGGAGATCGGGGGCGAACGGGAGGAGGTGGGCTCGGGGGGACGGTCGGGGGTCGGAGGGAACCGGGAGGAGGTGGGCTCGGGGGGAGCTTGAGGGGGGATGGGGGGAGCCGGAGATCCCACGGGGCCGGGGGTGCGGCCCTGGTAGGGGCCGGTGTCCCGGCCGCAGGGGGCGGATCGGGGTGGCCGGGACGGCCGTGGGACTTCGGGAAGGCCGCTGGAGGCGACTCCGCGGGGCAGGGGCGGCACAGAGGCGGGATCAGCACAGAGGCAGGGGCGGGGGCGGCATCGGGAGGGGCCGCCGCAGATCCACCGCCGTCCACCGCCGCCCGCCCGCCGTCCACCGACGAACGGCCGGCGGGCGGTGCGGGCGGCGGTGTGGCCGGGGCCACGCTGTCGCACCGCCCGATGAGGCAAACTGGACGTTTGGCCGCACGGGATCGCCGGGACCCGGACGCAGGCCACGAGGAAAGGTCACCCGCGTGAACGGACCGCTCATCGTCCAGAGCGACAAGACCCTCCTGCTCGAGGTCGACCACGACCAGGCCGACGCCTGCCGCCGCGCCATCGCCCCCTTCGCCGAGCTGGAGCGCGCTCCCGAACACATCCACACCTACCGCGTCACCCCGCTCGGCCTCTGGAACGCGCGAGCGGCCGGGCACGACGCCGAGCAGGTCGTGGACGCCCTCGTCGAGTTCTCCCGCTACCCCGTCCCGCACGCCCTGCTCGTCGACGTGGCCGAGACGATGGCCCGGTACGGCCGCCTCACGCTCGTCAAGCACCCCACCCACGGCCTGGTGCTGACGACGACCGACCGGCCCGTGCTCGAGGAGATCCTGCGCTCCAAGAAGATCCAGCCGCTGGTCGGCACCCGGATCGACCCGGACACGGTCGCCGTGCACCCCTCCGAGCGCGGGCAGATCAAGCAGACGCTGCTGAAGCTCGGCTGGCCCGCCGAGGACCACGCGGGATACGTCGACGGCGAGGCCCACCGCATCGACCTGGACGAGTCCGGCTGGGCCCTGCGCCCGTACCAGAAGCAGGCCGTCGAGGGCTTCTGGCACGGCGGCTCGGGCGTCGTCGTGCTCCCCTGCGGCGCGGGCAAGACGCTCGTCGGCGCCGGGGCGATGGCCCAGGCCAAGGCGACCACGCTCATCCTCGTCACCAACACCGTCTCCGCCCGCCAGTGGAAGCACGAGCTGATCAGGCGCACCTCGCTGACCGAGGAGGAGATCGGCGAGTACAGCGGCGCGAAGAAGGAGATCCGCCCGGTCACCATCGCCACGTACCAGGTGCTCACGACGAAGCGGAAGGGCATCTATCCGCACCTGGAGCTGTTCGACTCCCGCGACTGGGGCCTGATCCTCTACGACGAGGTGCATCTGCTGCCCGCGCCGGTCTTCAAGTTCACGGCCGATCTGCAGGCCCGCCGCCGGCTCGGCCTGACGGCGACGCTGGTGCGCGAGGACGGCCGCGAGTCGGACGTCTTCTCGCTCATCGGTCCGAAGCGGTTCGACGCGCCCTGGAAGGAGATCGAGGCGCAGGGGTACATCGCGCCCGCCGACTGCGTCGAGGTCCGGGTGAATCTGACGGAGTCCGAGCGGCTCGCGTACGCGACGGCGGAGACCGAGGAGAAGTACCGCTTCTGCGCCACCACGGACACCAAGCGGAAGGTCACCGAGGCGCTCGTCCGCAAGCACGCGGGCCAGCAGACGCTGGTCATCGGCCAGTACATCGACCAGCTCGACGAACTCGGCGAGCACCTGGACGCGCCGGTCATCAAGGGCGAGACGCCGAACTCCCAGCGGGAGAAGCTCTTCGACGCCTTCCGGAACGGCGAGATCTCGGTCCTGGTCGTCTCCAAGGTCGCGAACTTCTCGATCGACCTGCCGGAGGCGACCATCGCCATCCAGGTCTCGGGCACCTTCGGCTCCCGCCAGGAGGAGGCCCAGCGCCTCGGCCGCGTCCTGCGCCCGAAGGCCGACGGCCACAAGGCCCACTTCTACTCGGTGGTGGCCCGCGACACGATCGACCAGGACTTCGCGGCGCACCGCCAGCGCTTCCTCGCTGAGCAGGGGTACGCGTACCGGATCGTCGACGCGGACGACCTGGCGGCCGAGGGCTGACGGCGGACGGCAGCCGGGGCGCCGCCGGAGTCCGCCGACACCCGCGCCCGGGGACCCGCCGCTCGCTACGCTGGCCCCGGGACGCGGAGCCCCGGCCGTCAGCGGTCGAGGTCACCGGTACGGATCACGGGGCCGGGCGCACCGCGGACCGGTCCGGACGACGGGTACACACCGCGGCCGGGAGCGCACGGCGGACCGGCCGGGCAGGAGGGCCGGGAGGCACCACGGGCCGAGGAGGACTCGATGCCGCACCACGACAGCTACGAGGTGCTCTTCACGGAGTCGGCGGCCCGTGACCGCGACCGGCTGGACCCGGTACGCCGGGCCTCGTTCGACAAGGCGGTCGAGATCCTCGCCCGCGACCCGTACACCGAGCACTCCCGTCCCATAGGCCCCGGCGAGCAGGACCGCGAGATCCGGCTCACGTCACAGGTCGTGGCCGAGTACATAATCTCGCGGGGGCGGTTGCTCCTCGTCGTCCTGCGGATCTTCGACGACGCGGACATCCTGCTCCCGGAGGGCTGACGGCGTCAGCGGCCACCGGACCGGCCCGGTGGGTCGATGCGCCGGCCCGGCCCGTGCGTACGGCCCCGTGCGTACGGCGACGGGCAGCCACGACGGCGGCGCTCAGCGTGCGGCTCCGGTGCCTGCGCCCGGCGCCGCTCCCGTCGCCGCGGTCCGGCGCCGACCGGGCAACCCGCCGTCCCCGTCGCCGCCGTCGCGTGCGCGAAGAGCCGCGAGCGCCAGGACGGCCAGCCCCAGGGGCGCGTACGGGGACGCCAACGGCTGCTGCCACCAGGGCAGTCGGAGGTCCAGGTCGCCCGCGTGCGGTACGAGCCACATGCTGCGCGTCAGGAAGATCGCGGCCATCAGCGCGGCGGTGCCCCTGCGCCCCTCGGCGATCAGCACCGCCAGCAGCGGCACGCACCACACCCAGTGGTGGGACCAGCTGATCGGCGAGACGAGCAGTGCGGCGAACGCGACGGCCAGCACCGCCCAGCGCTCCGGCGCCCGTCGGGCGGTCCACAGTGCCGCGACGGCGGTCAGCAGCGCGGCCGCCGCCCACACGGCACCCGGTTCGGTCGTGTGCAGCAGACGCGCGAACAGCCCCTGCAATGACTGGTTGTCGACGATCCACGCCTTGCCGACCCGCTCGGTCTCCAGGACCCGCCTCGTCCAGAAGTCGGCGCTGGCCTCGGGGAGTACGAGCGCGCCCAGCAGCACCGTGCCGGCGAAGGACGCGAGCGCGGTGAGTCCGCACCGGCGGCGTCCGGTGATCAGCAGCAGGACGACGAAGACGGCGGGGGTGAGCTTCACGCCCGCCGCGACCCCCAGGGCGAAGCCCTTGCCGACGGCGTCGTCCGGTCGGGAGAGGTCCCACAGCACCAGGCACACGAGGGCGAGGTTGATCTGGCCGAACACCAGGGTCTGGAAGACGGGTTCGAGCCACAGCCCGACGGCGGTGGCGGCCAGGACCGCGGGCAGGGAGGGGGACAGCCCGGCGAAGCGGCAGGAGAGCCGGACGAGCAGGGCCAGGAGCAGGGCGTTCCCCGCGACGAAGACGACCTTGAGGGCGGCGACCGGCAGCCAGGTCGTCGGCACGAACAGGATCGCGGCGAAGGGCGGACAGGCGGCGGGGAGCTGCCAGTGCGTGACGGTGAAGCCGTAGAGGTCGGTGCCGTTGGCGACGGCGGCTCCCTCGGCGCGGTACACGAGGGTGTCGGCCATGGGGATGCGCTGGGCGAGGCAGAGCGCGACCAGTGCGGCGAGCGAGAGGGCGAGAGCGGCGGTCGCCGGGAGCGACCGGGCGGTCACGGTCCGGTACGGAAGCGTCACGGCCGCGACCCTAGTGGATCAGCGGGCGTCCGGCCGTCGGGGGCGACCGCGCTCCGGTACGGCACGGCCCACGCACGGCGCGGACGGCCGCCACCAGGGTGATCCGGCGGACGGCCCAGCGGGACTCAGAGGTGCCGGCGGACGCCCGCTTCCTCGCTGTACTCCCCGAGGACCGCGACGCCGAACGCCGTCGTGACGAAGACCTTGACCGCCCTCAGCGCGTCGCCGAGACGGTGGGAGTGGTGGGCCGGGGCGCCGGTGGCGGTGGCTCCGCGACCGGGCCGGGACGCTGGGGTGAAGGTGGCTGCACTCATGTGACCAGGATGGTTTGTCGGCGTGAGCGTCACATCGGCCTGCGGGCTGAACGCCGGCCGCGGGCGCGTACGACTTCGGACAGAGGGCCTCCCCTACGGGGTGGACCCGCCCCCGGGGGCCTCCCCTACGGGGTGGACCCCGCCCCGCGAAATCCGTTCGCCCCGGCTCGACGGGCTGAGTAAAATCGCCCGTCTTGCCCGCCTCCCTCGCAGGAGAGCCGCCTCCCGGACGGAAACCGGGTGTGCTGTCATGTCGCACTTCCAACGTACCTTCGGAGGCAGCACCGTGCCCGCGCCCGAAGCGCCCGAAGCACCGGCGCACGATCCCCTGGGCCGTGAACGGGCCCATCTGACGTCCTCACGCGCGGCCCTGCGTGCGATGCGCGAGGACGTCGAGGCCCTGGACATCCGAGACGTCACGGCGAACTGGGTGAACGCCGTCGTCCTGGAGTCGCAGATCAACGAGCGGATCAAGGCGCTCGCGGACCTCGCCCACACCCCGCTCTTCTTCGGCCGGCTGGACTATCTGCACACCACGCAGGAGGGGCAGCGCTTCTACATCGGACGGCGCCATGTGCACGACGGCGACGGGGACCCGATGGTGATCGACTGGCGCGCGCCGGTCTCCCAGCCGTTCTACCGGGCCTCCCGCAAGGATCCGATGGACGTGCGGCTGCGCCGCCGCTTCGGCTACACGGGCGGCGACCTCACGGCGTACGAGGACGAGCACCTCAGCGACCCGACGGAGGCCGACCGGACCAGCCGGCTGCTCCAGGCGGAGATCGAACGCCCCCGTGTGGGGCCGATGCGCGACATCGTGGCCACGATCCAGCCCGAGCAGGACGAGATCGTACGGTCGGGACTGGCGGGGACGGTGTGCGTGCAGGGCGGTCCGGGCACCGGGAAGACCGCCGTGGGCCTGCACCGGGTGGCGTACCTGCTGTACGCGCACCGCGAGCGGCTGGCCCGCACCGGCACGCTGGTCATCGGGCCGAACCGGTCCTTCCTCCACTACATCGAGCAAGTCCTGCCCGCGCTCGGCGAGTTGGAGGTCAAGCAGGCGACGGTCGCGGACTTCGTCGCCCATGTCGAGGTGCGCGGGGCTGACGAGCCCGCGGCGGCGCTGGTCAAGGGCGACGCGCGGATGGCGGAGGTGCTGCGGCGCGCGGTCCGTTCGCACGTGACGATGCCGGCCGAGCCGGTGATGGTGGTCCGCGGCTCCCGGCGCTGGCGGGTCCCCGCGTACGAACTGGAGCAGATCGTCCGGGAGTTGCTGGACCGCGACATCCGCTACGGCGCGGCCCGCGACGCGCTGCCGCAGCGCATCGCGCACGCGGTCCTCGTCCGCATGGAGCAGGCCGGCGAGGCACCGGACGACCGGGTGCAGGACTCGGTGGCGCGCAACGCGGCGGTGAAGGCGGCGGTGAAGGCGGTCTGGCCGCAGGTCGACCCGGCGAGGCTGGTGCTGCGCCTGTTGTCGGACCCGGACTTCCTGGCGGAACACGCGGACGGGGTGCTGACCGCGGACGAGCAGAAGGCGATCCTCTGGGCCAGGCCGCCGCGCTCGGTCCGCTCGGCGCGCTGGTCCGCGGCGGACGCGGTGCTGATCGACGAGGCGAACGACCTCGTCGAGCGCACGCCGTCCCTGGGCCATGTCGTCCTCGACGAGGCGCAGGACCTGTCGCCGATGCAGTACCGGGCGGTGGGGCGCCGATGCACGACGGGCTCGGCGACGGTCCTCGGCGATCTGGCGCAGGGAACGACCCCGTGGGCGACGGCGAGCTGGTCCGAGGCGCTGGCCCATCTGGGCAAGCCCGACGCACTGGTGGAGGAGCTGACGGCCGGCTTCCGGGTGCCCCGAGAGGTGATCGCGTACGCGTCCCGGCTGCTGCCGCACATGTCGCCCGGGCTGACGGAGGTCCGCTCGGTCCGCGAGTCCCCCGGCTCGCTGGAGATCCGGCCGTCGGAGAGCGACGCGGACGTGGTCGCCGCGTGTCTGTCGGCGCTGCGGCGCGAGGGTTCGACCGGACTGATCGCCGCCGACGACCGGGTGCCGGCCCTGGCCGCCGCGCTGGCCGACGCCGGCGTCCCCTTCCTCGCCCCGGGCGAGGAGACCACCCCGGACATCCGGCTCACCCTGGTGCCGGCGTCACTCGCGAAGGGGCTCGAGTACGACTACGTGGTCCTCGACGACCCCGCGGCCGTGGTCGCCGCCGAGCCCGACGAGCGCACGGGCCTGCGCCGGCTGTACGTGGCCCTGACCCGTGCGGTCTCCGGCCTGACGGTGCTCCACTCTTCGCCCCTGCCGTGGCAGTTGGGGTGATCCGGGCGGAGCCGCGCGGGAGTCGGCACCGGGCGGCCCGGCCCGCTGCGCACGGGCGGAGCCGTGCACGCACCGGCACCTGGACCGTGTGTCGTCGATCGTCCACTGCCGTCCCGGGCCCCGAACCTTCCCGGGGTCCCCGATCCGCGTCATGTGCGGAGGGGCCGGCCGGAAACCGCGTGCGGACCGTCGGCGCGGTGGTGTCTGATCGGGGCCATGGCGATGGCGATGGGCAGGCCGGGAGTCGACGGGCTGGGCGAGGCCGTGGGCGTTCTGCGCGCATGGCAGAGCGACGGGGCGCCGATGCAGCTGCATCCGGGGGACCTCGGCTGGTTCTGGCGGTGGGGTGCGGAAGCGACCGCCGAGGCAGTCAGGACGTGGAGCCGGGACGGACGGACTCTCGCCGTCGGGCTGCTGGACGGTCCCGGGCTGTTGCGGCTGGCGATCGCGCCGGACGCCCTCCGGGACGAGGAGCTAGCGCGGCGGTTGGCCGCGGACCTGACCGGGCCGGAGCGCGGTGTGCTGCCCCCGGGGAGGGTGAACGTCGAGGTGCCGGCGGGTGCCCTGGTCCACGATCTGCTGTCCGAGGACGGCTGGAACGCCGATGAGCCGTGGACGCCGCTGCGCCGCGACCTCACGGAGCCGGTGAAGGACCCGGGTGTGCGGATCGAGGTGGTCGGGCCGGAGCGGGCGCACGCGTTCGCCGCCGTGCAGCGGGCCGCCTTCGACGCGTCGAGGTTCACGGTCGAGCGCTGGCACGCGATGGCGGCCGGACTGCCGTACGCCGACGCCCGGTGTCTGGTCGCGTACGACGACCGGGGTGACGCGGTGGCGGCGGTGACGGTGTGGTCGGCCGGTCCGGGCAGGCCCGGGTTGCTCGAACCGATGGGCGTGCACCGGGAACACCGCCGCCGCGGCTACGGCGAGGCGATCACCCTCGCCGCGGCGGCCGCGCTCCGGGAGCTGGGCTCGTCGAGCGCGCTCGTCTGCACCCCCAGCTCGAACGCCGCCGCCGTCGCCACCTACAGATCGGCCGGTTTCCGGCCGTGCGCCGAGGTCAGGGACCTCTGCCGGGACGCCTAGGGCGGCGTGCTGCGGCTCGGGCCGTGCCCCCGATCACGCGCTCGCGCCGTCCACCGCCGCGCGCCACTCGCGTACCGCCGCCTCGTCCACCGGCGCCTTCCAGCCGCCGGGCCGTGCGGCGCCGCCGATGTGGAACGCGTCCAGACCGACGGCGCGGAGAGCCGGGAGGTGGTCGAGGCGGAGACCGCCGCCGATCAGCATCCGCGGCTCGTAGCCGGGCTCGTCCCGCCTCGCCGCCTCGGCCACCAGCACCGGCATTCCGTCGTCGACGCCCGCCGCGCTGCCCGCGGTGAGGTACGCATCGAGGCCGGGCAGGTCGGCGAGCTGCTTGCGCAGGGCGTCGCGGTCCGCCGCGCGGTCGACGGCCCGGTGGAACGTCCACCGGCAGCCCTCGATCTCGGCGACCAGCCGTTCGACCGTGACGAGGTCGGGATCACCGTGCGCGTCGAGGAATCCGAACACGAACTCCTCCGCGCCCTCCGCCCGCAGTCCGCGAGCGACTCCCACGAGCGCGTCGAGGTCGCCCGCCGCGAAGCCGTCCGCGAGCCGGAGCATCACCCGCAGCGGGATGTCCACCGCCGCGCGGATGCGGCCGAAGGTCTGCCGGGACGGGCTGAGCCCGTCCGCCGCCATGTCGCTGACCAGCTCGAGCCGGTCCGCTCCCCCGGCCTGCGCGGCGACCGCGTCCCGCGCGTCGAGGGCGATCACCTCCAGGAGTGCACGGTTGCTCATGGCTCATCCTCCGCCGGTAGACGCGATACAGGTCTAGTCCAATACGGAGCCAGCCTAGTCCGCGTCCGTGCACCCCGCAGCCGACCCCCGGCACTCCTCCGGCCCCCGGGCACACCTTTCGGCCGCCGCGCCCGTCCCGCCCGGGCGACAGCGGCCGCACCGTTCGCGCAGCCGCGGGACTCAGCCGCCCAGACTGCCGCTCCCGAACGCCCCACCGCTGCGCCTGCCGTGCTGCGGCCGCGCCTCGGGCCCCTTGCCGGTGGTGTGCGACGTGTGGGTCCTCAGGTTGTAGGGCAGGAGCCGGCTGCCGTCCTCGGGGAAGGCGTCGTCGTCCTCTTCCCTGACCTCCTCGATGTGCTCGCGGTGGTCGGCCGCCTTCGGCTGCTCCTCGGGCCTCGGGACACGCAGTCGGGCCCGCCGCCGCCCGTCCCACCACATCGCGCCACCCAGCAGGACGATGAGGATGACCCCGAAGGTCAGCGGACCGATCGCGGCCAGGATCTGGGCCGCCAGTTCCGTCTTCGGCATGCTCTGCGCTGTGACCGCTGCGTTCATGGTGTCTGCCTCCGCACGGGGGATGAGACACAGGCGTATCCATTATCACCTGGTAAGACCGTTACGTCAGCATTCCGGGCACGCGGGACGACCGACAGGGACCGATGCGGGACGAAGCCGGAGGGGTCGGGAGGGGCCAGGTGCGGGTCGGGAGGGTTCAAGGACGGCCGGAGGGACCCGGGGACGACGCGGGACGGGGTCCGGGGACGGCCGGAGGGACCCGGGGACGACGCGGGACGGGGTCCGGGGACGGCCGGAGGGACCCGGGGGCGCCAGGAGCGCCCCGGCAACCACCCGTCACCGGCCGGCTGGACAATGTGGCCATGCCCGCGCTTCCGCAGCACCCCGCCCATGACGACCTCCGCCGACGCTGGGCCGCGACCGTGGCCGCGGTCGCCGACCGCGCACCGGACACCGCTCTGCCCGGCCCGGACCGGTACGCCGACGACCTGCTCGGCCGCTGGGCCGAGCCGCAGCGGCGGTACCACACCACCGACCACCTGGTGGCGGTCCTGGACCGCGTCGACACGCTCGCCGAGTACGCGGACGACGCCGACCTCGTACGCCTCGCGGCCTGGTTCCACGACGCGGTGTACCTGCCGGAGCGCTCCACCAACGAGGAGCGCAGCGCACGTCTCGCCGAGCGGGCCCTGCCCGAACTCGGCGTCGACCGGGCACGTACCGAGGAGGTGTCCCGGCTGGTGCTGCTCACCCGGACCCACGCGGCTCAGGACGACGACGCCAACGGCACGGTGCTCTGCGACGCCGACCTGGCGATCCTCGCCTCGCCGCCGGACGCGTACGAGAGGTACGCCGCCGCCGTACGCGAGGAGTACGGCTTCGTCCCGGACGACGCCTTCCGCGCGGGCCGGGCCGACGTCCTGCGCCATCTCCTCGACCTGCCGCGGCTGTTCCGCACGCCGTACGGGCAGCGGGAGTGGGAGGAGGCCGCACGGCGCAACGCGGCCGCGGAGCTGGAGCGCCTCCGGGAGTCCTGAGCCCGTGGCGCAGCGCACCTTCGTCGTGCGCTGCCCCGCGTCCACCATGCGGACGGTCCCGGGAACCCGGGAATGACAGGCGCCATCCGGCTGTTGGCCACTGTCATGCCCGCAGCATCCGCCGGTCCCCGCCCCCGTATGCCGCTGGCCGTCTACATCCTGGGCCTCTCGGTCTTCGCGCTCGGCACCAGCGAGTTCATGCTGTCCGGGCTGCTGCCGCCCATCGCCGAGGACATGGACGTCTCGATCCCGCGCGCGGGGCTGCTGATCTCCGCGTTCGCCATCGGGATGGTCGTGGGAGCGCCGCTGCTCGCCGTGGCGACCCTGCGGCTGCCCCGCCGCGCCACGCTCGTCACCCTGATCACCGTCTTCGGGCTGGGCCAGGTCGCCGGCGCGCTGGCACCCACGTACGAGGTCCTCTTCGTGTCGCGGGTGGTCAGCGCCCTCGCCTGTGCCGGCTTCTGGGCGGTGGGCGCGGCGGTGGCCATGGCGATGGTGCCCGTCGACTCGCGCGCCCGCGCGATGGCCGTGATGATCGGCGGGCTGTCGATCGCCAACGTCCTGGGCGTCCCGGCCGGCGCGTTCCTCGGGGAGCACCTCGGCTGGCGCTCGGCGTTCTGGGCGGTCGGCGCGGCCTCCGCGGTGGCCCTGGTCGGCGTGCTGACCAGGATCCCGCCCATCCCGGTGCCCGACGAGAAGCCGCGGCTCCACCGCGAACTCACCATCTACCGCGACCGTCAGGTCTGGCTCGCCGTCGCGGTCACCGCACTGTCCGCGGGTGGCGTCTTCTGCGTGTTCTCCTATCTGGCGCCGCTGCTCACCGACGTCGCCGGACTCGGTGACGGCTGGGTGCCGACCGTCCTGGGGCTCTTCGGCGTCGGCGCGCTGCTCGGCACGGCGATCGGCGGCCGCATCGCCGACGCGCACCTCTTCGGCGTGATGCTCGGCGGCATCACCGCCTCGACGGTGCTGCTGGCCGTGCTCGCCCTGACCGCCGCTTCGCCGGTGGCGGCGGTGGGCCTGTCGTTCCTCATCGGCGTCGCGTCGTTCTTCACGGCCCCCGCCCTGAACGCCCGGATGTTCAACGTCGCGGGCGCGGCTCCCACGCTGGCCGCCGCGACGACCACCGCCGCCTTCAACCTGGGGAACACCAGCGGGCCCTGGCTCGGCGGCACGGTCATCGACGCGGGGCTCGGCTTCGCCGCCACGGCGTGGGCGGGGGCTGCGATGACCCTCGCCGCCCTCGGGCTCGTCGCCCTGGCCCTGCGATTCGAGCGCCGGGGGGGCGGACCCGGCGCACGGGAAGAGCCGCGTGGTGGTCTCGTCCTCCGTCGGCCGGGACACCGGCGCGACGCGCTGCGGCACGGCCTGACGCACCGGGGTGCCCGTGCCCGTCCCGGGCCGAACGCACCGCCGCCGGGGTTGCGCCGGATGGCGGGCGCCTCGGTTGCCGGTGTGCGGCGCCGGGGTGAGGGTCGCTCAGGGGGAGGTAGAGCCCCGTCAGTCTTCTCCTGGAGCGCCCAATGAGAATCGTCGCGAGCGCGGGCGGCGCCGTCGCCCTGGCTCTGGCCGTCGTACCGATGACCCCGGTCCAGGCGGCCTCCCTCAACCCCGACAACGGAAACGACCGCATCGCCTGCAGCACGAGTGCTCTGACGAACGCCATCGACGGCGTCCTCGGTGCGGACGGCGGCACGATCGAACTGGCTCGCGACTGCCGCTACGTCCTGACGTCAGCCCTCCCGACCATCGACGAGCCCGTCACCCTGCGCGGAGGCAAGGGCACGAGCATCGAACGCTCGGTCGCGGCCGGTACGCCCCAGTT
This sequence comes from Streptomyces sp. HUAS CB01, assembly GCF_030406905.1. NCBI lineage: Bacteria > Bacillati > Actinomycetota > Actinomycetes > Kitasatosporales > Streptomycetaceae > Streptomyces > Streptomyces chengbuensis. The sequence continues at coordinate 3,584,202 of NZ_CP129137.1, forward strand.
CCGCATCTTCGAGGTCGGCGGGTCCGCCGGATTCCTCACCCTGGACGACCTGACCGTGAAGAACGGCGACGGCGCGGGCGACGGAGGGGCGGTCCTCGTCAGAACCGGCCGGACCCTGCTCCTCAAGTCCGCCACGCTCACGCGCAACCGGGCAGCGGGCAACGGCGGGGCGGTCGCGAACGACGGCGGGCGGGTGATCCTCCGGGACAGCAAGGTGGAGAAGAACAGCGCGGGCGTCGACGGAGGCGGTATCCACACCTCCGGCGGTGTGGTCTCCCTCGATTCCAGCGCCGTCAGCCAGAACAGGGCGACGGCCGACGGGGGCGGAGTGGCCTCCGCCGACGGCTATGTGACCGCCACCCACAGCAGTGTGGACAAGAACGAAGCCGACGGCGGCGGCGGTGTCGACAACGACGGGACGGCGGACCTCCAGTCCACCGGTGTCACCGGCAACAGGGCCGGCGGGGACGGCGGCGGCATCCGCAACACGGGCACCCTGATCGTCGGTCGCAGCAGCGTCAACAAGAACACCGCGGCGAACGGCGGCGGGATCCACAACACCGGACTCCTGTGGATCGGCCGCAGTGTGGTCAAGGAGAACGTCGCCGACGCCGACGGCGGCGGCCTCTGGAACGACAACGAGGCCACGGTGGAGTCGAGCGACATCACCGGCAACGAGACCAGGGACGCCGGCTCGCAGGGCGGCGGCGTCTACAACGAGGACGGCGCCCCCGGCGGCAACACCGTCCTGACCGACAGCACCGTCACGAAGAACCAGGCGTCGGTCGGCGGCGGCATCTTCCGCGCCTCCGGCTCCGTCACCCTCAACCGGACCCGTGTGAAGGAGAACGTCCCCGACAACTGCAGCCCCAGCGGGACGGTCGCCGGCTGCGTCGGCTGACCGGGCGGCACACCGGCCCTGCCGCACCCGCGGGAGGGCCGTCCCGTCGTACGGCCGTTCCCGCCGGCCTACCGGCCGCCACCCCCGTGCTTCCGGCGCCGCAGTCCCGCCTCCGTGAGCCGCCGGACCAGTTCCTTCGACCCGATCTCGACCGCGCCGGCGCGCACGGCGTCCTCGTAGCGGTGCGCGGGCACGTCGTAGTGGTCGCGTTCGAAGGCACGGGTGGGGCAGCCGATCGACGCGGCGAAGGCGTGGAGTTCCTCGAACGACACATCGCTGACCAGGTGGGACCACAGCATCCCGTGCCCCGGCCAGGTCGGCGGGTCGATGTAGACGGTCACGGCAGGCCGCCGACGGGCGCGACCACGACGCCCGCCTTGCCGCACACCCAGTGCGGGTCGGGGCCCAACTCGGGTTCCACGTCCAGTGCGTGCGGCTCACCGGAGGTGCAGACCGGGCACAGCGGCCACCGCCCGTACCGTTCCAGCAGGGCGTCCTGTACGTCCTGGGCGATCAGCCCGGCCACGTACTCCGCACCCTCCGGCCACTGCTCGACCCACCAACGGCGCTCCCGGACCGCCTCCTCGACGAGGGAGACGACCTCGGCGTGCGCCACGTCACGGGCGGTGAGGTCAGCGAGGACGAGGGCGCGGGCGGCATGCAGCGCCTGCTCGAGCGGGTTGGCGTCCATACCGTCATTGTCACCCTTTCGGGTGCGGGCCCCCAGCACGGCCCCGCACCTCCCGGGACGAGGGTCCCCGGGGACTCCGTCCACCGGACAAAGGGGGTTGACCGTTCACAGCGGACGAAAATATCTTTCAACTGTGACCAAGGACCTGAAGGATTCTTTCAATGCTCCGGGATCCGGCAGACGCCCCGGCGCGGCCGCCCCGGTCCGGCCGGGCACGTCCGCCTCAGGTGGCACCGGCACCCCTGGTGACGGCGGCACACGCAGGGGCGCCACGAAGAGCGGCGGCACCGGTGGCACGAGCGGCGGCACCGTGGGCGACGTCCCGCCCGCCCCGGCCGCTCTCGCTGCGAAGGTCCGCACCCTCGCCCCCTCCATGACCCGCTCCATGCAGCGGGTCGCCGAAGCCGTCGCGGGCGACCCGGCAGGCTGCGCGGCGCTCACGGTCACCGGACTCGCCGAACGCACCGGCACCAGCGAGGCCACGGTCGTCCGGACCGCCCGGCTCCTCGGCTACCCCGGCTACCGCGATCTGCGACTCGCGCTCGCCGGCCTCGCCGCCCAGCAGCAGTCGGGCCGCGCCCCGTCCGTCACCGCCGACATCGCGGTCGACGACCCGATAGCCGACGTCGTCGCGAAGCTCGCGTACGACGAGCAGCAGACCCTCGCCGACACCGCCGCGGGCCTGGACACCGTCCAGCTGGGCGCCGCCGTCACGGCCCTCGCCGGCGCGCGCCGCATCGACATCTACGGCGTGGGCGCGTCCGGCCTGGTCGCCCAGGACCTCGCCCAGAAGCTCCTGCGCATCGGACTGGTCGCCCACCCGCACAGCGACCCCCATCTCGCCGTCACCAACGCCGTGCAGCTCCGCTCCGGCGACGCGGCCGTGGCGATCAGCCACTCCGGCTCGACCGGCGACATCATCGAGCCGCTGCGCGTCGCGTTCGATCACGGAGCGACGACCGTCGCGATCACCGGCCGTCCGGACGGGCCGGTCTCCCAGTACGCGGACCACGTCCTGACGACCTCGACGGCACGCGAGACCGACCTGCGCCCGGCCGCCATGTCCTCGCGGACGAGCCAGCTCCTCGTCGTCGACTGCCTGTTCATCGGCGTCATGCAGCGCACCTACGAGACGGCCGCACCGGCCCTCGCCGCCTCGTACGAGGCCCTCGCGCACCGCCACACCCCCCGCACCCGCTGAACCACCCGAGAGAGCCGCCTCCCATGACCTCCACTCCCGGACCGGCCGAACTGCGCGCGCAGTTGGAGAGCCTCACGACCGAGGCGTTCCGCCCCGAGCTCGCCGACATCGACCGGCTTCCGACCGCAGAGATCGCCCGCATCATGAACGGCGAGGACCGGACCGTCCCCGACGCCGTCGCCACCCGGCTCCCGGCCATCGCCGCCGCGATCGACGCGACCGCCGACCGCATGGCCCGCGGCGGCCGGCTGGTCTACGCGGGCGCGGGCACGGCGGGCCGGCTCGGCGTCCTGGACGCGAGCGAGTGCCCGCCGACGTTCAACACCGGCCCGGACGAGGTCGTCGGCCTGATCGCGGGCGGCCCGTCGGCGATGGTCGAGGCGGTCGAGGGCGCGGAGGACTCCGAGGAGCTGGCCGCCGCCGACCTCGACGGTCTGGGCCTGACGGCGCTCGACACCGTGGTCGGCATCTCCGCCTCCGGCCGCACCCCGTACGCCGTCGGGGCCGTCGAGCACGCCCGGACGGCCGGCGCCCTCACCATCGGCCTCTCCTGCAATGCGGGCAGCGCACTGGCCGCGGCGGCGGAGCACGGCATCGAGGTGGTCGTCGGACCCGAACTCCTCACCGGATCGACCCGGTTGAAGGCGGGCACGGCACAGAAGCTGGTGCTCAACATGATCTCGACCATCACGATGATCCGCCTGGGCAAGACGTACGGGAACCTGATGGTCGACGTCCGCGCCTCGAACGAGAAGCTCCGCGCCCGCTCCCGGCGCATCGTGAAGCTCGCGACCGACGCGCCGGACGCGGCCGTGGAGACGGCGCTGACCGCGGCGGACGGCGAGGTCAAGACGGCGATCCTGATGCTGCTCGCCGACGTCGACGCCCTGACGGCCGCGGACCTCCTCAAGCGCGCCCACGGGCACCTCCGCGAGGCACTCCGCCTCTGACCCGGCGCGCGGGCCGTGCCTCTTGCACGCCGTGAGGGGCCGGCACCTCGTCCTCCGTGACGAGGGCCGGCACCCCCGACGTTCGTGACGGGAGCCGGCAGCGGGCCGGGGACGGCCCGCCCTGAAGCAGGCCGGCCCGTGGGACGGCCGGCACGAACGTCCCCGGGAACGGGACCGCGGACACGGCGAGCCGGCCGGGCCCGCGTCCCCGGAGGAACGCGGGCCCGGTACACCCACCCACCCGAACCGCCCCGCCCCGCCCGGCGGGAGCACTACACCGCGCCGACCGCCTGCTCCCGGATCGTCACCCGGCCCTTCCTGATCGTCGCGACCCTCGGCGCCCGCCGTGCCAGCACCGAGTCATGGGTGACCATCACGAACGTCAGCCCGTTCTCCTCCCACAGCCCTTCCAGCAGCTCCATGATCTCGTCGCGCATGGACTCGTCCAGGTTGCCCGTCGGCTCGTCGGCCAGCAGCACCGCCGGACGTTTCACCAGCGCCCGCGCGATGGCGACCCGCTGCTGCTGACCGCCGGACAGCTCGCCCGGCAGATGTCCCCGCCGCTCCCCGAGCCCGACCGACACCAGCGCCTCGCCGGCCCGCTCGCGCCGCTCGGCCGCCTTCAGTCCGAGCGGTACGAGCGCGGTCTCCACGTTCTCCTGCGCCGTGAGCGTCGGCACCAGGTTGAATCCCTGGAAGACGAAGCCGATCTTCTCGGCCCGCACCCGGGTGAGCCGTGCCTCGGGCAGCGTCGCGAGGTCGACCCCGTCCAGCACCACCGCTCCCTCGCTCGGCCGGTCCAGGCCGCCGAGCATCTGCAGCAGCGTCGACTTGCCGCCGCCCGTCGGGCCCTGGATGACCAGCCGGCCGCCGTCCGGGATCGTCAGGTCCACCCCGTCGAGGGCCCGGACGGTGTCCTTGCCGCGCTGATAGCGCTTGGTGACGCCTGTGAGCTCGTACATCGTGATTCAACTCCTGCTGTGCGTGGTGACGTTCGTCGGTGGATCGGGACGGCCACTACTCGACGCGCCGCAGCGCGTCCGCCGGCCGCAGCCGCGACGCCCGCCAGCCGCCGAATCCGCCCGCGATCAGTCCGCCCGCGACCGCGAGCGCGACGGCGAGCCCGATCGTGGTGAGGGACACCGGAGCGGTGAGCGCGATGTCGAGGGCCCTGGACGCGCCGTCGCTCATGGGGCCGCCCGGCCCGCCCGGACCGCCGACGAGCATCCGGCCACCGCCGCCCGCGCCGCCCCCGCCGCCGGCACCCAACTGAGCGGTGAGCGTGGGACTGAACGCGGTGATCGCCCAGGCACCCGCGAGCCCGACCCCGATGCCCAGCGCCCCGCCGATCAGGCCGTTGACGAGCGCCTCGCCCGCCACCTGCCCCGTGACCCGGCGGCTCTTCCAGCCCAGTGCCTTCAGCGTGCCGAACTCGCGCACCCGCCTGCTCACCGCGGACGACGTCAGCAGCCCCGCCACCAGGAACGCCGCCACCAGCACCACGATCGACAGCCACTTGCCGACGCCCGCCGCCAGGTCGGAGGCCGTGGACAGCGAGCCCGAGACCGTCTGGGCGAGATCGGCGGACGTGGTCACCGTCGTGCCGGAGATGTTCTTCTGGATCGTGTCCTTGACGCCCGCGATCCGCTGCGAGTCGGTCGCCTTCACATAGACGGTCGTGATCTTGTCCTTGGCGTCCGCGAGGGTCTGTGCCCGGGCGAGCGGCAGATAGACGTCGGCGGCCGCGTCCCCGCTGTCCGCCGTGGCGATGCCGACGACGGTGAACTTCGTGCCCGAGACGGTCAGCGTCCCGCCGACCTTCAGCTTCTTCTCCTTGGCGTACGCACTGTCGACGACGGCGACGGCCGCCGAGGTCTCGCCCGCCGCGAACGTACGCCCCGATGTGATCTTCGACGAGGTCAGCGGTCCGAGACCCTGACGGGCCACGTCCGTCCCGTACACGGAGTACGAGTCGACGTCGAAGTCCGCACCGCCGCCGCGGACCTCCCCGGCGGCCGGGCCACCGCGCTTGACCTCCCCCGGCTCCTGCTTGAACTCGCCCGGCTTGAACTGCCCGTCGACCTTCATGACCCGCACGTTCAGGCCGCCGACCGCGTCCGCGACCCCGTCCTGCCCGGCGACCCGCGCGACCGTCGACGCCGCGAGCGTCTCGAAGCCCTGGACCATCACGATGTCCTGGCTCTGCCGGGCGTCGTCGTCACCGCCCTTGGCATCGAACCGGAACCGCGGCCGCTTCACGGTCGCGCCCTCCTCGGGCGGGGCGGCTGCCTTGGTGACGGTCATGTCGGTGCCGAGCCCGTACAGCGACTCCAGCACCCGGCCCTGCGCCCGGTTCATGCCCGCGGAGACCGAGTTGACGACGATGACCAGGGCGATTCCGAGGGCGAGCCCCGAGGCGACGACGAGCGCCGCCTTCCTGCGGCGGCGCAGCTCGCGCCTGAGGTAGGTGAAGAACATGGCGCGAAAGCTATGGAGGCGGAGTGAGGGACGGTTAAGGCCCCGATGAGACGGACATGAGAAGCGGACGGCGCCCGTGAGTCCCCGAGCCGCTCCGTCACAGCAGCACGTCCGGCCGTCGATGCCGGTGGCCCGTCAGCGCGAGCACGTCGAGCACGTCGAGCACGTCGAGCACGTCGAGCACCGCGAGCACGTCGAGCACCGCGAGCACGTCGAGCACGTCCGGTCACCGCGAACACGTCCGGTCACCGCGAACACGTCGAGCACGGGAGCACCCGCCCTGTGCCGGTGGCCCGTCAAGCGGCCGGTTTCGTCCCGACGACGACGGTGGCGTACAGCTCCTCGCACGTGGCCGCCCGCGGCACCAGCCCACTGGTGGCGACCGCCGCCAGCGCGTCCGCGGCCTGCCGCTCGCTGGTCTCGAACAGCAGGATCCCGCCGGGCGCCAGCCACTCCCCCGCCTCCGCCGTCACCCGCCGCAGCACGTCGAGCCCGTCCGTGCCGCCGTCGAGCGCGACCAGCGGCTCGTGCACACGGGCCTCGGCGGGCAGCAGCCCGACCTCCTCGGTCGGTACGTACGGAACGTTCGCGGCGAGGATGTCGACGCGCCCCCGCAGCCCGCCCGGCAGGGGATCGAACAGGTCGCCCTCATGGACCCGTGCGCCCTCGGGGAGGTTGCGCCGGGCGCACCGCACCGCGGCCGGCTCGATGTCGGAGGCGTGCAGCTCCACCGCGGATCCCGGCAGCGAGGCCGCCAGTGCCGCCCCGACGGCACCGGAACCGCAGCACAGGTCCACGACCACACCGGCGTCCGGGTGGGCGGCCACCGCCCGGCGCACGAGGAACTCGGTACGGCGCCGGGGGACGAACACCCCCGGCTCCACGGCGACCCGCAGACCGCAGAACTCCGCCCAGCCGAGGACGTGTTCCAGCGGATGGCCGCAGGCCCGCCGCTCCACCATGACGGTGAGCTCGGTGTGCGTCCGGGCGGCGGAGAGCAGCAACTCCGCCTCGTCCTCGGCGAAGACACAGCCGGCGGCCCGCAGCCTGCCGACGACGGCGGGAAGAGAAGAGGAAGGATCGAAGGAGATCGACAAGGGGAGCCTCTCGGAAGTCCGAAGCGGGGCTCCCTCACGCACCTTCGGCGACGCGGAGACGAGCACCCGGTCCTGCAGCAGCGGTAATGGGGCTCACCTCCCGACGTCCTGGTACTGGAGTCAGCAACCTTATCGCGGCCCTACCCGCGCAGCCTCCCCTGCCGGTTGCGCTCCCTGACGCGCGCCCGCAGCAGCACAGCGGGGGGCACGGGCCGCAGCGCCTCGGGAGGACAGTCCCACTCGCGCCCGCCTCCCGGCGGCCGTAGTTGCACGTACGGCCCCTCGCGCCCCATCACGCGCCCGATGCGCCCGTCCCGCGAGTCGATCACGTACTCGTCCGGCCCGCCCGCGCTCACCCGCGGGCCCCGTGGAGCACCGCGGCGAGGCGGAGCGCGGTGTCCAGGTTGCAGCGCCCCAGGTCGACCAGGGGATACGCCCCCGAATCGCTCGTCAGCGACACGAGGTCCACGCGCAACGACGGCAGGGTCACCCCCGTCGAGTCGAGCTCCTCCCGCAACTGCGCCACGACCTCCTCGGCCGCACGCAACCGCTCCTTCGGACAGGGTGGAACCACCATGCACCTCCACTCTCGGTATGTACGTTCCCTACACAGCGTGGTCATGGCGGGCTAGCCTGACCAGTGTCGAAGGCCCAACAACCCGACCTGTGTCACACGGAGTTGACCTTGCCTGGACCGAAGGATCTGGACCCGTCCACGTCTCCCAGGGCCCTGCTCGGCGCCGAACTGCGCCACGCCCGCGAGAACGCCGGCCTCAGCCAGCGGGAGCTCGGCGAACCGCTCTTCGTGAGCGCGTCGTTCATCGGCCAACTGGAGTCGGGCACACGGCGGATGCAGCCGGATGTCGCACGCAGGATCGACGAGATACTCGGCACGAACGGCTTCTTCGAGCGGAACTGCCTCGCCGCCAACAAGTCGAGATACCCGGACCACTTCGCCGAGGCGGCCGAGGCGGAAGCGGTCGCGACGACGATCCGCGAGTACGCGCCGCTGCTGATCCCGGGGCTGCTGCAGACGGAGGAGTACGCGCGGGCGGTGTTCCGTGGCGGCCGCCCCACAGCGACAGACGATGCCATCAACGAGCTGGTGGCAGCGAGACTGGAACGCTCACGGCTCCTCGACGATCCAACAAGCCCCATGGTGTGGACGGTGCTGGACGAAGCCGTGCTCCGCCGCAAAGTGGGAGGCGCTTCAGTGATGTCGGAGGCACTCCGCCATGTGGCCACCCTCGCGCGCAACCGCCGCGTCATCATGCAGGTGATGCCGTTCGACGCGGGTGCCCACATGACAGACGAGGGGGCACTGAAGCTGATGTCCTTCCCTGACGCTCCGCCGGTCGCCTATCTGCAAGCCTTGGGCACGGGCCAGTTACAGGATGATCCAGCAACAGTGGCCCGATACGAGCTGGCCTACCATCTGCTCGCGGCAGGCGCCCTGTCTCCCCGCGAGTCCCTGGCCCTGGTCGCATCGGTGGCGGAGGATTACTCGCATGAAGATCAGCAGCCCTGAGTACGACCTGAGTGCCGCGGTCTGGCGCAAATCCAGCTACAGCGGCGGCGATGGCGGCAACTGCCTCGAAGTGGCCACCTGGCGCAAGTCCACGTACAGCGGCTCCAGCGGCGGCGACTGCCTCGAAGTCGCCGACGACCACCCCGGCATCGTCCCCGTGCGCGACTCGAAGAACCCCGGCGGCCCGAAGCTCGTGTTCCGGGCCGCCGCCTGGTCCGCGTTCGTGGACGGGGTCAAGGCGGAGCGCTGAACAACTCCACGACGGAGCCCGGGGGTTGAGCCTCGGGCTCCGAGCGCTCTGAAAAGGGAATGGTGAAGGGCCTCAACCCGCCCACCCTCCCCGCTAGTTGACCGCGTGTGAGCCATTTGCCACGGAGGGTCACGACCCTCTAGCGTGTCCGGAAAACGAACAGCCCCCGTCAGGTGCGCCAACACCAGCGGGGGCTTGACCAGCAAGATCGGTAAGGTCGATCCGGATGGCTGACAGCCAGTTTAGTGCTCCCTCCCTGCCCGCGCACGCCGCTCCGCACCCGATGGCCCGCCCCGGCTACGGAAAGCGCACGACACCGGGCCAACCGCCCCGCACCGCGGCGGACTTCACGCACCTCCCACCCCGCGAGGCCGCCGTCGCCGCGTACATCGACCGGCTCGCGGACGGGGCCGACATCTCGGTGAAGACGCTGGCCAAGGTGCTTCCGTACGGGCAGTGCGCGCTGCGGACCGCCCTCAACCGCATCCAGGCCGCAGGTCATCTGCGCCGCGGGCGCGAGCACTTGGCCCGTTCCGGGAGCCCGCGATGGATCACCCGGACGTGGTGGTCGCGTGCGCCTCGGGACGACACGTGGTGGGCGGCGTACCGGCGTGGGGACGTCCCCGAGGAGGGTCCCCGGCGGCCGACGCGTTCCCGGGCGGTGATCCTGCTCGCGGCTCTCGGGCGGGAGACGCCGGCGATGTCGCTGTCCGCCGCCGAATGCGCGCAGCTCGCCCCGCTGGTGGAGGAGTGGTTCGCGCGCGGCGCCGACGAGGCGCACCTGATGCGCGCGCTCACGGCCGGTCTCCCCGTTCCGGTGCATCACCCCGCCGCGCTCGCCCGGACGCGCCTGACCGCGAAGCTCCCTCCCGAGCGACGCCCGGCGCCTCCTGTCCTCCGGGTCCTCGAATGCGGCAAGTGCGGCGCACCGGCACGTGCCGAGGCCCTGCGGGGCGGCGACTGCGCCGCGTGCCGCGGTGAGCCCAAACCGCCGGCCCGCGCCTCCGTGCTGTCGCCGTCCTCGGTACGCGCCCACGCCGCCGAGGCCCGTGCCGCCGCCCGGTCCAACGAAAGGAATCGCACATGACGGTGCAGCCCGTCCGTGCCGAACCGAGGCACGGCGGAGGGGAGCAGGCGACACCATGCCCCCCCTGCCCCCGCTGACACCCCGGACATGTCCGTCGAGGAATTCGAGGAGCTCGCCCGCCGGGCCCCCGAGACGGTCACGCTCGAATACATCAACGCCGACCGGGACACCGACAGCCTCACCGTCCACAGCGAGCCGGACGGCGACACACACCGGTTGTGCCGGTCGCACGAGTACGGCGACGAGGTCGCTCTCCCCTCCCCCGTCGACATCACCCTCGACACCGAGAAGCTCAAGGACCACGCCGGCTGACGTGCCGGCCGGTCCCGCCGCCGAGCCGGGCGGGGCTTTCGGACGGCAGCAGGTCGGCTCCGGCCTCCAGGACGCGCTCCGCCTCCTCGGGGACGAGCGTCTCCTCGATGAAGGTGACGGCCCGGCGCAGCTTGTCCCCGGTCTGGTACGGGAAGTCCGTGCCCAGCATCAGCCGTTCCGCGCCGTACGAGTCGGCCGCCGCGCGCAGGGCGGGCGCGTGGCCGTGGGCGACGGTGTCGTAGGACATCCGGCGGGCGGCTGACGTGGGCAGCTCGATGACGTCGGGCGCCTCCCACGGAACGTGGTCGTCGGCGCGCTGCAGCAGCAGGGGCAGGGCCCCGCCGAGGTGCGCGTGCACGATCCGCAGCCTCGGGAAGCGGCTCGGGACGCCTTCGAGGATCAGGTGCATCGCACAGATCGTGTCCTCCGTCGGCGCGCCCACCATCCATCTCATCCGGTTCCGCGCGATGAGCGGTGAGCCGGCGTCCCGGCCGGCCGGATGCAGACTCAGTACCGAGCCCCGGTGGTCCAACTCCTCGAGGAGCGGCCGGAAGAGGGGATCGCCGAGGCTCCGGCCGAGCACCGACGTCGTCAGCCCGGCGCCCGCCATCCCCAACTGGTCGAGTGCACGGGCGAGTTCCTCCAGCGAGGCGTCCAGATGCGGCAGGGGCAGCGCGGCGAAGGCGGAGAAGCGTTCCGGCCGGGCGCGGACGAGTTCCGCGTAGTGGTCGTTGGCCAGGCGGGTGGCCGTGACCGCTTCGGTCTCGTCCGGGAAGTACGGCGTCTGGGGGGAGACGGACAGGATCTGGTGGTCGATGCCGGCGGCGTCGTTCATCGCGAACCGTGCGTCGAGTTCCGCCGGACTGTCCCCCGCCCCCAGGCCCCGTTGCGTACCGGTGTCGTCCCGGCCGTAGGACTCGAGGAGGCGGAGATAGTCGTCGCTCCACAGGTGGGCGTGCACATCCGTCCGCACCCCTTCAGCTTCCCGCCGCCCCGGACCGGCCGCCACCGGACGGGCGGCGGACACGAACGGGGCGGCCCGGCGGCGCCCTCCCGGCGCGCCCACCCCGCCACCGGGCGTGCGAATCCATTTCCCGTTCTGCAATCGCCATCAACGGTCAGAATCGGACTTTCCGGGTATGCCGTGAGGCGTTGCGGTGAGATGTCCGGATACCGCTGCGGCGGTCACGGCCAGGGGCAGAATCCGTCCGGGAGGCAAGCATGGAAGGCATCACCACGACGGTCTCATCGGAGTCCGATCTAGACACCGATACCGTCCGAACCTGTCATTGCCGGACGATCCCGCGCCCGGGGGGTGGCGTGAGTCCCGTGGAGGAGCGGTTCCGGGGGCTGCTGGAGGCGGCACCGGACGCGATGGTCATCGTCGACGACGCCGGCACCATCCGCCTCGTCAACGCCCAGACCGAAGCCCTCTTCGGCTACCGCCGCGAAGAGCTCCTCGGCCGCCCCGTCGAGATCCTCGTCCCCGGCCGCTTCCGCAACCACCACGCCGCACACCGCGACGGCTACACCCACAACCGCCAGGTCCGCCCCATGGGCGCCGGACTCGAACTCCACGGCCTCCGCAAGGACGGCACCGAGTTCCCCGTCGAAATCAGCCTCAGCCCCCTCGAAACCACCGACGGACTCCTCGTCTCCGCCGCCGTACGCGACGTCAGCGAACGAAAAGCAGCGGAGGAGCGGTTCCGGGGGCTGCTGGAGGCGGCACCGGACGCGATGGTCATCGTCGACGACGCCGGCACCATCCGCCTCGTCAACGCCCAGACCGAAGCCCTCTTCGGCTACCGCCGCGAAGAGCTCCTCGGCCGCCCCGTCGAGATCCTCGTCCCCGGCCGCTTCCGCAACCACCACGCCGCACACCGCGACGGCTACACCCACAACCGCCAGGTCCGCCCCATGGGCGCCGGACTCGAACTCCACGGCCTCCGCAAGGACGGCACCGAGTTCCCCGTCGAAATCAGCCTCAGCCCCCTCGAAACCACCGACGGACTCCTCGTCTCCGCCGCCGTACGCGACGTCAGCGAACGAAAAGCAGCGGAGGAACGGTTCCAGGCCCTGTACGAGCAGCAGCGGCACGTCGCCCTGACCCTGCAGCGCAGCCTGATGGGCACCCCGCCGGCCGTGCCCGGGCTGGACACCGCCAGCCGCTATCTGCCCGCCACCCAGGGCGCGGGCGTCGGCGGCGACTGGTTCGACCTCGTACCCCTGGGTGCCGGACGGGTCGGCATCCTCATCGGTGACGTCATGGGACGCGGCCTGGAGGCGGCCGCCATCATGGGGCAGCTGCGGTCCGCGGCCCACGCGCTCGCCAAGACCGGGATGCAGCCCCGGCAGTTGATGCACGCGCTCGACTCGATCGTCGCCGAGCTCGACGGGCCCGACCAGTTGGTCACCTGCTGCTATCTGGTGGTTGCGCCGGACGCGGGCGAGGTGACCGTCTGCTCGGCCGGCCATCTTCCCGCTCTCGTCGCCGAACCGGGCGAGGGCGTGCGATCCCTGGATGCGCCGGTCAGCGTGCCCCTGGGCGTGGGTGACCATCTGCACCAGCAGACGACGGTGGCCATCGCTCCCGGGTCGAGCCTGATCCTGTTCACCGACGGCCTGATAGAGACACCGGCGGGAGACATCGAGGAGCAGCTCGACGCGCTCATCGACGCGCTCGACCTGGCGTTCGCCTCGGCGCACGACCTGCAGACGGTGGTGGACGAGGTGCTGGCGTCGGTCCTGCCGGCCACCGAGCACCACCACGACGACGTGACGCTGCTCCTGGCCCAGCTGCCGGCGGCCCCGCTGGCCACGGTGGTGACGGAGCTGGCGGCGGCGCCGTCGTCGGTGTCGCGGGCGCGGGCGTTCCTCGCCAAGTCCCTGGTCGACTGGGGCTGTGCCCAGGTCGCCGACGACGCGCAGCTGCTGGCGTCCGAGGTGGTCACCAACGCCATCCAGCACGGGCAGGGCCCGGTGCGCCTGCTGATGCGACGCAACAGCACCGAGCTCACCGTGGAGGTGAGCGACCACAGCCACCTTCCGCCCCAGCCCCGGCTCGCCGCCGCCGACGACGAGTCGGGGCGGGGCCTGATCCTCGTCGAGACACTGGCGGGCAGCTGGGGCGTGCGGCCGACGGACGACGGCAAGACGACGTGGTTCACGCTGCATCTGGGGCCGATGTAGCGGGCTCCTGCTTCTGGGCCGGTCAAGCGGGCCCCTGCCCGGCACACGGACCGTACGCCCGCACCGCAGCGCACCGCTCAGGGCCGCGCCGGGCACAAAGGCCGAGGGCGGCACCCCCGGGATCGGGGGTGCCGCCCTCGGTTCAGGACGGTCGATCAACCTTCAGGTCGATCAGAAGTCCATGTCACCGCCCGGCATGCCGCCCGGAGCGGCCGCGGCGGCCTTCTCCGGCTTGTCGGCGATGACGGCCTCGGTGGTGAGGAACAGCGCGGCGATCGACGCGGCGTTCTGCAGCGCGGAACGGGTCACCTTGGCCGGGTCGATGATGCCCTCGGCGATGAGGTCGACGTACTCGCCGGTCGCGGCGTTCAGGCCGTGGCCCGGGGTCAGGTTGCGCACCTTCTCCACCACGACGCCGCCCTCGAGGCCGGCGTTGACGGCGATCTGCTTCAGCGGGGCCTCCAGGGCCAGCTTCACAGCGGCGGCACCGGTGGCCTCGTCACCGTCGAGCTCGAGCTTCTCGAACACCTGGGAGGCCTGGAGCAGGGCCACGCCACCACCGGCGACGATGCCCTCCTCGACGGCCGCCTTCGCGTTGCGAACGGCGTCCTCGATGCGGTGCTTGCGCTCCTTGAGCTCGACCTCGGTCGCGGCACCGGCCTTGATGACGGCCACGCCGCCGGCCAGCTTCGCGAGGCGCTCCTGCAGCTTCTCGCGGTCGTAGTCCGAGTCGGAGTTCTCGATCTCGGCGCGGATCTGGTTGACCCGGCCCTGGACCTGGTCGCTCTCACCGGCACCGTCGACGATCGTGGTCTCGTCCTTGGTGATGACGACCTTGCGAGCGCGGCCCAGGAGGTCCAGGCCCGCGTTCTCGAGCTTGAGGCCGACCTCCTCGGAGATGACCGTGCCACCGGTGAGGATGGCGATGTCGCCGAGCATGGCCTTGCGGCGGTCGCCGAAGCCCGGGGCCTTGACGGCGACGGACTTGAAGGTGCCGCGGATCTTGTTGACGACCAGGGTCGACAGGGCCTCGCCCTCGACGTCCTCGGCGATGATCAGCAGCGGCTTGCCCGACTGCATGACCTTCTCCAGCAGCGGCAGCAGGTCCTTCACCGAGGAGACCTTGCCGTTGAAGATGAGGATGTACGGGTCCTCGAGGCCGGCCTCCATGCGCTCCATGTCGGTCGCGAAGTACGCCGAGATGTAGCCCTTGTCGAAGCGCATACCCTCGGTGAGCTCCAGCTCCAGACCGAAGGTCTGGGACTCCTCGACGGTGATGACGCCTTCCTTGCCGACCTTGTCCATCGCCTCGGCGATGAGCTCGCCGATCTGGGTGTCGGCGGCGGAGATGGAGGCGGTGGAGGCGATCTGCTCCTTGGTCTCGACCTCCTTGGCCTGGTCGAGCAGCGCACCGGAGACGGCCTCGACGGCCTTCTCGATGCCGCGCTTCAGAGCCATCGGGTTGGCGCCGGCCGCCACGTTGCGCAGGCCCTCGCGGACGAGCGCCTGGGCGAGGACGGTCGCGGTGGTCGTACCGTCACCGGCGACGTCGTCCGTCTTCTTGGCGACTTCCTTGACCAGCTCGGCGCCGATCTTCTCGTACGGGTCCTCGAGCTCGATCTCCTTGGCGATGGAGACACCGTCGTTGGTGATCGTGGGGGCGCCCCACTTCTTCTCGAGGACGACGTTCCGGCCCTTGGGGCCAAGGGTGACCTTGACGGCGTCGGCGAGCTGGTTCATCCCGCGCTCGAGACCGCGCCGTGCCTCCTCGTCGAACGCGATGATCTTGGCCATGTGAAGTGGTCCTCCCGGACTGGGGTGGATTGCTCCGGACCGCGCTGGTGCCCGCGACGGACGGCCTGCACGCCTTGTGGTTCCTTGCCCCACCCGGCCTGCGGACCTCACCGACCCGGTCCTTAGTTGTCACTCTCACTCGTAGAGTGCTAACGCCAATGATTAGCACTCGGACCCGGCGAGTGCAAGGCGCGACCGCGACTCGGGCCCCCGCCGGCACCCGGCGGCCGCGCCCGGGCCCGGGCCCGACAGAGACGCGACCCGGACCCGGCACCGGCGTGACCGCGCACGATGCGGGTACGACCCGGGCGCGATACGACCCGGGCGCGATGCGGGTACGACCCGGGTACGAAGCGCGGCGCGACCGCGCACGACGAAGGTGCGACCCGGACGCGAAGCGCCGTGCGACCGCGCACGACGAAGGTGCGACCCGGACGCGAAGCGCCGTGCGACCGCGCACGACGAAGGTGCGACCCGGACGCGGGACCGGCGTGACCGCGCAGGGCGGCCGCCGGTCCCGCCGCGGTGGAGGCACGACCCTCGCGCGGCGGCGGGTGGTCCGGCCGCGGCATGTGGCCCGGCCCCGGACACGGCGGAGGGTCCGCGCCCCTGGCACGGACCCTCCGTCACGTTGCTGCAGTCAGTCGGCGCTCAGCCGGCTACGCGGACCATGTCCGCCTGCGGCCCCTTCTGGCCCTGCGAGATCTCGAACTCGACTCGCTGACCCTCCTCCAGGGTGCGGTATCCGTCCATCTGGATCGCGCTGTAGTGGACGAAAACATCCGCACCACCGTCGACCGCGATGAAGCCATACCCCTTCTCCGCGTTGAACCACTTGACGGTGCCCTGAGCCATGCCTAACTCCCCTATTACTGGCCCTTGCACAGGACCGCACTTCGCGGACCCGGGTCAGACCTCACCCAGCGGTGTCACCGGTACCCGGAGGGGCATGCGGATGACCCATGGATGTGCGCCGGAACGCGTCGACCGCGGCTGAATGTATCTGTCCAACTGCCGTCTGCAACAGGTCAATCGGACGAGAATTCCGGGCAGGACCGAAAGGATGAATAAGAGGAAATGCGAGCATTCCCGGGCAAGTCGGGCCGGACAAAGCGCACTTACTGCGCATCACGCTCGAGCACTTTGGCTGTTTCTTGTCGTGTGCGCACGCATTCTCATATGCACCTGGCACACGCAGCGGAGGGGGCTTCCCCAACTCTATCGCGCTCAACCATGCAGAAATGCCCCCTCCGCCGAGCTTGCGGAGGGGGCACCACTGCTGACTCTGCGTGGCGTTCAGCCGCCCGCCACCGCGGGGATGATCGACACGCCGGCACCGTCCGGCGTCGCCGTCTCCAGGCCCTGCTCGAAGCGCACGTCGTCGTCGTTGACGTACACGTTCACGAACCGGCGCAGCTTGCCCTGGTCGTCCAGGACCCGGGCCGCGATGCCCGTGTGGTTCTTCTCCAGGTCGGCGATGACCTCGGCGAGGGTGGTGCCCTCGGCCGGGACCTCGGCCTGCCCGCCCGTGTAGGTGCGGAGGATGGTGGGGATGCGGACGTTGACGCTCATACGAGGCCAGCCTCTCGGAAGGAGTCCAGGTTGGGGCGGATGACTGCGGACATACCCGTGGTCGGGGCCACGGCGTCGAGGGTCTTGAGGCCGTCACCCGTGTTGACGACCACCGTGGTGAGGGCCGGGTCGATCACCCCTGCCTCGATCAGCTTCTTCGCCACGCCGAGCGTCGTACCGCCCGCGGTCTCGGTGAAGATGCCCTCCGTGCGGGCCAGCAGCTTGATCGCGTCCACGATCTCCTCGTCGGTGACGTCCTCCACGGCACCGCCGGTGCGCCGGCAGATGTCCAGCACGTACGGCCCGTCCGCCGGGTTGCCGATGGCCAGGGACTTGGCGATGGTGTCCGGCTTCTGCGGCCTGACCACGTCGTGGCCTGCCTTGAACGCCACGGACACCGGCGAGCAGCCCTGGGCCTGGGCGCCGAAGATCTTGTAGGGCCGGTCCTCGACCAGACCCAGCTTGATCAGTTCCTGGAGCCCCTTGTCGATCTTGGTGAGCTGGGAGCCGGAGGCGATGGGGATGACGATCTGGTCCGGCAGCCGCCAGCCGAGCTGCTCGCAGATCTCGTACGCCAGCGTCTTGGAGCCCTCGGCGTAGTAGGGGCGGAGATTGACGTTGACGAAGCCCCAGCCCTCGCCCACCGGGTCGCCGATGAGCTCGGAGCAGAAGCGGTTGACGTCGTCGTAGTTGCCCTCGATGCCGACCAGCTCACCGCCGTAGACCGCGGCCATGACGACCTTGCCCTGCTCCAGGTCGTGCGGGATGAACACGCAGGAGCGGAAGCCGGCGCGCGCGGCGGCGGCGCCGACCGCGCCGGCCAGGTTGCCCGTGGAGGAGCAGGAGAGCGTCGTGAAGCCGAAGGCGCGGGCGGCCTCGATCGCCTGGGCGACGACCCGGTCCTTGAAGGAGTGGGTCGGGTTGCCGGAGTCGTCCTTCACCCAGAGCCCGCCGGTGACGCCCAGCTCACGGGCGAGGTTGTCGGCCTGGACGAGCTTGGTGAAGCCCGGGTTCAGATTCGGCTTGCTCGCCACGTCGGCGGGGACGGGCAGCAGCGGCGCGTAGCGCCAGATGTTCTCCGGACCGCTCTCGATCCGCTTGCGCAGCGCCTCGGGGTCGCCGCTCGGCAGGTCGTACGCGACTTCGAGCGGCCCGAAACAGGCTTCACAGGCGAAGATCGGGCCGAGGGCGAAGCGCTCGCCGCACTCGCGGCAGGAGAGCCCGGAGGCGGGGCCCAGATCGACGGTGTCGGCAGAATCGGTGGTGGTGGCGACAGTCTGCACAGCCATGGAGGCGAGGCCCTTTCTCCTCATCTTCCCCGCGGTGCGTTTCACCGCGAGACGGAATTGGCACCTTCCCAAGCCGTGGCCTCGGCCGCGATGCGCGACGAGATCGGCTGGAGGGTTGCCGGGGCTTCAACGGGCCGTGTCCCTCTGCCCCTCTGGATGAGCGGTATTCGATTGTTTCCGCGACGACCCCGACATGCATCGGCGGTCCGCGTTGTTCAAGACTGTAACCGAACCCCCGGACGCCTGAGACGGTCGTCCGATCCGCGAGATGGAGATCACGTGCTGGAAGAGGTGGAGCGCTGGCTGGCCCGGCGGTCCTGGTCGGTGGCGGACCGGCCACTGGACCGGCTGCTGTCCGCCAAGCAGGACACCACGGTCAGCGTGGTGCTCCCCGCACTCAACGAGGAGGCGACGGTCGGGGAGATCGTCACCGTCATCCGGCGCGAACTGATGACCGACGCGGTGCCGCTCGTGGACGAGCTGGTCGTCGTCGACTCGGGGTCGACGGACCGCACCGCCGAGGTGGCGGCACGGGCCGGCGCCCGCGTCGTGCACCGCGACGCGATACTCCCGCGCGTCCCGGCCGTCCCCGGCAAGGGCGAGGTGCTGTGGCGCTCCCTCCTGGTGACCGACGGCGACATCGTCTGCTTCGTGGACGCCGACCTTCAGGAGTTCTCCGCGGACTTCGTGTCCGGGATCGTCGGACCGCTGCTGACCGACCCGGAGGTGCAGTTCGTCAAGGCGATGTACGACCGGCCGCTCGGCGACACGCCCGGCCAGGGCGGCCGGGTGACCGAACTGGTGGCGCGGCCGCTGCTCAATCTGCACTGGCCGCAGCTCGCGGGGTTCGTCCAGCCGCTCGGCGGGGAGTACGCGGCGCGGCGCTCGCTGCTGGAGCGGCTGCCGTTCCCGGTCGGCTACGGGGTGGAGCTGGGCCTGCTGGTGGACGCGCTGCACACGGTGGGCCTGGACGCGCTGGCGCAGGTGGACGTGGGCGTACGGCTGCACCGCCACCAGGACGGGCAGGCGCTGGGCCGGATGGCGGCGGCGATCTACCGCACGGCCCAACTACGGCTCTCGCGAGGGCATTTGGTCCGCCCGGCGCTCACCCAGTTCGAACGCGGCGAGGACGGGTTCGTCCCGCGGACGCATGCGGTGGACACGGAGGAGCGGCCGCCGATGGCGGACATCGCCGAGTACGCGTCCCGGGCGGGGCGACGCAACACGGGCGCGGCGTAACACGGCCCAGCCGGAATGATTGTCTACATTTCGGACTTATGGGCAATGCAAGATCACAGGGCGCCGGGGTCCTCCGTTCGGTTCGGGCCGTGCCCGGACGGGACCGCACGAGGAGCCGCGGGCGCAGCAGAGGCAATCGGTCCCGGTTCCTCGGGGCCCTGACGGTCGCCGCGGGCGCCGCCGCCGCCACGACGGGCTTCGGGCCGGCGGCCACCGCCCTGTCGGCGCAGACCCCCGATCTCGAGATCACCAAGACGGCGTCGGCGAAGCGGGTCGCCCTGGGCGACACCCTCACCTTCACCATCCGGGCGAGGAACAACGGCGAGCGGGCCCTCCCCGACGTGCGCTTCACCGACGATCTCGGCGGCACCCTCGACGACGCCGTCTACGACCGCAACGCCCGGGCCACCTTCGGCCGGGTCGCGTACAACGAGCCCGTGCTCTCGTACTCGGGTGCCATCCCGGCCGGGAGGACGGCGACCCTCACCTACTCGGTCACCGTCGGCGGCGAGGACGGCGGCGACGGTGGCGACGGCCGGCTCGGCGGCGGCCTGGAGGTCCAGTCCCCGCAGTCCAACTGCGCCGGCGGCACCAGGGACGCCCGGTGCGCGGCGACCCCGGTGGCCGAGGAGGTCGGGGAGCTCGGGGCTCCGCGGTCGGACTTCGGCGACGAGGAGAGTTTCGACGACAGCCTCGAACAGGGCCACGAGGACGGCCTGGACGAGGAGATCGCGGAGGACGGCGACCCGGAGGGGGCGGGCGTGCCGCCGGCCCTCGGCGGCCCCGGCAGCGCGGCCGGCGCCGGGCACGCCGGTCCCCCGGGCCACGACAGCGGCAGCGGCAGCGGGAGCGGGAGCCGGCCCGTCGGCCAGATCGCGGCGGCGGGTCACGACAGCGAGCGGCTCTGGCTCCTCGGCGGAGTCGCCCTGGCGCTCTCGGCCGCGGGCGCCATCGCGCTCGCGGCGACGCGCGACCGGGGGAACCATTGATCAGGTGAACGCGGCGGGTTCCCGGCGAACGCCCGGGACGGGAGGTGCGGGTCCGGGTGCCCCCGGCCGGTGGTTCGTGGGCCCGTGGTCGTGGGCGGTCGTGGGCCCGAGGTCGGGGCCACCGAACCGGGGCCGTCGGCCCGTCGCCGCCGACCGGAACCGGGCGAACGGCCCGGGGACGAGAGGTGGCGGGTCCGCGTGCCCCGGCCGGTGGCCCGTGGTCGTGGGCGGTCGTGGGCCCGAGGTCGGGGCCCGTGGCCACACCGCCCGTGGTCGTCGTCGGCCGATGACGGGCCGGGCGACCGTGATCGTGGTCGTCGGCCGGTCCCCGGCGAACGCCGGGGGTGGGCGGACGACCGGTCCGGGCGGGGCCGGCCGTGCTCACGGGCCGGTACCGCGGCCACACCCGGGACCCGGGGCCGGCAGGTGACCGAACACGGGCCTACCGCCCCGGCGGTGTGGGCCGGACCCGGGGCCGACGTCCCGGGTGCCCGCCCGCCCCGTCGGCCCCGTGGTCGCGGGACGATCTCCGGCGGTCTCCGGCCACGCAGTCCGGCCGTACGTTTGAGCGGTTCCAGGAAGGGCTAGGTTTCGCGACATGGTCTCTGAGCACGAGCACGCCGCACGAGTTCTCGTCGCCTCCAACCGGGGCCCCGTCACGTACGTCTTCCGCGAGGACGGCACGCTGGACGCGAGGCGCGGCGGCGGTGGACTGGTGTCCGGGCTGTCGGCCATCGGCCCCGAGGCGGACGCCCTGTGGGTGTGCTCCGCGCTCGGCGACGGCGACCGCGAGGCGGTGCGGCGCGGGATCGGCGAACCGGGCGTACGGATGCTGGACATCGACGCCGCGGTGCACGCCGACGCGTACAACGGCATCGCGAACTCGGTGCTGTGGTTCGTCCACCACATGCTGTACCAGACGCCGCTGGAGCCCGTCTTCGACGCCGGGTTCCGGCGCCAGTGGGTGGCCTACGAGGCGTACAACCAGGCCTTCGCGCAGGCCCTGGCCGAGTCGGCGGCCCCGGACGCGGCCGTGCTGGTGCAGGACTACCACCTCGCGCTGGTGCCGGGCATGCTCCGGGACCTGCGGCCCGACCTGCGCATCGGCCACTTCTCGCACACCCCGTGGGCACCGCCGGAGTACTTCCGGATGCTCCCCGACGACATCGCCGAGCAGTTGCTCCTGGGGATGCTCGGGGCGAACCGGCTGGGTTTCCTGACCCAGCGATGGCTCGGCGCCTTCGAGAGCTGCTGCCGCCGGGTCCTGGCCGACCACGACGTGGACCCGCACTGGCCGAAGGACGGGCCGCCCAGCCTCGAGTACCGGCTGCGGGGGCACCGCCGGCGGCGGACCGAGCTGGGCGTGCACGGCCTCGGCGCCGACGCGGACTTCCTGCGGGAGCGGTCGCGGAAGCCCGACGTGGACGAGCGCATGGCCGCGCTGCGCGAGCAGATCGGCGGTGCGGAGCGGGGTCCGGACCGCCGGAAGACGATCGTGCGGGTGGACCGGACCGAGCTGTCGAAGAACATCGTGCGGGGGCTGCTCGCGTACCGCACCCTGCTGGACGAGCACCCGGAGTGGCGCGAGCGGGTCGTGCACATCGCCTTCGCCTACCCGTCGCGGCAGGACCTCGCCGTCTACCGCGACTACACGGCCGAGGTCTCCCGGGTCGCGGAGGAGATCAACGCGCAGTACGGGACGCCCGGCTGGACGCCCGTCCTCCTGCACGTGAAGGACGACTTCGCCCGCTCGCTCGCGGCGTACCGGTTGGCGGACGTCGCCCTCGTGAACCCCATCCGCGACGGGATGAACCTCGTGGCCAAGGAGATCCCGGTGGTCTCGGAGGCCGGGTGCGCGCTGGTGCTGTCGCGCGAGGCGGGCGCGTACGCGGAACTCGGCGACGAGGCGCTGGTGGTGAACCCGTACGACGTGTCGGGCACGGCCGACGCCCTCCACCAGGCGCTGTCCATGCCGGACGCCGAACGTGCGGAGCGCAGCAAGCGCCTGGCCGCCGTTGCGACGGCGCTGCCGCCGCAGCAGTGGTTCCTGGACCAGCTGCGCGCGCTGGAGGCGCTGGACGAGGGCGTCACGGAAGCGGACTGACACGGGGCGTGGGGTCCCGGCGGCGCGCCGGGCCCCGCGCCGTGCGCCCTGGGCCGGGGTCTCCGGTCCCGCGAGCCCTGCCCCCGCACTCACCGTCACGCGGCGCACCCCGTCCCACCCCCGGCGGGGCCGTCCGGGGTCACTCCTCACGAGGACGCACACCCCTCCGCACGCGGCGGAACGGCGCGCGTCGGGCCCCGACGCGGGACGCGCTCTAGGCTCGGCCCCCGACGCGGTCCGCCAGCGCGGCGAGGAACGCGACGACGGCGGCGGGCCCGGGCAGCGGGAGGTCGGCGCGCTCGGCGAGTTCGGGGACCTCACCGCCACTGCAGACGAGCAGTCCGGGCACCCCGTCCGAGCGAAGTTTCTCCACGGCGGCGAAAGCGGCCAGGTCACCGAGGTCGTCACCGGCGTAGACGACCGCCGCGGCGTTCACCTCGCGGACGTACTCGGCGAGCGCGATGCCCTTGTCGACACCCGGCGGGCGCACCTCGAGGACGAGACGGCCCGGCTCGACGATCAGCCCGTGACGCGCGGCGAGATCGGCGACCGGGTCGCGCAGCGCCTCGAACGCCGCCTTCGGGTCCTCGGCGCGGCGGGTGTGCACGGCGACCGCGCGGCCCTTCTCCTCGATCCAGGTGCCCTGCCAGACCCCCATCGAGTCGAGGAGACCGGGCAGCTCGGCCCGTACGGCGGCGACGCCCGGATGCTCGGGCTGGGCGTGGACGGTGCCGGTGACGGCGTCCCACCGCTCGGCGCCGTAGTGCCCCAGGACGACGAGGTGCTCCAGGCCCTCGACACCGGCGAACCCGCCGTACCGCACGGCGACCCCGGCCGGCCGGCCGGTCACCACGACGACCGACTTCACCAGCGGCGCCAGCCGCGCCAGCGCGGGCACCGTCGCGGGATGCGCCCTCGCCTGTTCGGGGTCCGGGACGATCTCCGCGAGCGTCCCGTCGAAGTCCAGCGCGACCACGCTCTCAGACGGCCGTTCGAGGACTGCGGCGAGCCCTTCACGGCCGGCGGCGGTGGTCGGTTCCGGCAGTGCGTGCGAGTAGCTGCCCATGCTCCGACCCTATCGACGGGACCCCCGCTCAGCTACGGCGCGCGGCGGCCTCCTCGGCGCGTCACCGCCGCGCCCGCTGTGCTTCCCGGACGCGCCGCAGCCGGTTCACCGTCACGGGGTCGTGTGCGAGGGCGCGCGGGTCGTCCAGGAGGGCGTTGAGGAGCTGGTAGTAGCGGGTGGGGGAGATGCCGAGGTCCTCCCGTATCGCCCGCTCCTTGGCGCCGGGCCCGGACCACGACGCCCGCTCGAAGGCGAGTACGGCGCGGTCACGCCCGGAGAGTTCGTCGCGGTCGTCGGTCATATCAGCAACATATCCGGCCCCCCGGACAGCGCAGTGGCGTCGGGCGAACGGGTGATTCCGGCCAGGTCGCACCACGCCGGGCGCACACCCGGCGCGACGGGCGGCGCCCGCGGCCCGGCACGCACCACGGCGACGGCAGGTCGCGGAACAACCCCCGCGCCCGGAAACGCCCGCACCGCCCGGAAACGCCCCGGCCGAAGATGCCCGCACCGCCCGCATCGCCCGTGGCCGAAGGCGCGCGGGACCGCCCGAAACCGCCCGGCCCCGAGGCGGACCCGGACCACCCGGGCCCGTCCGAACCCGCCGTCGAGGCGCTGGGCCCGAGCCCCAGCCCGGACACACGGCCCGGACACACGGCCCGACCACGCGGCCCGAGCCTCAGTCCGGACACGCGGCCCGGAGCGCGTCCGCCCCGCCACTGGGTGCCCGCTTCCGCCCCGCTACTCCGCGTGCGCTTCGCTCTCCGCCTTCGCCGCGTCGCTCGCGATCCGGTTCAGCACGGCCGCCGGGTCGCCCTGCGGCGCGACCGCGCCGCCGATGTTCCGCTTCACACTCGCGCTGACCTTCGCCCAGGACGTCTCGCCGGACGGGTACAGCTCGGACGTCGGCAGCGCCTCGAGGAACTTCCACAGGCGCTTGTGCTTGTCGTCCACCGCCATCGCCTCGCTGGCGCTGACCGTCACCGGGAGGATGTCGTAACGGTCGGAGAACTCCAGGACGTTCTTGTCGCTGTAGGCGAAGTCGAGGAAGCGGCCGATCTCCTTGCGGTGGCCGTTCTGCCTGAACGCCATCATCCAGTCCGCCACGCCCATCGACGCCCGGGCCTTGCCGTCGGCGCCGGGCATCGGGACCATCCCGACCTTGATGCCCTTCTTCTCGGCCTGCTGCATCAGCGTGGGGTGGCCGCTGAGCATGCCGACCTCGCCGCGGGTGAACGCCTCGAATGCCTGGGCGCGGTCCAGCTTCCCGGGCGCGACGGGGCCCGTGAGGCCGGGGGTGACCAGGTTGTCCCTCAGCCAGGCGAAGGTGCTGACGTTCTGCTTGGAGTCGATCTCGTAGGAGCCGCCGTAGGGATCGCGGTAGCCGCCGCCCCCGCTCAGCATCCAGATCATCGCCTCCGCCTGGGACTCCTCGGAGCCGAGCGGCAGGGCGAAGGGGTACGTCACCCCGCGCGCCTTCAGCCGCTCCGCCGCGGCACGCAGCTGCGACCAGTCCTCCGGGGCCTCGATGCCGGCGTCGGCGAACAGCTCCTCGTTGAAGAACAGCAGCCGCGTGCTGGCGGCGAACGGCAGACCGTACTGGCCCCGTTCGGTCTGGCCCGCCTCGCTCAGCTCCGGCAGGAAGTTGGCCTGCGTGGGGATCGTGACGAGTTCGTCGACGCGGTACAGCCTGTCCTGGTCGGCGTAGTCGGCGTAGGCGCCGATCTGGGCGATGTCCGGGGCGTTGCCGTCGGCCACCATCTCGGCGACCTTGCGGTCGACGTCCTTCCAGGAGTGGACCTCGACGTCGACCGTGATACCGGGATTGCCGGCCTCGAACGCGTCGGCGAGCTCGTCCCAGTACTTCTGCGAGGAGTCCCCCGCGCCGTTGCCGTAGTCGGCGGCGACCAGCCGGATGGTCACGTCGTCCGGCCCCGCGGAGCTGCCGCAGCCCGTCAGGGCGATCGTCGTACCGAGTGCGACCCCCGCCGCCACCAGAGAGATGTAGCGCCGCTGCACGCCCTGTTTCCCCACCTTGTTGTGCTTGATCCTTAACGATAGAGGTCTACACCACCCTGCCGACGATTGCGAAACGGGACCGGTCACCGCTTTGTACACGCGCGCAACAATCCGAGCAGTGGACTAGACCTTTTCCGGTCCGACGCGCGAGACTGTACGCGTGAGACACGTCATCGCCCTCGATGTGGGCGGCACCGGGATGAAGGCCGCCCTCGTCGGGGCGGACGGCGCGCTGCTGCACGAGTCGCGCCGGGCGACCGGCAGGGACCGCGGGCCCGAGGCCGTCGTCGAGGCGATCCTCGGCTTCGCCGCCGAACTGCGCGCCCTCGGCGAGGAACGGTACGGCGAGAGCGCCGCCGCGGCCGGCGTCGCGGTCCCCGGGATCGTCGACACCGCGAGCGGCGTCGCCGTCTACGCGGCCAACCTCGGCTGGCGCGACGTCCCGCTGCGCGCCCTGCTGGCCGCGCGCCTCGGCGGGGTGCCGGTCGCCCTCGGCCACGACGTCCGCACCGGCGGTCTCGCGGAGGGCCGCATCGGGGCGGGCCGCGGCACCGACCGCTTCCTGTTCGTCCCGCTCGGTACGGGCATCGCCGGCGCGATCGGCATCGGCGGCGCGATCGAGGAGGGCGCCCACGGCTGCGCCGGCGAGATCGGCCACGTCGTCGTCCGTCCCGGCGGCCCGGAGTGCGGCTGCGGACAGCGCGGCTGTCTGGAGACCCTCGCCTCCGCCTCCGCCGTGTCCCGCGCGTGGGCGGCCGCGAGCGGCGACCCGGAGGCCGACGCGGCCGACTGCGCCAAGGCCGTCGCCTCCGGGGACGGGGCCGCCGCACAGGTGTGGCAGGAGGCGGTCGACGCCCTCGCCGACGGGCTCGTCACCGCCCTCACCCTGCTGGACCCCCGGACGCTGATCATCGGTGGCGGGCTCGCGGAGGCAGGAGAAACCTTGTTCACACCGCTGCGGGCCGCGGTGGAGGCGCGCGTCACCTTCCAGAAGCTGCCCGCGATCGTCCCGGCGGCCCTCGGGGACACCGCCGGCTGCCTCGGCGCCGGGCTCCTCGCCT
This sequence comes from Streptomyces sp. HUAS CB01, assembly GCF_030406905.1. NCBI lineage: Bacteria > Bacillati > Actinomycetota > Actinomycetes > Kitasatosporales > Streptomycetaceae > Streptomyces > Streptomyces chengbuensis. Next base: position 3,611,019 of record NZ_CP129137.1, read on the forward strand.
GGGACCTGCTCGACACGTCCGACACACTCACCACGGAGGTAACCGGCTGATGGCCGACCGGATGGTTCTCACGGGCGCCCGGGTGGTGCTGCCCACCGGGGTCGTCGAGAACGGGCGGGTGACGGTCGAGGGGACCCGGATCGCCGGGCACGCCCCGACCGACGCACCCTCCGTCGACCTGTCCGGCCACTGGCTGGTCCCCGGCTTCGTGGACATGCACAACCACGGCGGCGGCGGGGCCTCCTTCACCTCCGGGTCGGCCGAGGACGTGCTCACCGGAGTACGCACCCACCACGAGCACGGCACCACCACGATGGTCGCCTCCACCGTGACCGGCGCCATGGACTTCCTCACCCAGCGCGCCGGATTCCTCTCCGAACTCGTGGAGCAGGGCGACCTGGCCGGCATCCACTTCGAGGGCCCGTTCATCTCGCCCTGCCGCAAGGGCGCGCACAGCGAGGAACTGCTGCGCGACCCCGAACCGGCCGAGGTGCGCAAGCTCCTCGACGCCGCCCGCGGCACCGCGCGGATGGTCACCCTCGCGACCGAACTGCCCGGCGGCATCGAGTCCGTACGGCTGCTCGCCGAGCACGGCGTGATCGCCGCGATCGGCCACACCGACGCCACGTACGAGCAGACCGTCGCGGCGATCGACGCGGGCGCCACCGTCGCCACGCACCTCTTCAACGCCATGCCCGCCCTCGGCCACCGGGCCCCCGGACCGATCGCCGCGCTGCTGGAGGACGAGCGGGTCACCGTCGAGCTGATCAACGACGGTACGCATCTGCACCCGGCGGCCCTGGAGCTGGCCTTCCACCGTGCGGGCGCCGCGCGGGTCGCGTTCATCACGGACGCGATGGACGCGGCCGGTTTCGGCGACGGCGTCTACCACCTGGGTCCGCTGGCGGTCGAGGTCAAGGAGGGCGTCGCCCGCCTGGTGGAGGGCGGCTCGATCGCCGGCTCCACGCTCACCCTCGACACCGCGTTCCGCCGGGCTGCGACCGTCGACGGGCTGCCCGTGGAGGACATCGTCCAGGCGATCTCCGCGAACCCGGCCCGGCTGCTGGGCCTCCACGACAGGGTGGGGTCGATCGAAGCCGGCAAGGACGCCGATCTCGTCGTGCTGGACGCCGACTTCACGCTCAAGGGCGTGATGCGCAAGGGCGCGTGGGTGGTCGAGCCGTAGCGCGGACCGGAGCGCGCTGGATTGGGGCGGTTGGCCTACGGGGGACTGGGCCAACCGCCCGGTTTTTGGCATGATCAGGACCCGTCCGGCGATGGCGAACGCATGCTCAGGGGGGTGTCCACGGTGATCCTCACGGTCACGCTGAACACCGCCCTCGATCTGACCTACCGCGTTCCCTCCCTCGTGCCGCACAGTTCGCACCGCGTCTCCGAGGTCGGTGAACGCCCGGGCGGCAAGGGGCTGAACGTCGCCCGGGTGCTGGGGGCACTCGGCCACGAGGCGGTCGTCACCGGTTTCGCCGGCGGCCCCAACGGCGAGACCCTGCGCGATCGGCTGGCCGGGCTCCCCGTGCGCGACGCGCTCGTACCCGTGGCCGGGAACACCCGGCGCACGCTCGCCGTGGTCGACGCCTCGACGGGCGACACCACCCAGTTCAACGAGCCGGGTCCGACCGTCACGCCCGAGGAATGGGCCGCGTTCCTCACCACGTACGAGTCGCTGCTGCGCGAGGCCGAAGCGGTCGCGCTGTGCGGCAGCCTCCCGCCGGGCATCCACGTCGGCGCCTACGCCGAGCTGGTCCGCCGGGCCCGTGCGGCCGGTGTCCCGGCCCTCCTGGACACCAGCGGCGAACCGCTGCGCCGCGGTATCGCGGCCCGCCCCGACCTGGTCAAGCCGAACGCCGACGAGTTGGCCCAGCTCACCGGCTCCCGCGAGCCCCTGCGCGCTACGCACGCCGCCCGCCGCCGGGGGGCCCGCACGGTGGTGTCCTCCCTCGGCCCCGACGGCATCCTGGCGGCCACACCGGAGGGCATCTGGCAGGCCACCCCGCCCGGAAAGGTCCTCGGCAACCCGACCGGCGCCGGCGACTCGGCCGTCGCCGGGCTGCTGTCGGGCCTCGTCGACGCCCTCCCGTGGCCGGACCGCCTCGCCCGCGCCGTGGCCCTCGCCACGGCGACCGTCCTCGCCCCGACGGCCGGCGACTTCGACCGTGCCTCCTACGAGGACCTGCTCCCCCGGATCACGGTCACGGAGCACGCCCCGGCGGCGTGACGCCGGACACCGGCGCCCCGGACGCCCGGAGGGCACCTGCTCCGGACGTACTCGGAGGGCGCTCCGCTCCCGGACGCAGGCAGACCCGCGCGGGTTTCCGAAGTCCGGGGAAACGACGAAGCGCCCCGGCGGAAGCGGATTCCGTCCGGGGCGCGACTCACGACGCGGCGGCGATCAGTTCGGCGCGCCGGTCCTGACCTCGAGGTAGTCGAGGATCGCGTCGCACTGGTTGCCCTGCTCGCACGAGAGCTTGATCTCGTTCTGGCCCTTCTTCAGGTTCACGGGCGCCCAGGTGGTCTGCCAGTTCTTCTCCCAGTTCGGGTCCTTGGAGCCGATGAAGTTCTTCAGACCGATGGGGTTGCTGTTCGCCTTGCCGTTGACCGAGAGGGTCGCGTCGGCGTCCTTGGCGGGGATGGCGTACCGCACGTAGAGGCGGTACTGGCCCTCCTGATCGATGTTCGCGTTCCACGTCACCGAGGCGCCGACCGCGTTGAAGCCGGTCACATAGGCGCCGTCGGCGCCCTCCGCACCCTTGATGTCCTTGGCGAGGACCGCCGGCGGGCCGAGGCGCAGCGTCGCCGCGTCCTGCTTCGGCAGCTCGACCGGCTTCTCCTCGTCGTCCTTCGCGGGGTCGTCGCTCGGGCCGGCCTCGTCCGCGGGAGCGGTGTTGTTCTGGCCGGCCTGCGGGTTCTCCGTCTTGTCGTCGCCGCTCGTCATCACCGCGGCGGTGATGCCGATCACCACCACGGCCACGACCGCGACGGCGCCGATGAGCAGACCCCTGGTGTTCGGCCCGCGGCCCCGGCCGCTCCCGCCGCCGGGAGGCATCGGGACCTGGCGGGTCGGGGCGCCACCGGGGTAGGTCTCGGGCGCCGCGTACTGGGGGCTGGGCTGCTGGCCGTACTGCGCCTGGTGCGGGACCTGGCCGTACTGCTGCCCGGCCTGCGGCTGCTGGCCGTACTGGCGCTCGCCGACCGTTCTGACCTGGTTGTACGACGTCCTGGGCACACCGGGCTGGGCGGCCGGACCGGGGTAGCCGTAGCCGCCCTGGCGGGGAGTCGAGGTGCCGCCCGCCTGCTGCCCGTCCGCGTACAGGTAGCCGAACGGATCGTCGTCCTCGGGCTTGCTCGCGCCGTTGTTCCCGGCCGTCATCCCTGGTCACTCCTATCCTTGCTCGCCAGCCGTCGCCGACCGGCCGAGCCTACCCCGTCTGAGCTACTCCAAGGACGGCTCCAGGGACCCGACCGGTTCCCCCGCTTCCGTGGTCCGGCGCGTGCGCGGACCCCTATCCGGCGCGTCTGTGGACCTTGGCCCGGGAGCGCTTCTCGATGTACATCCGCTGGTCGGCGGACTGGAGCACCTCTTCGACGGACATTCCGCAGACCGCCCAGCCGATCCCGAAGCTCGCCCCGACCCGGACCGCCCGTCCGTCCACCCGGATGGGCGGAATGATCGCGTTCCGGAGGCGAACGGCCAGGTCGGCGGCGTCCGCGGCGCCGAGGCCGTCGGCGAGGACGACGAATTCGTCACCTCCGAGCCGGGCGACGGTGTCCCCGTCCCGCACACCGGTGGTGAGCCGGCGGGCGACCTCGATGAGGACGGCGTCGCCGGTGTTGTGCCCGAAGCGGTCGTTGATCGACTTGAAGCCGTCCAGGTCGCAGAAGAGCACGGCGAGGCCCTTCGTCCCGTCGTCGACCCCTCCGTCCATGGCGGGCGCGACGGCATGCACATGATGGTCGTACGGGATTCCGGGCCCGTCGAAGTCGAATCCGTCGGCGCGAAAGCCGCTTTCGGCGTCCCCGTCGTCGTATCCACCCGCGTAGCCGTTCTCGCCGTAGCCGCCGTCCGCGTAGTCGCCGTAGGGGTAGTCCGGCACGTCCAGGGTCCGGCCGGCCTCCTGCCGCGCCCCCTGGGGGCGCTCGCACAGCCGGGCGCTGAGCCGGGCGCGCAGCTCGGCGTTGTTGGGCAGTCCGGTCAGTGCGTCGTGGCTGGCCCGGTGTGCGAGGTGGAGTTCGTGCCGCTTGCGCTCCTCGATGTCCTCGACGTGCGTGAGAAGGAAGCGGGGGCCGTCGGCGGTGTCGGCGACGACGGAGTTGCGCAGCGAGACCCAGACGTACGTGCCGTCGCGACGGCCGAGGCGCAGTTCGGCGCGTCCGCCCTCGGCGGAGGTCCGCAGCAGGGTGCCGATGTCCTCGGGGTGGACGAGATCGGCGAAGGAGTACCGACGCATCGCCGACGCGGGGCGGCCGAGCAGCCGGCAGAGGGCGTCGTTGGTGCGGAGCAGCCGGCCGTGCTGGTCGCCGCCCATCTCCGCGATGGCCATGCCGCTCGGCGCGTACTCGAACGCCTGCCGGAACGACTCCTCGCTGGCGCGCAGGGCCTGCTGCTCGCGCTCCAGGCGGACCAGAGCGCGCTGCATGTTTGCTCGGAGCCGGGCGTTGCTGATCGCAATCGCCGACTGTGAGGCGTACATCTGGAGCGCTTCCTGGCCCCAGGCGCCCGGGCGGCGCCCGTTGCGGGGCTTGTCGACGGAGATGACACCGAGCAGCTCGCGTCCGCCGCCCGAGGCGTACATCGGCGCGTAGAGCCGGTCCTGGGGGTGCCACTCGCCCTCGAAGCGCGGCTCGGGGCCTTCCGTGTACCACTGCGGAACGTCGTCCTCCAGCAGCACCCAGCCCTCGGTGTGCGGTATGAAGCGCAGCTCGCCCCACGCCTCGCCCATGCCGAGCCGGCGCTCCCAGGAGGTCCGGGAGCCGACACGCCCGGTGATCAGGGCTTCCGCCGCGGTGTTCCCGGCGAAGGCGGCGACGACGAGATCCCCGTCAGGGCGTACGAGATTGACGCATGCCAGCTCGTACCCCAGCCCGGCCACGATGCCGTCGGCGACGGTCTGCAGCGTGTCCGCCAGGCTGCGGGCCGTGTTGAGGTTCGCCACGACCTGATGCAGCTGCCTCAGGGTCGCAAGACGGACGTACGGCTCCGACTCGGTCTCCATCGCTCGCTCTCCCCGAGACCTCGAACAGCTGACTCCAGGTTCCTCATCGACTCCACTGGTGCACCCATTTGGTGCAGTGTCCCCGCCACTGAATCACAGCGAGCTGTCCACCCGGTACACAGGGTCAACAAATACTGGACTCTGTGACTCAAGTCACAACAGATGATGATGGGGATCGCGTGCGCGGCAGGGGCGTTCCGCCCTTCTTGAACGCAAATTCCGACAGGGTCCGAGCAGGATGCGACGGGAGCCGGACAGGAACCACGAAGGAACCGGACCGGCATACGGGCAGATGTCCGGCCGTCGGTCACCGGAGCGGGCGCCCCGGCCCGGAGTCCTAGGACCCGGCTGGTCCTCTGGCCCGATGTGGCGGAGCGGGGGACGAGGTTAGCGTTCGGCCGTGCCACAGACGAGCCCCACCCCGAGTACCACGACCGTCCTCCATGCTGAGGGGGTGAGCGACGACGAGTTCCGTGCCGCCATGTCCCGGCTGGCCGCCGGAGTGGTGCTGATCACGGCGCACGAGCCGCCCTTGGCGGAGGACGGGCCGCGCGGGGACGACGTCGGCATGACGGCGACGTCGTTCATGTCGGTGTCCCTCGACCCGCCGCTGGTGCTCGTGAGCCTGCGCAACGGCTCACGCATGGACGACCTGCTGGCCGAACAGCCCACATGGGGCGCGTCGGTGCTCTCCGAGAGCCAGCGGCACATCGCCGGCCGGTTCTCGATGAAGGGACGCATCAGCGACCGGCTCCTGTTCGAGGACATCGCGTACACCCGCGGGGAGGTGTGCGGCGCGCCCCTGATGGGCGGGGCGCTGGCGGTCCTCGAGTGCCGCACCGAGCAGCGCGTCGAGGCGGGCGACCACACCCTCGTGATCGGCCGTGTGCTGAAGGCGGGCCTGCCCAGCACGGAGGGCGGCCCCCTGACCTACTTCCGGGGGCGCTACCGGCACTTGGGCTGACGGGCGACGGGGCGCCGGCCCGGGCACGGGACGACGAACGGGTTCGGGCGCGGCACCCGAGCACCCCGAGCTCTCCGGGCGACCGGGCCCACGGTCCCCCGGGTCACCAGTCGCGGGCGCTGCGGCCGCGCTTGGTCTCCCCCCGGCGCTTCTTCTCCCGCAGACGGCGTTCGTTGATGCCGCGGGGGATCTTCGTGGCCCGGCGCGGCCGCGGGGGCGGAGCGGTGGCCTCCGCGAGGAGTGCCGCCAGACGGACCGCCGCCGCCTCCCGGTTGCGCCACTGCGAGCGGTGCTCGGACGACCGGACACTGATCACGCCGTCGTTCAGCCGGGACGCCAGCCGCTCCAGCGCCCGCTCCTTCCACACGGCCGGCAGCGCCTCCGTCGCGGCGAGGTCGTAGCGGAGCTCCACCTGGGAGTCGCTCGTGTTGACGTGCTGGCCGCCGGGACCCGACGACCGCGAGAAACGCCACATGAGCTCGGCCTCCGGCAGGGAGACCGAGCCGCGGATGAGATAGGGCCCGGACATACGTCCCATGGTCGCGTCCATGGCCGACCCGCGTCACGTTCTTTTCCCGGTCGGCGGGGAACCTGGTGGCACTCGGTCCGCGTTAAGGACGGTGACGGTAGCTTCGGGAAGCACGAAGCCCGATCGCACTGCACCCGACCAGGAAAGGGACCTCCCCATGGCTGTAAGCCTGTCCAAGGGCGGCAACGTCTCGCTCACCAAGGAGGCACCGGGCCTGACCGCCGTCACGGTGGGCCTCGGCTGGGACGTCCGCACCACCACCGGCACCGACTTCGACCTCGACGCCTCCGCCATCGCGGTGAACAACGGCGGCAAGGTCGTCTCCGACGGCCACTTCGTCTTCTTCAACAACAAGTCGACGCCGGACCAGTCCATCGTCCACACCGGTGACAACCGCACCGGCGAGGGCGGCGGCGACGACGAGCAGATCAACGTCAACCTGGCCGGGCTCGCCGCGGACGTCGAGAAGATCGTCTTCCCGGTCTCCATCTACGACGCCGAGAACCGCAGCCAGAACTTCGGTCAGGTGCGCAACGCCTACATCCGCATCGTGAACCAGGCGGGCGGCGCGGAGATCGCCCGCTACGACCTGAGCGAGGACGCCGCCACCGAGACCGCCATGGTCTTCGGCGAGCTGTACCGCAACGGCGCGGAGTGGAAGTTCCGTGCGGTCGGCCAGGGTTACGCCTCGGGCCTGGTCGGCATCGCCCAGGACTTCGGCGTCAACGTCTGACACACGCGCACACGCGCCCCGAAGGTTCCGGTCGCCGTCCCGGCCGGGACCTTCGGCACCCAGGCCGCGGAAACGGCCGTCGGCCACGGGGCCACGGCCATCGGCCCACGGGGCTGTACGGCCAAAACGGCCACGGAACGCGACGGGCCCTCGGGCGCTACGGCTTCGAGGGCCTGCCGTCCCCGTACAACCACACGTCCCAGAGCTCCGTGAGGTCCTCGCCGGTCTTCTCCTCCACATAGGCGATGAAGTCCTCGGTGGACGCGTTGCCGTGGCGGTGCTCCTGCGGCCAGCCCTTCAGCAGGGCGAAGAACGCGTCGTCGCCCACGGTCTGCCGGATCTTGTGGAGGACCATCGCGCCGCGCCCGTACACCGGCGCTCCCAGGAGGTCGTCCGTCGGCGGTTCGGCGGGCGGGAAGGCCCAGTTGCCGTCGTCCTCGAACTCCTTCTCGAAGCGCTTCTGCGCCGGGACGTCGTTGAAGTCCTCGTCGTACAGCCACTCCGCGTAGGTCGCGAAGGCCTCGTTCAGCCACACGTCCTTCCACGCCTTCGGCGAGACCGAGTTGCCGTACCACTGGTGGGCCATCTCGTGGACGAGGAACTCCTCGTTGAACGCCCCGGCCGGGTACACGGGCCGGGTCTGGGTCTCCAGCGCGTAGTTCACGTCGTCCGCGCGCTCGACGATCGCCCCGGTGGACGAGAAGGGGTACGGGCCGAAGTTCTCCTGCGCCCAGTCCAGCACCTCGGGCAGGCGGGCCCGCACCTTCTCGCTCTGCGCGGCGACGGTCCTGTCCACGGCAGTGAACTCCGGCACGCCCCGCGCGGGGCGTGAGGTCTTCACGTCGTACTCGCCGACGCCGACGGTCGCCAGATAGCTCGCCATCGGCTCGGCCGAGTGCCAGGCGAACGCGGTCCTGCTGCCGCCGGCCACGGGCCGCTGGGACCTGAGCTCCCCGTTGGAGACTGCGGTGAGCCCCTTGGGCACCGTCACGGTGATGTCGTAGGCGGCCTTGTCGCTGGGGTGGTGGTTGCCGGGGAACCAGGCCATCGAGCCCTGCGGCTCGCCGAGCGCGACGGCCCCGTCCTCGGTCCGCAGCCAGCCTTCCTCGGAGCCGTCCGGGTCCTTCACGGTCTTCGGGCTGCCGGAGTACCGGACGACGGTCGTGAAGGTGCTGCCGTCGGCGACGGCCTCGCGCGGGCGGACAGCGAGCTCGTCGCCCGCGCGCGTGGCCTCGGCCGGGGCTCCGTTCACGGTCACGCCGTCGACGGCCAGTCCGTGCAGGTCGAGGTTGAAGGAGCTGAGGTCCTGGGTGGCGCGAGCGGTGACGGTCGCCGTGCCGCTGAGCCGGTTCGGCTTCGGGTCGTAGTCCAGGGCGAGGCCGTAGTGCCGTACGTCGTACCCGCCGTTGCCCTGCCCGGGGAAGTACGGATCCCGCAGCCCCGCGGCCCCGGGTCTGCCGGCGGCATCGGCGCCGTCGCCGCTCCCCGTGCAGGCCGAGGCCGCGAGCACGAGGAGGGCGGCGACGGGCGCCAGGGCACGGAGGAGCGGTCGCTGGTCCACACGGCGATCCTATGTGCGGAATGTCCGACTCCGTCGGGCGGTGGGTGTGACATCCGCACCCGCGGCGCGACGGCCCTCCGCCCACCGGAAGCGCCCGGCGAGGGCGGGGCGGGAGCCACCCGGCCCGAGGCGGCGACGCCGGCCGCCCGCCCCGCGGGCTACCCGGCGAGGGCGGCGACGCCGGCCCGGGCGAACGTCTCGTCGAGGTCACCGCTCGGGGCACCCGCGACGCCGATGCCCGCGATCGGGGCGCCCTCCGACCGGACCGGTGCGCCACCGCCGAGGAACAGCGTGCCGGGGATGTCCTTCAGGTTCGGCGCCTGCCGGAGCCGCTCGGCCAACTCGGAGGTGGGCGCGTTCCAGGAGACCGCGGTGAACGCCTTGCGCTGCGCGGACTCGTACGACTGCGGGCCTGCCCCGTCGCCGCGAAGGACGACGATCGTGTTGCCGTTGCGGTCGACCACGGCCACGGTGACCCGCTGGTTGTCCTCCTGGGCGGCCTCCAGCACGGCCCGGGCCGCCCTGGTGGCCGCCGCGACGGTCAGATGCGTGGTCTGCTGCAGATTGCGGTTCGCGGCATCGGCCTTCACTGCGGCGGGGGCGGCCACGGCCGGGGCGGAGGCGTTCGCGGAGACCGCGCCGAAGGTACCGGCGCCGAGCGCGGCGGCGGCGAGGGCACCGGTCAGGACGCGGGCACGCAGCGAGAACTTCTTCATGGGACAACTCCTCGAGGGGCGGGACGGACATCGGGCCGGACACCCTGCGTCCGGGCGCACGAGCAGGCACGCACGCGTCCGGGCTACCGGGTTTCCCGACGGCGGCCGTCCGGCAGGGCGGGCCGACCGGCCGGGGCAACCGGTGGTGTGGGGCCGGGGCGACGCTCGTCGCCCCGCCATCGATCCTCCGGCCGGGGACGGACCCGGACGGTCGGCGAAGCGGATGCCTCCGGCCGACCCGGCGGACGACGGTCGGGTCAGCCGATCGGCTGATGCGCACCTGGCTCCGCCGGGTCACGATGGGGGCATCCGTGCAGGTCGGCGAGGAGTGATGGACGGTGGACCAGACCCCCGGCGCGCTCCGGCCCCCGGACCCGGACCCGGACGCCCGATGGCTCGCACGGGTCATGCACGCCGCTTTCTTCCTGCTGCTCGGTGCCTCACTGGTGCGCTATCTGCTGCGGCATCCCTGGGAGGACCGCTCCCCGTGGGTGATCGGTCTCTCGGCGGCGCTCGCGGGGCTGTACGTCCTCGGCCCGGTCCTCGGCCCCCGGGCCGCACCCCGCCGTCTCGCCTGGCTCGGCACCGTCGTCGCCGTCTGGATGGTCCTCGTCGTGCTCGCGCCGAGCTTCGCCTGGTGCGCGGTGCCCCTCTTCTACACCGGCCTGCGCACCCTCCCGCCGCGCGCCGCCCTGGTACTGGTCGGCCTGCTCACCGCCTTCGTCGTGGCCGCGCAGCTCAAGCTCGCGCACGGCGGCTTCGACCCGAACCTGTTGATCGCACCGCCTGCGGTCGCCGCCATCGCGACCGCGGTCTACGTCCACGCGGAACGTCTCTCCGCGCGGCAGCGGGCGCTGATCGACGATCTGCTCAGGACCCGGCGCGAACTGGCCGCGACCGAGCGCCGCGAGGGCACGCTCGCCGAGCGCCAGCGGCTGTCCATGGAGATCCACGACACCCTCGCCCAGCAGCTGTCCAGCCAGCAGATGCTGCTGCAGGCCGCCGACCGCGTCTGGGACGGGGACCCGGCGGCCGCGCGGCGCCACGTCCGTACCGCCGAGTCCATCGCGGAGCGCAGCCTCGCCGAGGCCCGACGCTTCGTCCACGACCTCGCGCCGGTCGATCTCGCGGAGGGCGGCGGACTGGAACGGGCCCTGCGGACGCTCGCCGAGCGGGAGTCCGCGGACTTCCGGGTGGACGGCGCGGCGGTCCCGCTGCCCGACCGGGTCCAGTCGGCGCTGCTGCGCATCGCCCAGGGAGCCCTGGCCAACGTCCGTGAGCACGCCGAGGCGGGCTCCGCCGCGCTGACCCTCACGTACCTCGGCGACCAGGTCGTCCTCGACATCGCGGACGACGGCCGGGGCTTCGAGCCGACGGGCGCGCCCCCGCGCGACCGCGGACACGGCCTGCCGGCGATGCGGGCACGGGCGCGTCAGCTCGGCGGCACGCTGACCGTCGAGTCCGCGCCCGGGGAGGGCACGGTGCTCTCGGCCGCCATCCCGTTGGAGCCCCGGGGGGACGCCAGGAGCCCGAAGAAGCCGGGGAGCACGGGAAACCCGGGGCCCCCGAAGCACCAGGGGACCCCGAAGAACCCGCCGAACCCGAAGCCCCCGGAGTCGTCATGACCGTACGGATCCTGCTCTGCGACGACCACGCCGTCGTACGGGCCGGGCTGCTCGCACTCCTCGGCAGCGAGCCCGGCATCGAGGTCGTCGGCGAGGCGGGCAGCGGCGAGGAGGCGGTCGCCATGGCGGCGAAACTGATGCCCGACGTGGTGCTGATGGACCTGCAGCTGGGCCCGGGCATCGACGGCGTGGAGGCGACCCGCCGTGTCACCGCGCTGCCCGGCGGCGGCGTGCGCGTCCTGGTGCTGACGACGTACGACACGGACGCGGACGTCACCCGGGCCATCGAGGCCGGAGCGACCGGCTATCTGCTGAAGGCCGAACGTCCGGAGGAGCTCTTCGCCGCGATCCGTTCCGCGGCCCAGGGCCGCACCGCCCTGTCGGCCCCGGTCGCGACCCGGGTGATGGACCACATGCGCGGCACCGCCCGACCTGCGCTGACCGCACGGGAACGCGACATCCTGGGCCAGCTCGCCCGGGGGCTGGGCAACCGCGAGATCGCCCGGGCGCTGTTCATCAGCGAGGCCACGGTGAAGACCCATCTCGGGCGCATCTACGCCAAGTTGGGCGTCGACACCCGTGCGGGCGCGGTGGCGGTGGCGAAGGAGCAGCGACTGCTGCCATGAGCGCCCCGCGGTGCGCGGACGACGACCCCTGCGCCGCCGCGCCCTGAGAACCTGCCGGTGCCGAGGTCGAAGGCGAGTGGGGCGGGGAGCGGGACGACCCCGGAGAGCCTGTACGTCGCCTGGCTCCGGTAGTCGTCCCGGAAGGCCGTGTGCACAGCACCGCCCTTCGTGCTCGCCGTCGGCGGGAGGCGTCGGGGCCACTCGGTTGACTCGGCAACGCCGCGCGTCGCCGTGCCGGGCGTCGCGGCGGGGCGAACGTTGCCTGAGGTGGCACCACAGGGCGACTCTCGCCGGAATCCGTCGGCGATCACCCGAGCGTGCGAACGAGCCGCTTCGCCGTGACACCATCGGAGCGTGCTCGACATCGGCTACTCCCTCTCCCGGCGCTTCCCGGACCCTCCGCAGACCGACTACCGGACCGCGGACGTCCACGCCCTGCGCCACGACCTCTTCTGCGGCGACGTCTACCTCGCCGACACCAAGGCCGACCGTGAGGTGTCCACGGCCTGGGGATGGGTGCCGGTGCTCGACTTCGCGTGGGCACTGTGCGACATCGTGGAGCGGCTGGACCGGGACCCCAAGGGCAGCCGGGCCGCGCAGCCGCAGTACGCGGAGATCGACTTCACCGAGTCGGCCGACCGCATGCTCTTCGAGCGCCGCTTCGGCTGGGTGGACGTCGAGGCCGACTGGATGCCCGGCGACGAGGCACCGCTCACCTTCAACCACGGCGAACTGCGCCGCGAGGCACGGGACTTCCTGCACGACCTCGTCGCCGACCTCACCGACATGCACGAGGGGCTCGCCGACAACCCCGTCGTCTGGGACCTCCAGGCCCGCTTCCCCCGTCTGCCCTGAGGCACCGGGCTCCCCCTCTCGCCCAGGCGCCCCGACGCCCGCCCTGCGATCCCTCCGCACTCAATCCTCGACGCGCACCCCCGCCTGCGCCGCGAACGCCGGCGCCAGGTCGAGCAGTTGGGCCGTACTGATCACCGCTCCCGACAGCCCCTCCACGCCCCGGGCGAGGTCGAGTGCGGTCACCTGCCGCAGATCGACGTCCCGCATCCGCGCTCCGCTGAAGTCCGCCCCGCGCAGCGCGCAGTCACGGAACTCCACCCGCTCCAGCTGCGCTGCCCCGAAGTCCGGCTCGGACAGCACGCAGCCCTCGAACACCACGTCCTTCAGCCGGGCGTTGCGCAGGTTCAGGTAGTCGATCTTCCCACCGTGCACCACGACGCGCTCCAGGGCACCACCGTGCAGCTGCACACCGCCCAGCCGCGCGTCCACGACCTCCGCGTCCCGCAGGGAGGCGCCGGCGAGATCCGTGCCGACTCCGCGCACACCCGTCAGGACCGAGTCGATGAACCGCGCGTTCACCAGCGAGGTCTCGTCCAGCACACAGTCCCGCAGCGCGCAGTCAAGGAACCGCGCACCCGCTCCGTCCCCGCCCGACAGATCCAGCCCGGCCAGCTCCATCCCGTCGTAGTCGCCGTCCGGTTCGAGCCCGCCGCCCTCGAACGGACGCAGGGGCGGAAGCCGCACCTCCGGCCGCCGCGCCGCCGCCACCCGTGTCTTCCCGCTCCTCCGCGCCATGGCCCATGGTGACGCACACCACTGACAGTGCCGGGCTCCCGATGTCACAAAGCCGCCGCCGGCGCCCGTCCCCAGGGGGAAGACGACGAAACGGAGCAGATCGTGGCCACCAAGCCCCGCATCACCGTCATCGGCGCCGGACTCGCCGGACTCACCGCGGCCATCGCGGCCACGGAGTCCGGCGCCCGCGTCACCCTCCACGAGTCCCATCGCACGCCGGGCGGCCGGGCCCGCACGGCGGAAGGCCCGTACCGCACCAACGAAGGCCCCCACGCCCTCTACGACGGCGGCCCGCACTGGACCTGGCTGGCCCAGCGCGACCTCATCGGCCCGCTCGCCCCGCTCCCCGCGCACGAAGCCGTCCGGCTGCGGGTCCACCGTGGCGGCCGACTCCGGCGCGTGCCGCCCGCCGCGATGCTGCGCCTCCTGCGCCACGGCCCCGGCGAAGCCCCCGTGGACAGCGACTTCCTGTCCTGGGCCGCGGGGCTCGTCGGCGAGGAGGGCGCACGCGCGGCGGCCAACTTCACCGCGGTCGCGCTCTTCCACCACGACCCGGGTTCGCTCTCCGCGGCCTTCGTCCACCAGCGGCTGCGCCGCGCGGCGGCGCTCCGGCCCGAGGCCCGCTGTCCGCGTGGCGGCTGGGGCAGTCTGATCGAGCGGATGATCGGCCACGCCTGGAACTTGGGCGTCCGGATCGAGACCGGCTCCCGCGTCGACACGCTTCCCGAGGACGGCCCGGTCATCGTCGCCACCTCACTCGACGCCGCCCGGCGGCTCCTCGGCGACGACAGCCTGCGCTGGGAGAGCGGCCGTACGGCCCTCGTCGACCTGGCACTGCGCACGCGCAGGGGCGACCCCTTCGTGATCTCCGATCTCGACGCCCCCGGCTGGCTCGAACGCTTCACCGCCCAGGACCCGTCCCTCGCTCCGGCCGGGGAGCAGCTCGTCCAGGCCCAGTTCCCCCTCGCCCCCGACGAGACCCGGGCCGACGGCGTCGCCCGCGCGGAGCACCTCCTCGACCTGGGCTTCCCGGGCCGGCGTGAACGCACCACGTGGTGGCGCGACTCGGTCGCGGCGGGCCGTACGGGGGCGGTCGACCGCCCCGGTACGACCTGGCGCGACCGCCCCCGTATCGACCGGGGCGACGGCGTCTTCCTCGCGGGCGACCAGGTCGCGGCCCCGGGGCTGCTCTCGGAGGTGTCGTTCACCAGCGCCCTGGAGGCGGCGACCCTCGCGGTGCGTACGGCCCGGCTCGACCTCAACCCCGCCTGAACGAGGGTCCGCCCCACGAGGCTTGACCTCAACCTTGCTTGAGGTTGAAGAGTGGACCCGCCAACGCCCCACGGCGCCCGGTGCGGAACGCGGAACACCTCAGGTCCCGTGCCGCCCCGGCGCCCGGGCACCCGCACCCGCACTCAGCAGGGGGAGCCCTCATGCGCGCCGTACGTCTCCATGCCTTCGGCCCGGCCGACCACCTCACCCACGAGACCGTCGACGACCCCGAGCCCGGACCCGGCCAGGTCCGGATCGCCGTCGCCGCGGCCGGCGTCCACCTTCTCGACGCCGCCCTGCGCGAAGGTCTGCCGGGGCCGTTCCCCGGGCCCGCCGCCCTGCCCACCGTCCCCGGCCGCGAGGTCGCCGGGACGGTCGACCGCGTCGGCGAGGGCACGGACGAGAGCTGGCTCGGCAAGCGCGTCGTCGCGCACCTCGGCCTGGCGCCCGGCGGCTACGCGGAGCTCGCCGTCACCGGGGCCGACCGGCTCCACGAGATCGCCGACGGGCTGGACGAGGCGGAGGCCGTCGCCATGATCGGGACCGGTCGTACCGCCCTCGGCATCCTCCAGTACACCGACCTCGGCCCCGACTCCGTCGTGGTCGTCCCCGCAGCGGCCGGGGGCATCGGCACCCTCCTCGTCCAGTACGCCAAGAACGCGGGCGCCACGGTCGTCGGCCTCGCCGGCGGCCCCGCGAAGGTCGCCCGCGTCACCGCCAACGGCGCCGATCTCGCCGTCGACTACACGCTCCCCGACTGGCCAGCCGAGGTCCGCGCGTACCTGGGCGAAAGGGCCGCCACCGTCGTCTACGACTCGGTCGGCGGTGACACCGGCCGCGCCGCCGTGGACCTGCTCGGCAAGGGCGGCCGGCACATCGTGTTCGGCTGGTCCAGCCAGGGCATCCGCGACGGATCCGCCCTCACCTTCACCGACGAGGAGCTCTCCGAACGGGGCATCACGTCCGAGTCGGTCCTCGGCCCCGCCATGCTCGAGAAGGCCGGAGGTCTGCGCGCCCTCGAGACCCGCTCCCTGGCCGAGGCCGCGGCGGGCCGGCTGCGGCCCGCCGTCCACCGCTTCCCGCTCGCCGAGGCGGCGGCCGCCCATCGCGCGATGGAGACGCGCGGCACGATCGGCAAGGTCGTCCTGATCCCGTGACCGGCCGGGGCCGACCGCGCCGCCGCGCGTTCACGGCCCCGGTTCACCGCCCCGTTCCCCGCAAGCAGGCCACCGCCCCGGTCCAACACCCCGTTCACGGCCCCGGTTCACCGCCCCGTTCCCCGCAAGCAGGCCACCGCCCCGGTCCAACACCCCGTTCCCCGCGTCGGTTCACCGGCCCCGTTCCCCGCAAGCAGGCCACCGCCCCGCTTCACCGGCCTCGTTCCCCGCGTCGGTTCACCCCGCTCACCCGTTCACCGCCCCCGCAGGATCCGGGCGATCGACACCTGCTCGGACCGCAGGCGCGTTCCCCCGTCCTCGACGTCCCACAGCCCGTTCTGCAGCACCCTCCCCAGCGTCCACGCCCGTGCCCGCTCCCGGTCGAGGCCCAGCCGCTCGGTCAGCAGGTCGAAGCGGCGGAGCGTCGTGCCGGCGTCGAACCGGTTGTCGAGGGCGGGCATGAGGTCGAACCCCGGATCGCCGGCCAGCGGCTTCGGGTCGATCGCGAGCCACGGCTCCCGCTCGGCGGCCAGCACGTTGTCGTAGTGCAGGTCCCAGTGCAGCAGCCGGTCCCCGGGCTCGGCCATCACCTCGCGCACCGCGGCCGCGCAGTCCCTCAGCAGCCGGCGGTCCTCCTCGTCCGCCAGGCCCGCCAGCACCCCCGGCAGCCGCTCCAGCATCCCCGCCGCGATGTCCCCGAGCCGCCGCAGTCCCCCGGCGGGCGCGGGCACGGCCGTCAGCCGCGCCAGCAGATCCGCCAGCACCTCGACCGCCTCCGCCTCGTCCGCCACGTCCGACAGATGACGCCGCTCCCCGCCCCCGCTCCGACCCCCGTCCCCGGGGACGCCGAGCCATTCCAGGAGCATCGTCCCCGTCGCCGCGTCGTGTTCCAGCAGCCGTACCGCCCCGGCCCCCGCCCAGATCCGCAGGCCCAGCGGCTCACCGACCGTCTCCTCGTCAGCCAGTTGCATCTTCAGCGCCGCGCGCGAGCCGTCCGCCACGCGCGCGACCGGCAGCACCAGCGACGCCACCCCGTTCATCGGACGCCCGGTGACCACCAGCCCCCACCGCTGCGTGAACTCCTCCGCCAGACGCGGCAGCGCCGCGACGAACGCCCGACCCGCCTCGCCGTTGTACCGGAGCTGCGACTCGACCAGTTCGCCGGGAATCTCGATCACGCGTGGATCGTAGGACCGCCCGCCCCGGCCCACCTGGACAGTCCGACAGCCACCGGTGTACGAACAGCCCCATGACGAGCACGATCAACGGCGGCATCTCCTTCTGGTACACGGACGACGGCATACCCGCGCCGCGCGAACCCCTGCCGGGCGACTCGACCGCCGACGTGTGCATCGTCGGCGGCGGATACACAGGGCTGTGGACGGCGTACTACCTCAAGAAGGCCGTCCCCTTCCTCAACATCACCGTGCTCGAGGCCAGGTTCTGCGGCTACGGCGCCTCCGGACGCAACGGCGGCTGGCTGTACAACGGCATCGCGGGCCGCGACCGCTACGCCCGTCTCCACGGCCACGACGCCGCCGTACGCCTCCAGCAGGCCATGAACGACACCGTCGACGAAGTGGTCCGCACCGCCGCGGAGGAGGGCATCGACGCCGGTGTCCACCAGGGCGGCGTCCTCGAGGTCGCCTACACGCCCGCCCAGCTCGCCCGCCTCAAGGCGTTCCACGCCACCGAGGTCTCCTTCGGCGAGAAGGACCGCGAACTGTACGGCGCGCGGGAGACCGCCGAGCGCGTCCGCGTCGCCGGAGCGGTCGGCTCCAGCTGGACCCCGCACGGCGCCCGTCTGCACCCCGTCAGGCTGCTCAAAGGACTCGCAACCGCGGTCGAGGCACTCGGCGTCACCGTCCACGAGTCCACCCCCGTCACGGAGATCAGGCCCAAGCACGCGGTCACTCCGTACGGCACCGTCCGCGCGCCCTACGTCCTGCGCTGCACCGAGGGCTTCACCGCCTCCCTGGCCGGCCAGCGCCGGACCTGGCTGCCCATGAACTCCTCCATGATCGCCACCGCGCCGCTCCCGGAGGAGGTCTGGGAGGAGATCGGCTGGTCCGGCCGCGAGACCCTCGGCGACATGGCCCACGCCTACATGTACGCCCAGCGCACCGCCGACGACCGCATCGCGCTCGGCGGCCGCGGCGTCCCGTACCGCTTCGGCTCCCGCACGGACAACGACGGCAGCACCCAGGCGGCCACGGTCGACGCCCTCCGGGCGGTCCTCGTCCGGTTCTTTCCCCAGCTCACCGGCACGGAGATCACCCACGCCTGGTCCGGCGTCCTCGGCGTGCCCCGCGACTGGTGCGCCACGGTCACCCTGGACCGCTCCTCCGGTCTCGGCTGGGCGGGCGGCTACGTCGGCTCCGGCGTGGCCACCGCCAACCTCGCCGCACGCACCCTCCGGGACCTCATCCAGCAGGACTCCGGCCAGGCCGGCCCGACCGAACTCACCGCGCTCCCCTGGGTCGGCCACAAGGTCCGCACATGGGAACCCGAGCCCTTCCGCTGGCTCGGCGTCCGCGCCCTCTACGCCGCCTACCGCCGCGCCGACCGCCACGAACTCACCCACCACACGGCGGAGACGGCACGCATCGCCACGCTGGCGAACCGGATCTCCGGCCGCCACTGAACGCGTCCGGCCCGTCCGGACGGCGAACGGCCCGTGGCAGGTGCGCAACGGGCCGTTCACGATCGCGGGATCAGGCGTACGGATCAGGCTCCCGGCGCCGTCACCAGCAGCGGAATCGTCAGATCCCGCCCGGGGTAGGACAACCGCAGCTTCACCGGAGTGTCGACCGCCACCGGCTCCGTCGTCACGGTGAAGGTGAGGACGGACGTCTCGCCGGAGCTGCCGACGTTGCCCCACTCATCGGCGGCCGGGACACGCACGGCCGCGTCGTCCGAGACGACGTTCACCGAGAGTCCCCGTTCGCTGCCCGAGGTGAAGTTGACGGTCACCTCGAACGAAGTGCCTCCCTCGACCGTCTCCGGCAGCCCGGTCACGCTCTCCACCCGGGGGATGATCGCGGGTTGGACGGTCCGCTGCGCCGCGTCGAAGATCGACGCGGTGATCGACGGACCGTCGTACCAGCCGGTCGGGGCGTCCTCGTCGACGTCCACCGCGAAGGTCGCCGACGTGGAGCCCGCGGGAATGACGACCTCACCCGGCAGATGCACCCACGGCACCCCGTTCTCGTCCGTGAGGGACACCCGGAGTCCGCCGGCCGGCGCCGGGTTGGCGATCGTCACGGTGTACTCGTGACTGGTGCCGACCAGAAGCGCGTACGGCCCGGCGAGATCCCAGGATCCGGGGTCGAACGGCTCCGGCGCCAGAACCGCCGTGAACGACCTGCTGACCGTCCCGATCTTCGCAGTGAGCGTGACCGGGGTCTCCTTCTGCACCGGCAGCGTGTCGACGCTGAAGGTGCTCCCCAGTCCACCGCTCGGCACGCTCGTGGTCGCCGGCACCTTCACCAGCGAGCTGGAACTGCTGAGCGCCACGGTCGTACCGCCCTCGGGGGCGCTCCCCGTCAGATTGGTCCAGACGCCCAGCCCTCGGCCGCCCACGGCCCAGGTGGTCCCGCCGAAGTTCTTCAGCCCGGGGTCGACCCGGAGGGACCCACTCGCGGCACGGCCGCCGACGGCGGCCGTGAGCACGGCCTGGGTGCGGCCGGACACGGCCGCGGCGTCCACGGTGAAGGCCGCCTCCTTGCTGCCGAGGGGCACCTGGACCGTCGCGGGCACGGTCAACGCGGAGGCCGGAGCCGCACTCAGTCTGACGGTCGCCGGCCCGCCCGTCGGCGCGCAGCTCAGCCGGACCGTGCCGGTCAGCCGGTCCCCGCTGTGGGCGGTGGCCGACGAAAGGCTGACCGCGGCCGCCTGCGGGGCGGGGCACGGGGGCAGCAGCCGCAGCGTGCCGCTCCGGACGAGTCCGCCGCCGAGTTGGGCGTTGATCAGAACGGCGGTGAGCCGGGCGACCGGCTTCGTCGGTACGGAGAAGGCGACGCCGATCCGTCCGGCCTTGACCCGCACGGTCCTGGGGGGAGCGGCCACCGAGCCGCCGGACGACACCGCGAGCGTGACGTCGGCCCTCGGTGCGCAGGTGAGGTCGGCACGGACCACCGCGGCGGTCCCCCCGACGACCGGGGTCGCGGGGGCGGTGACGCTCGCCAGCCGGGGACTGGCGCAGCCCGCGGCCTGAGCCGCGGTGGGCACAAAAAATCCGGTGCCGACGACGGCACCGGTCAGAGCCAGGAGGGCAAAGGTTCTTCGCACGGTCAGAGGGAACACAGCACCTTCAACCCGGAGTCGGACGACGGGACGACACGGCGTGCGGACGAGGATGGCCCCGCCTCGGGAAGGGCGGGGCCATCGCATCGAGCCCCCTGTCGGATTCGAACCGACGACCTACGCATTACAAGTGCGTTGCTCTGGCCAGCTGAGCTAAGGAGGCACTGCGCACGAGTGTAACCGGATCAGCGCGCGCCCCCGCCGGGAATTCCGGCCCCCGGAACTGCTGACAGAACGGCTCCCGCAAGGTACCGTCACCCGAAGTTCACTTCGGTGGACTAGACCCATCCTTCCTTTACTCGGATCGTCCGGCACGTTCCTGCCGGTGAAGGGACACATCACCATGGCCACTGTCACGTTCGACAAGGCAACCCGGATCTACCCGGGCTCCACCAAGCCCGCGGTCGACGGCCTCGACATCGAGATCGAGGACGGCGAGTTCCTCGTCCTCGTCGGCCCCTCCGGCTGCGGCAAGTCCACCTCGCTGCGCATGCTCGCCGGGCTCGAGGACGTCAACGGCGGAGCGATCCGCATCGGTGACCGCGACGTCACCCACCTCCCGCCGAAGGACCGGGACATCGCCATGGTGTTCCAGAACTACGCGCTCTACCCGCACATGACCGTCGCGGACAACATGGGCTTCGCGCTCAAGATCGCCGGCGTCAACAAGGCCACCATCCGGCAGAAGGTCGAGGAGGCCGCGAAGATCCTCGACCTGACCGAGTACCTCGACCGCAAGCCGAAGGCGCTCTCCGGCGGTCAGCGGCAGCGTGTGGCGATGGGTCGGGCCATCGTGCGCGAGCCGCAGGTGTTCCTCATGGACGAGCCGCTGTCGAACCTCGACGCCAAGCTCCGCGTCTCGACCCGTACGCAGATCGCGAGCCTCCAGCGCCGCCTCGGCATCACCACCGTGTACGTCACGCACGACCAGGTCGAGGCCATGACGATGGGCGACCGGGTCGCCGTGCTCAAGGACGGTCTGCTGCAGCAGGTCGACTCGCCGCGGAACATGTACGACCGCCCGGCGAACCTCTTCGTCGCCGGCTTCATCGGCTCCCCCGCCATGAACCTGGTCGAGGTGCCGATCACCGACGGCGGTGTGAAGTTCGGCAACAGCGTCGTCCCGGTGAGCCGCGAGGCGCTGTCGGCGGCCGCGGCCCGCGGCGACCGCACCGTCACGGTCGGCGTGCGCCCCGAGCACTTCGACGTGGTGGAGCTGAACGGCGGCGCCGCCCAGTCGCTGTCCAAGGACAGCGAGGACGCGCCGGCGGGCCTCGCCGTGACCGTGAACGTCGTCGAGGAGCTCGGCGCGGACGGCTACGTGTACGGCACCGCCGAGGTCGGCGGCGAGAAGAAGGACCTGGTGGTCCGGGTCAACGGCCGGTCCGTGCCGGACAAGGGCGCGGAGCTGCACGTCGTGCCGCGGCCGGGCGAGACGCACGTCTTCTCGACGTCGACGGGCGAGCGCCTCAGCGACTGAGCGCCCGACGTACGACGCCACATGGCAGCGGCCCCCTCGCCTTCCGCGAGGGGGCCGCTGCCATGTGCCTCCAAATACCCCGCCAAACCGGGCAATTCACACACCGGCGTCAACCTGCGATTCGAATAATTCCCTCGAACCATCCCTCGCGGGAGTGACTAAATGTCTCCATGTCACTACCGGCCGCTACGCTCGCCTCCGTGACCCAGACAGCAGCCCGCCGTATCGGCCGTACTCTCGCCCTCGTCCTGCCCGTCGTCCTGGTGCTCTCCGGAACCCTGGCGGTCACCAGCGTCCCGTGGGCGAACCGCAGCACCGAGTCCCAGATGCTCACCGCGTCCTCGGAGAACGTGTCGGTCCGCGCCACGTCCCGAGCCCCGCACGACGTCCTCCGCGAGAAGCTCCTCACGGACCTGCAGCAGAAGGATCCGGGCGTCGCGCTCACGAACCTCCAGCGCGCGGTCGAGGGCCGTCCGTCACTGGCGCGGCACTGCATGACGATCGCCCGCGACCTGGGCCGTGCCGCCGTCGCCCGCTACGGGCCCACGCGCGCCCAGTCGTTCTCCCGCCCCGTGTGCGACACGTCCTTCGCCGCCGGCGTCTCGCAGCAGGCGCAGGGCAGCTGACGTCCCGGCCGGCCGGCAGCGGCCGGCGGGACGGGGCCGGACGACCCGCGAGAGGGGCACCGCATATCGTGCCCGTATGCAGACCCATCCGACCCAGGCCGTGGTCCTGGCGGGCGGCCAGGGCTCCCGGCTGCGCCCGTACACCGACGACCGCCCCAAGCCGATGGTCGAGATCCCCGGAACGGGGACCCCGATCATCGGCCATCAGCTTTCCTGGCTCGCCGCCGAGGGCGTGACGGACGTCGTCGTCTCGTGCGGGCATCTCGCCGAAGTGCTGCAGGAGTGGCTCGACTCCGCCGTGCTGCCGCTGCGCGTCACGACCGTGGTCGAGACGGAGCCGCTGGGCCGCGGCGGCGGCCTGAAGCACGCCGCCAAGAGCCTCCCGCACCCGGACGAGCCGTGGTACGCGACGAACGGCGACATCTGGACCCGTTTCTCGCTGCGCGAGATGGCCGAGTTCCACGCGGAGCGCGACGCCACCGCCACGCTCGCCCTGGCCCGCCCCCGCATTCCGTGGGGTGCCGTGGAGACGGACGAGTTCGGTCATGTCCTCGACTTCATCGAGTCGCCGCCGTCGCCGTATCTGATCAACGCCGGTGTGTACGTGTTCTCGGCGGCCTTCGCGGATCTGCTGCCCGACCGAGGCGACCATGAGCGGACCACCTTCCCCCGGCTGGCGCGGGAGCGCTCGCTGGCCGGGTTCCCGCTGCCGCAGGGGGCGTACTGGCGGGCGATCGACACGGCCAAGGACCTCACCGAGGCCGCGAGGGAACTCACCTCCC
Source organism: Streptomyces sp. HUAS CB01 (assembly GCF_030406905.1). Taxonomy (NCBI): domain Bacteria; kingdom Bacillati; phylum Actinomycetota; class Actinomycetes; order Kitasatosporales; family Streptomycetaceae; genus Streptomyces; species Streptomyces chengbuensis. The sequence goes on from NZ_CP129137.1 coordinate 3,634,216, forward strand.
GGACGCCCTGAGACGCACGCGCCGCGGCCGCGGTCCCCTCACCGTCGCGCCCCACTGCCTCGACGACGTTTCCGTTGGGCGGAGTGACCCCGGCCTGGGCCCGGCCCATGGGAACCGGTGCCTGGTCAGTCAGGCGCCGAGGAGCCCGCGACCAGCCGCGTCGCCGCTTCCAGGGGGTTCCGGACACCCACCGGGGGCGATCGCGTGGAGCAGCGCGCTGAGTTGTTGCGCGTCGTCGTGCGCCACGGCGTCGTTCCAGGTCTCGTCCGGCACTGGCTCCGCCGCGTTGACGTTGCGGGTGACCGCCTCGGTGAGGGCGGGGGCCGCACGCCCGGCGTCCGTGAAGAACGGGGCGTCAGGCCGGCTGAAACGTCAACCCCGACAAGCGTCACCGAGCCCCCCCGGGGAGCCGGCCGATCCGAGCTCGCCCGCAGTGGATGGACTGCCCCACATCCGCTCCGACTTCTGGTCCATCCGGCGGCCTAACCCTCTCGGCCCAGTGGTGACCCACGGTGCAGCGGTACGGATGGTTCGGACCCGATCTCCCGTCGGGTGCGTACCGGGGACGGGTAAATGTCACCCGCGGATGATGACGAGCTGTTGCCCCAGCACTTCCAGACCATCGCTCTCGCCTCCGGTCAGCCGCGAACCGGATGCTCGAGCCCCTGAGCAAGGCCGACGACGCCGAACAGAAAGGGTGTGACCGCTGGCTCAGCGCCGATAACTGGTGCTCAACGCCCGGATCGCTTGAGTACGCGTACTCATTGGCCCCAGCGCCGCCGCCGAGAGAATGTCCACGGGCAGTTCGGTAACCTGCCCCGGTGATCCCGGATGGTCTGGGCGAGCAACGCATATATACGGGGGAGGAGACCACACGTGGCGTGGGACGAGTGGGAGCAGCTCAAGGCATCCGCGGCCGAGCGGCACTCGACAGGAATGCAGCTCAACCAGTTCCCGGCCGATCGCGGCGGTGGCACCCCCTCTTCTGGCAGGCCCCGGCTGAAGCACTCGGCACAGCCGTGGAACCGCGCTGCGGCAACCGCCAGCAGCCTCAGGACCAGCACCGACAAGGTCAAGGCGGACCTGACGGCGGGCCATGCGGGGATGGCGGGCGGCCTGACCGGACTCGCCAGCCTCGGCTCGCTGAAGAGCGTGGTGAGCTCCTGGGAGACCCGCCTGGGTGCAGTACGGGACGAGTGCGAAGGCCTGGAGCCCACGCTGCGGCAGGTAGCCAAGGAACTCGGCGGGGTCGACAAAGAGGTCGGGACCAAGTCGAACGGGGTGAGGGTCCCCCACGGCGGTGACGCCAAGTGATGTCGTCGCTAACCTGGCAGCAGCTGCGAGATCTGAAGCTCGGTGAGCTGGACGACGCCGCCGACAGTTGGGGCGCCGTTTCACGACATGCGGACGCGGCCGATGAACGCGTCACCGGGGACATGAGCGGTGCCCTGTCGAAGACGCAGGAGAGCGAGTCCGCCGAGGCCGCGGTGAAGCGCCTCAAGCAACTCAACCGCAACTACGACTACATCAAGACCGAGTGCGGTCTGATACGCACTGCGGTGAGTGGGCTGGCAGCCGAACTCGCTTCCCCGCAGCGTCGTCTCAAGGAGGCGCTCGCCGACGCCGAGGCCCAGTCGTACACGGTCCACGAGAACGGCAGCATCGACTACCCGACCGGCGGCAAGAACGAGCTGACGGGGCAGCCGGTCCCGGGCGGCACGGCCGTGGGCAGGTCCGGCCTCTACGCGCCCGCCAACAACAACGGTCTCCTCAACCCCGGCAGCGGCTACCAGGCGCCGGGCCTGATCAACCCGAACCCCCACCACGCCAAGGCCCAGGACATTGCCGACCGCATCGCGAACGCACTGCGCGATGCGCGGGAGACCGACGCGCGCTACCAGAGGACGCTCGACAAACTCAAGGCGGCGCCGGGGCTCACCGTCGACGCGAAGACCTGGGCCGACGCGGCAGCCGACATGGAAGCGGTGCGCGAGGCCGCCGGCGACCAGATCAAGCGCGAGATCCCGCTCGACAAATCCCCGGCCGACCGCAAGAAGTGGTGGGACGGACTCACCGAGGTTCAGCGCGAGGAGTATCTCGCGAGCTACCCGGACGTCATCGGCAACCTCGACGGCATTCCGGCCCTGACCCGCGACGAGGCGAACCGGGAAAACCTGCAGCTGCTGATCGCGAAGTTCTCGGGTGAGGACGGCGAGGCGGCCAAGGCCCGGCTGGGCGGCCTGAAGGAGATCCAGAACCAACTGGAACTGAACGCAGCCGCCCGGCTCACCGACCGAAGGGAGCCGCCAATGTATCTGCTGGGCATCGCCGACGAGGGTACCGGCCGGGCGATCGTGGCCTACGGCAACCCGGACACGTCCCGGAACGTATCTGCATACGTACCGGGCCTGGGCACGGCACTCGACGACGACTTCGCCCGGAACGACCTCAAGCGGGCGCACGACACCGCCGTCGGGGCCCGCAAACATGACGTATCCAGTGCCTCTATCGTCTGGCTCGGATACGACCCGCCCCAACTCGGCGGAGTGGATGCCGAGACCTTGCTCTCCAACACCGACGTAATGTCCGCCGACCGGGCCGAACGGGGAGCTCCCGCATACAACTCGTTCATGAGGGGCCTGGGCGCCACCAATGATCACGGTGACCCGCATCTGACGGCGATCGGACACTCGTACGGCTCACGCCTGGTCGGCGCCGCCACCCAGGAAGGGGGCGGGATCCCAGGCGCGGACGACATCGTTCTGCTCGGCAGCCCTGGCGTCGGCGTAGACAAGGCGGAGGACCTGGGTGTCGGCAAGAACCACGTGTTCGTGGGCGCGGCCGAGAACGACCCGGTGAGCAAACTGCCGTCGAAACAGGAAGCGACCGCCGGGGGCGTCTTCATGGGCGGCGGCCCGCTGCTGTCGTACCTGGCCGCGGACATCGCCGACCAAGGTGACGACGACATCTGGTTCGGCAAGGACCCTGCCAGCGAAGCCTTCGGCGCGAACCGGTTCAAGGTCGATGACGGACCACGGCCGATCATCGACGGTGAGGGCCCGACGCCAGCTCATTCCAACTACTTCAACCCCGAAAAGGACCCCGAGTCCGCCGCCAACGTGGCCGCCGTCGTCGCGGGACGGCCCGACTTGCTCACCTCGCAGGAGCACCGATGAAGCACCGCATTCTCGCAGTGGCACTCGTCCTCGCCGTCGTGTCCGGCTGCGGGCTGATCGGCGACGGGGATGCGCAACCGAAGGGAAAGGCACCTACGAACATGAATATGCAGGAAGCCGGGGACCGGGCCGAACAGATCCTCGATGGCATCTTCGGGGCCGTCAAGCCGAGTGTCGAAACTGAGCGCGGTCCGTCGAGCGACTCCATCTGCACCGACTTCAAAAACGACAGCACCGGGACCGGGAGCATCACCCGCCGACGCTACGTGATGACGATCATCTCGGACGAGCGGCGCGGCAACTTCCTCGGGGTCGTCGAGCGCAAGTGGAAGAAGGACGGGTACGAGATCACGTCGGTCCGCAAACACAAGGAGAACCCGGCGATCTTCGCAACGACCCCGGAGGGTTTCCGGGTCGTCCTGGAGTTCGGATACAAGGGTCAGGCCAGCATCGACGTCACCTCGCCCTGCGTGACCGAGTCCGAGGTCACCGAGGCCCCCCGGGAGCCGCTCGACCCGAGCTCCCCCGCGGCGGACGGGTTCCCCTACATCCGCTCCGACTTCTGGTCTGCCAAGACCCCGGCACCGTCTGCGTCAGGCGGCTGAGCCCCTTCGGCCCGGCGGTACGGGCCGTTCGGACTCATGAGCGGTACGGACCCCGAGTCGGCGGCGCTCGTCACCGCCTGAGTCGGGGTCACGATGGCCGTCCTCGACGACCCAGGCGGTGACGAGCGGATCGCCTTCATCCCGTACGACACCGTGCCCTCGTCAAGATTGCGCCGACGCGCGCTCGATGACCGCCCCTCCGCGTCAGCGGCCGGTCCGGGGCCGTGTCACCTAAGGCGTGTTTTAGAACTCGTTGATCTGCCTGGCTGGCCCTCCTGGGAAGTCGCGGACGGCCAGCCAGTGGGTGAGGTCACTGGCGATGTGGCCGATGTCAGATTCGGTAGTCACTTCGTGCTCGCGGCGGGTGGCGTCGCGCAGGACCACCTCGTAGCCGCCTTCGTCCAGGACGGCCACGGAGGCGAACCAGGCCGGGTCGTCTTCGTCGGGCTGGACGATGACGAAGGTGTTGTCCGAGCCGTCGAGCTCATCGATCAGCATGAACAGCACGTCCTCGGACGGGTCGTCGACGTGGACGCCGTTCTCGCTGTCCGCGCAGTAGTACGTGGCCCCCATCTGTCCCTCTCAGGTTGTCGACGCGCCGGGCTGACACTGCGAGGCAGCATGGCATGTATGGGTGACATCGCCGGGTCCGTGTCAGAGCCATTCGTGGATCGCGGCGATGTGGACGTTGGCCTCGAAGCGCACGGCGAGCTTGTCGAACCGGGTGGCCACGGCCCGGTTCCGCTTGAGCCCGTTGATGCCGCACTCGACTGCGTGCCGGGCCTTGTAGTCCTCGCGGTCGAAAGCTGGAGGCCGCCCGCCGACCGAGCCACGGCGCCTGCGGTGGCCCGCTTGGTCGGCCGGTTCGGGGATGGTGCAGCGGATGCCGCGCTTGCGTAGATAGGCGCGGTTGGCTCGCGAGGAGTAGGCCCTGTCTGCGCGGACCCGGAGCGGGCGTCTGCGAGGACGCCCCCGCCCCTGCCGGGGCACACGGATAGCTTCCAGGACCGCGACGAATTGGGGGCTGTCGCCGCGCTGACCGGCGGTGATCAGCAAAGATAACGGCCTCTGGCCCTGTACGCAGGCGAGATGGATCTTGGTCGTCCAGCCGCCGCGGGAGCGCCCCAGGCCGTGGTCATCCGGCTCGGTGCGGGTGCCACCGGGCGGTTCCTTCTGTTCCTTGCCGTCGCGGCGGGCACCGGCCGCGTGCTGGTGAGCCCGGCAGATCGTGGAGTCGACATTCACCTCCCAGGTGATGAGCCCGGCCGCGTCGGCCCGAGCCTGCAATCCGGTCAGCACCGTTGCCCAGACGCTCTCGCGCTGCCCGCCGCGAAAGAGCCCATAAACCGTCTGCCACGGCCCGTACTCTGCCGGCAGATCCCGCCACGGTGCACCGGTACGCACCCGCCACCGGATTCCGTCGATCAGCCTCCGTCGACACAACGACGGTCTGCCCACCCGTGCAACGGGCAACAACGGCTCCAGCACAGCCCACTGGCCATCAGAGAGATCCCCACGCCCCACACCGGGATCATCCCGGCGCGGAGCATGGGCAAAGGAGCAGTTCTAAAACACGCCTTAGGTGTATTGCACTGTGAGGTTGCGCGATGGCCTCCAAGGTGCGGTGGTGATCGGCTCACCGTCGACCTCGGAACGGATCGGCCGGCATCAACGGCTCGATCCGGTCCCACATCACATCAGTGATCACTAATCGGATAGACACATCCGATCAACTGACCACCGATCAAAGAGACACGCTCTAGCCGAGGAGACCGCCGATCGGGTTCCGGTTGCCGCCGCTGCCGCCGCCGTTGCCGCCACCCGTACCGCCGGTGCCGCCTCCGCCGTCGGAGCCGCCGACCGAGCCTCCCGTGCCGCCGTCCGTACCCCCCGAGTCGCCGGTTCCGGAGGAGGAGGGGCCCGAGCTGCCGGACGGCGGGTTCACGGGCTCGGACTGGACCGGAGCCTGCTCCCCGTCGGTGCCCCGGGACTCGCTCGGCCGGCCCGCCTCGCCGGCGCTCCCGGTCTCACCGGCCGTCTCGGACGGCTCGGCCCGCTCCGCGGCGGGGCTGCTCGACTCACTCCTGGAGGGCTGGGCGCTCCGCTCGGCCTCGCGGGTCGGGCTGCGCCGGCCGGACTCGCTGGGGAGCGCCGCACCCGGGAGGTGGTTGGTCGGGTCGACGTCGGGGCCGGGGACGGTCACGAGTTCCGTGGACCGCACGGCACCGCCGAGGACCGAGCCGACCAGCAGCGTCAGACCGACCACCACCGCGGCGAGGATGCCGCCGCGCCGCAGCACACGGCGTCGCAGCTCCCACAGTTCGGAGCGCGGGCCGAGCTTGCGCCAGGCTTCGCCCGCCAGACGGCCGTCGACGGAGTAGACGGGGGCGCCGGCGATGATCAGCGGCGACCAGGCCGCGAGGTTCATGATGTCGGGCGCGTCGTACACCGGGACGGTCCGCCAGCTGACGGTCATGATCAGGGCGGCGGAGAGCGAGGCGCCGACGACGGCCGCGACGCGCTGCCAGAGGCCGAGGACGGTGAGCACGCCGACGACGACCTGGAGGAACGCGACGGTGAGGCCCGCGCCGACGGGGTGGGCGAGGGCGAAGTCGCGCAGCGGCTCGGCGAGGGCCCAGGGCTCCAGGGACGCCAGCCACTTGATCATGGAGCCGCGCTCCCCGCCGTCGAAGTAGACGGGGTCGCAGAGCTTGCCCATCCCGGCGTAGATCGAGATGAAGCCGAGGAAGACGCGGAGCGGGAGGAGGACGACGCCGAGGTTCATCCGGCGGCCGGGGTAGTAGGCGTGGCGCACGCCGCCGTACGGGGCGGTCGCGGTCTGCCGGCCGCCGCGTCCGCCGTGCGCGGCGAAGTCGGTCGCCTCCTCGGCTTCCTCGCCGTACGGCTCGTAGGCGTCGTACGCACCCTCCGCCTGCCGCATCGGGGGCAGCAGCGGCTCCCGGCGCTGGGCGCCGATGACGGGCGTGGGCAGGGTGTCCGGGGAGGAGGGCGCGTCGACCCGGGGGATGACCTGCGTGGCGGCGCCGAGGTCGAGGCCGTGACCACCGTCGAAAGCCCTGGTGTCGTCGAAGGCCCTGGTGTCGTCGAACGCGGGCCGGCCGTCGTGTGCGCGTCCGGGGTGGGTGACGGACCCCGCGCTGCGCACGGCCTGCAGCAGCCCCGAGGCCCCGGGGTCGCCCGGGGCGGACTTCCCGCTCCACACGACGGGTGCCCGGCGCCGCGCCACGGGACGCGCACCGGCACCGCTGAGAGCGGGGATCCTGGTGGTGTCGACCATCCCCCGGACAGGGCGCCTGGTCGGACTCGGGCCGAGCTTCACCCGGAAGCTGGCGTGGTTCACGATGACCTGCGCCGGATCGCAGTCCACCTTGGGGGTGTTCAGGGGGAGCTGATCGTCGAACCCGGGCCGGGGCGTTCTGGTGTCCACACTCATCTAACCGAGTGACCTGTCCTTAGGACACTGCCTTGACGGCCCCGGAATGTCCGAGACCCGTCAAGATCGTTCCCGGCTCGGGCGCCGCCCTCCGGCCCGGCGCGGGAGGTGCGTCGCAGGCACGCCCCCGACGTGCGCCGACGCCTCCGGAACGCACGGCCCCGAAGGCGTCCCCGCCTCCGTCAGGCCCGGCGGCGCGCCGCCTCGTAGAGGACCACGCCCGCCGCGACACCGGCGTTGAGGGACTCCGCCCCGCCCGGCATGGGGATCCGGACCCGGAAGTCGCACGTCTCGCCGACGAGTCGGGAGAGCCCCTTGCCCTCGCTGCCGACGACGATGACGACCGGGCCGTCGAGGGCCTCCAGCTCGCCGACCTCGACCTCGCCGTCCGCCGCGAGGCCGACCACCGTGATGCCGGCCTTCTGGTAGGCCTCCAGGGCCCGGGTCAGATTGGTGGCACGGGCCACCGGTGTACGGGCGGCGGTGCCGGCGGAGGTCTTCCAGGCGCCGGCGGTCATGCCCGCGGCCCGGCGCTCCGGCACGACCACGCCGTGGCCGCCGAACGCCGCGACGGAACGGACGACCGCGCCGAGGTTCCTCGGGTCGGTGACGCCGTCGAGGGCCACGATCAGCGGGTCCTCGCCGTCGTCGAAGGCGGCGGCCGCGAGGTCCTCGGGGTGGGCGTACTCGTACGGCGGGACCTGGAGGACGAGGCCCTGGTGGTTCAGGCCGTTCGTCATCCGGTCCAGCTCGGCGCGCGGCGCCTCCATCAGGTGGATGTTGCCGCGCTGCCCGGCGAGCTGCAGCGCCTCGCGCACCCGCTCGTCGTTGTCGATGAACTGCTGGACGTACAGCGTCGTCGCGGGTACGCCGTCGCGGAGCGCCTCGAAGACCGGGTTGCGGCCCACGACCATCTCGGACGAGCCCTTGCCGCCCCGGCGGGCGACCGGGCGCCGCTGGACCTGCTTGGCCTTGGCGTTGGCGATGCGGTTCTTCACATGGCCCTTGCGTGCCGACGCGGGCGGGGTCGGGCCCTTGCCCTCGAGGGAGCGGCGCCGCTTGCCACCGCTGCCGACCGTCGCGCCCTTCTTGTTGGACGTACGGCGGTTCCTGCGCTGGCTGTTCCCGGCCATGACTACCTGTTTCCCTGAATCCTCGTGGGTCCCGGACGGTGCCGCTCGGGTCCCTGTGCGTGTGTACGTACGTAGGAAAGTGTGCCGCCCGGAACCCCGGGCGGCACATTGTCGCCGGTCAGCGCGGTGCGAGTGTCCAGCGCGGGCCGTCGGGGCCGTCCTCGACGGCCAGCCCGGACTGGTTCAGCTGATCGCGGATCGCGTCGGCGGTGGCCCAGTCCTTGCGGGCCCGTGCCGACTCGCGCTGCTGGAGGACGAGCTGGACGAGGGTGTCGACCACGCCGTGCAGGTCCTCGCCGCGGTCGGACTCGCCGGCCCAGTGCGGGTCGAGCGGGTCGAGGCCGAGGACGCCGAGCATGGCGCGCACCTCGGCGAGCCGGGCGACGGCCTCTTCCTTGTCGTCGGCGGCCAGCGCCGAATTGCCCTGCCGGACGGTGGTGTGGACGATCGCGAGCGCCTGCGGGACCCCCAGGTCGTCGTCCATCGCCTCGGCGAACGCGGGCGGCACCTCGGCGGCGGGGGCCACCGTCTTCCCCGCCTTCTCGGTGACCCGCTGGATGAAGCCCTCGATCCGCGCGAAGGCCGACTCGGCCTCGCGCAGCGCCTCCTCGCTGTACTCGATCATCGAACGGTAGTGCGGGGTGCCCAGGTAGTAGCGCAGGACGATGGGCCGCCAGTTCCTGACCATCTCGCTCACGAGGACCGAGTTCCCGAGCGACTTCGACATCTTCTCGCCGCTCATGGTCACCCAGGCGTTGTGCACCCAGTAGGAGGCGAAGTCGTCACCGTAGGCCTTGGCCTGCGCGATCTCGTTCTCGTGGTGGGGGAAGACCAGGTCGAGCCCGCCGCCGTGGACGTCGAAGGCGGAGCCCAGGTACTTGTGCGCCATGGCCGAGCACTCCAGGTGCCAGCCGGGGCGGCCGCGTCCCCACGGGGTCTCCCACGACGGCTCCCCGGGCCGCTCCGCCTTCCACATGGCGAAGTCGCGCGGGTCGCGCTTGCCGGTCTCGTTGTCGCCGGAGGGCTGGCGCAGGTCGTCGATGTCCTGGTTGGAGAGTTCGAGGTAGCCGGGGAAGGACCGCACGTCGAAGTAGACGTTGCCGTCGGCCTCGTAGGCGTGGCCCCGCTCGATCAGGCCGCGCATCATCTCGACCATCTCGGTGATGTGGCCGGTGGCGCGCGGCTCGTAGCTGGGCGGCAGGCAGCCGAGGGCCTCGTAGCCCGCGGTGAACGCGCGCTCGTTCTCGTACCCGATCGCCCACCAGGGGCGCCCCTGGTCGGCGGCCTTGGTGATGATCTTGTCGTCGATGTCGGTCACGTTGCGGACGAACGTGACGTCGTAGCCGCGGTACTCGAACCAGCGGCGCATGATGTCGAAGTTGAGCCCGGACCGGATGTGCCCGATGTGCGGGGCGGACTGCACGGTCGCGCCACACAGGTAGATCGAGACACAGCCCGGCGTGAGCGGGACGAAGTCGCGGATCTGCCGGGCGCTGGTGTCGTACAGCCGAATAGTCACGCCTCAAGAGTAGTGGGCCGTCGGCAGTGCCCCGCGCCCCTCTGGGACGCGGGGACCGATTGTGACCCGTGAGCCGCGCCGCGGTCCGCGGCCGGTTCAGGCGAGCGGCCCGACGACCTTCCGCGGGGTGATCCGGACGACCACGCGCGGCGCGTCCTTCCCCGAGTCCGGGTTGAACTCCGCGTACCTCTTGCCGGTGTACTTCACCGACAGTTCGTCGATCAGCTCCTGGCCGCCCTCCTCGGTGAGGGTCACGGTGCCGCGGACCTCCGCGTAGACGTACGGCTCGTCGACGGGCTGGACGACGACGGTGGCCCGCGGGTCGCGCCGGAGGTTCTTCTCCTTGCGCCGGCCGAGGGTCGTGGAGATCAGCAGGTCGTCGCCGTCGCGCTTGACCCAGACGGGGGAGACCTGAGGGCTGCCGTCGGGCTGGACGGTGGCGATGTCGACGAACACGGGGCCGTCGAGGATGTCCTTGAGCTTGTCGCTGAGTGCGGCGGTCACGGTGCGGTCCTCCCTGGACTTCGGCGCGCGGGGTGCGTGCGCAGGAATTCGTTCACGTCACAACCGCATCTACCCCACCGACGGCCCCGTACGGCTCAGGACGCGCGGAACACGAGCGCCGTGGCGATCGCGGCCAGCCCTTCGGCCCTGCCGGTCAGCCCGAGCCCGTCGGTCGTCGTGCCGGACACGGACACCGGGGCGCCGGCCGCGGCGCCCAGCGCCTTCTGCGCCTCCTCGCGGCGCTTGCCGATCTTCGGGCGCACGCCGATGACCTGCACCGCGATGTTGCCGATCTCGAAGCCCTCGGCGCGGACGATCCTGGCCGCCTCGGCGAGCAGCGTGACCCCCGAGGCGCCGGACCACTCGGGCCGGCCGGTCCCGAAGTGGGCGCCGAGGTCGCCGACCCCCGCGGCGGAGAACAGGGCGTCGCAGGCGGCGTGGGCGGCCACGTCGCCGTCGGAGTGGCCGGCGAGGCCCCAGCCGCCGGAGTCCTCCCAGAGGAGTCCCGCGCACCACAGCTCCCGGCCCTGCTCGAAGGCGTGGACGTCGGTGCCGATGCCGACGAGCGGCACGGCGGGGGTGTGCGCTGCGGGCGGCGTGGCCGGCCCGGTCGTGTCAGAAGCCATCGTTGGCCCTCCTGCGGGCGAGCACGGCCTCGGCGAGGACCAGGTCGAGCGGACGGGTCACCTTGAACGCCTCCTCGTGGCCGGGCACGACCACCACCGGGGCGCCGAGGCGCTCGACCATCCCCGCGTCGTCGGTGGCGCCCTCACCCCTGACGGCGACGGTCTCGTGGGCGCGTACGAGCGTGTCGCGGTCGAAGCCCTGCGGGGTCTGCACGGCGCGCAGCCTGGCGCGCTCGGGGGTGGCGACGACGGGCTCGGGCGTGCCCTTCTCCCGCGGCTCGACCTCCTTGACGGTGTCGGCGAGCGGCAGGGCGGGGACGACGGCGGGCGCCCCGTCGAGGACGGCCGCGATCACGGCGTCGACCGTGTCGACGGGAACGAGCGGGCGGGCGGCGTCGTGGACGAGCACGGTGCCGACCGTCTCGGGCAGCGCTTCGAGGCCGAGGCGGACGGACTCCTGGCGGGTGTCACCGCCCGGCACGACCAGGTAGTCGGTCCGCTCGGGCAGGGCGTGCGCGTCGAGGAGGTTCTTGACCTCGGGGGCGCCGTCCGGCGGCGCCACCACGACGACGAGCGAGACGGCGCGCGAGGCCGCCATGGCGCGTACGGCGTGGATCAGCATGGGGGTGCCGTTGAGCGCGCGGAGCGCCTTGGGGGCACCCGGGCCGAGCCGTACGCCCCGGCCGGCCGCGGGAATCACCACGGCGGTGCGGCCCGTGCGCGTCTGTTCTGACATCGGTTCCACTCCGGGGATCAAAGTCGCGGAAGGTCACGGTAAGCCGCCGGCAGCCGGAAAAGGAACCGCCCCTTTTTTCGGCATGCCCGGGGGGAATTGACATGGCCAGGTTTGTTCCCTCGGCCGATATGGGTATGGCCTGGGCGTACCCCGACCGAAGGTTGGGGAGTGCCGGGCGCGACGCCCTCGACCGGACCCTTCCGTGACGACCGGTCGAGCCGGCTGTCCGCCCGGCCCGGCGCACCAGGAGGGCAGGGGACGGGGGACACGGCGGGGATCGGCACAGCGCGCGGCGTCCGGCAGTGCGGTGGACATGCCGCAGTGCCCGGCGACACAACCTTCCAGCTGGGTCAGCGGGCACCGCGGCATTCAGTTCTGCACCGTGGACACGCGCCTGACGCCGGACCACCGCCGGCCTCAGGCCCTGCTTCTCACAGCAGGACGCGCGTCAGGACGCGAGGACCTCGTCGAGCAGGGCCTCGGCCTTGTCCTCGTTGGTGTTCTCCGCGAGAGCCAGCTCGCTCACCAGGATCTGGCGAGCCTTGGCCAGCATGCGCTTCTCTCCGGCGGAGAGACCGCGCTCGCGCTCGCGGCGCCACAGGTCACGCACCACTTCGGCGACCTTGATGACGTCGCCGGAGGCGAGCTTCTCGAGATTTGCCTTGTAGCGACGGGACCAGTTCGTCGGCTCCTCGGCGTACGGCGCGCGCAGCACGTCGAAGACCCGGTCCAGCCCGTCCTGACCGACCACGTCGCGCACGCCAACGAGATCCGCATTGTCCGCCGGCACACGAACCGTCAAGTCGCCCTGGGCGACCTTGAGCACCAAGTAGGTCTTGTCCACGCCTTTGATCTGGCGAGTTTCGATGGCCTCGATCAGCGCGGCCCCGTGATGGGGATAGACCACGGTGTCGCCAACCTTGAACGTCATGTGACAGGTACCCCTTCCGTGGCTATCCAGGGTAACACGAGAACGGCTTCTTCTGAATGACGTTTTCGCAGGTCAGGGCATATCTCGGGGCTTGACAACAGCAACATGGACGTGCTGCGGACAGCTTCCGGAAGGGGGTATTCGCAGGTGGGAGCGGCTGCACGGGCGCCCGGAAACACGGGCGTTACGCACCTCACAACCCCCGTCCAAGTGGCCGAAAGTCCCGATTTGCCGGGTTCTCAGCAGTCTACTTCGCCTACTCCGTTCGAGGCTCGGTCACCCGTCCGGCGGGACGCGCGAGAGGGAATCCCGAATTGATCATCCGGAGATCGCCGGAAGACCGCCGGGGAGCCGTCGGCGTTTTCCCGAGGAATGCGCGACGACCTCGGAATTGATCACGCTGCTTATGTGAACGACGGATGAAATCCGGCACGGGAGCGGGGTTCGGATCCGGCCACGGGAGCACGGCCGGGGCGCCCGGGGCCGTGTCGGGGGCGGGTCGGGTGCGGGACGCCGACGAGGGGTCGGTAACCTAAGCCCGCTGACCGATCTTCACCCCGTCCGTACGTCCTAGGAGATGCCGCCGCCGTGAGCAGCAGCCTTCGACGCGGCGCCCTCGCCGCCACTGCCCTCCTGTTCTCGATCGCCTCGCTCTCCGCATGCGCTGCGGGCAACGACGCCCAGACCCTCGGCGTCCGGCCGGACAACGCCGAGACCTCGGTGGGCGACATCAAGATCCAGAACGCCACGGTGATCACCCAGCCGCAGCGCGGCGTCCAGGGCCAGGCAGCCGTGTCGGCGACCCTGTTCAACGACGGCACCAAGGAGCAGACGCTCGACTCCGTCACGCTGCCGGGCACCAAGTCGACCGTGAAGCTGTCCCCCGCCACGGGTGCCGGCCCGATCACGCTGGCGCCCGGCGGCTCGGTCGTCCTGGGCGGCAAGGGCAACCCCTCCGGCGTCATCGAGAACAGCGGCGAGGCCGGCGAGCTCGGCGACGTCCAGCGGATCGTCTTCCGCTTCAGCGAGACCGGCGACGTCACGCTCGACGCCTTCGTCGTCCCGGCCGCCGACTACTACCGCGACTACGGGCCGTCCAGCCTGCCCCAGCCCCCGGCCTCGTCCCCGGCCGCCAGCCCGACGGGCTCGGCCCCGGCGGAGGGCGCCCACGGCAACGAGGCCGAGGACGGCGAGAGCGGCGAGCACAGCGGCGAGACGGAGGGCGGCGAGCACAGCGGCGAGACGACCCCCTCGGACTCCGCCTCCGCGTCCCAGAACGCGGGCCACTGACGCCCGCGCGGCGCGGCACGCGAACCCGGGGCGTCCCCGCTCCGCACGCCGCGCGCCGGCCGTGCACCGCACGTGCGAAGGCGGCCCCGCCAGGAAGTCCTGGCGGGGCCGCCTTCGTACGCACTCGGCCTGTCCGGGAGGCGGGGCCGGTCTACGGCTCGAACTTGTAGCCGAGACCGCGCACCGTCACCAGGTAGCGCGGGGCGCCCGGGTCGGGCTCGATCTTGGCGCGGAGGCGCTTGACGTGGACGTCGAGGGTCTTGGTGTCGCCCACGTAGTCGGCGCCCCAGACGCGGTCGATCAGCTGCATCCGGGTCAGGACGCGGCCCGCGTTGCGCAGGAGCATCTCCAGGAGGTCGAACTCCTTCAGCGGCAGGTCGACCTTCCCGCCCGCCACGGTGACGACGTGGCGGTCGACGTCCATGCGGACCGGTCCGGCCTCGAGGGCCGCCGGGGCGACCTCCTCCGGCTCGCCGCGGCGGCGCAGGACCGCGCGGATGCGGGCGACCAGCTCCCGCGAGGAGAACGGCTTCGTCACGTAGTCGTCGGCTCCTATCTCCAGGCCGACGACCTTGTCGATCTCGCTGTCCTTGGCCGTGACCATGATGACCGGGACGTTGGACCGGCCGCGCAGCTGCCGGCAGACCTCGGTGCCGGGCAGTCCGGGCAGCATCAGGTCGAGCAGGACGAGGTCGGCTCCGTTGCGCTCGAACTCGTCGAGGCCCTCGGGCCCGGTGGTCGCGACCGCGACCTCGAAGCCCTCCTTGCGGAGCATGTAGGAAAGAGCGTCGCTGAAGGACTCCTCGTCCTCGACGACAAGCACTCGGGTCACGGAAGGACCTCCGGGGCAGGCAGTGGTTCGCGTGGTGTGGTCCGAGGATCAGGACCGGAAGGGGAGTCGGGGTCCGACTCCGTCGGGCGGTCCGCCTCCGCACCGGGGGCTTCGCGGTGACCGGAAGCGGCGTCGGAGTCGGGACCGGGGTCGGAGTCGGGATCGGGGTTCGGGTCGGACGCCGGATCGGCGTCGTACGGTCCGGCGTCGGCGTCCTCGCCGCTCCGGACCTGCGTACGGTCCCTGACGGAGCCGGCCTCCGGCAACCGCAGGGTGAAGGTGGAGCCCTGGCCCTCGGTGCTCCAGACCGTGACCTCCCCGCCGTGCGAGGCGGCCACGTGCTTGACGATGGCCAGGCCCAGGCCGGTGCCACCGGTCGCACGGGAGCGGGCGGGGTCGACCCGGTAGAAGCGCTCGAAGATCCGCTCGCGGTCCTTCTCGGAGATGCCGATGCCCTGGTCGGTCACGGCGATCTCGATCTGGTCCCCGCCGGGGGCGGTGACGCGGCGTGCGGCGATGCCGACGCGGGTGCGGGCCGGGGAGTAGTTGACGGCGTTCTCGACGAGATTGCCGAGGGCCGCCGCCAGCTGGCCCCGATTGCCCCAGACGTGCAGGCCGGCGGTGCCGTCCGCCCGGGTGGTGCCGCCGACGGCCATGGTGATCTGCTTGGTGGACGCCGTGTGGCGGGACCGGTCGATGGCTTCGGCGACCAGTTCGTCCACGCGCACGGGCTCGGCGTCCTCGAGCGGGTCGTCGTTCTGCACCCGGGAGAGGTCGATGAGCTCCTGCACGAGGTTGGTCAGCCGGGTCGCCTCGATCTGCATCCGGCCCGCGAAGCGGGTGACCGCCTCGGGGTCGTCGGAGGCGTCCATGACGGCCTCGGAGAGCAGCGAGAGCGCACCCACCGGCGTCTTGAGCTCATGGCTCACGTTGGCGACGAAGTCGCGCCGTACCGCTTCGATGCGCCGGGCCTCGGTGAGGTCCTCGACGAGCAGCAGCACCAGGCGGGAGCCCAGCGGCGCGACCCGGGCGGAGACGGCAAGGGCCTCGCCGCGTCCGGTGCCGCGCCTCGGCAGATCGAGTTCCACCTGCCGTATCTCGCCGTCACGGCGGGTGTCGCGGGCCATGTGGAGCATGGGTTCCACGGCCAGCTTGCCGCCCCTGACCAGGCCGAGCGCGTACGCGGCCGAGCTGGCCTTGACGACGGAGTCGCTCTCGTCGAGCACGACCGCCGAGGAGCGCAGCACGGAGAGCACCGTGTCGACGCCGGGCGGCAGCACGGCGTCCGTGTGCAGGGAGCTGCGGGTGGGTCTCGCCTGGTCGCGCTCGCTCCAGCGGAACGCCAGCATGGCGATCACGCCGGTGCACACCCCGGCGATCGCGGCCAATGCGGCGACCGCCGCGTTCACGTCCATGCATCCAGGTTATGCACGCTCGTCCCGGCTCTCCCAGCCGTCCGAGTGGCACCTCGAACAGTCGTCGCCCAGAGTTCACCAAGGGGAAGGGAGCGGTTCACTTGGGAGGGTGGATCCGGACGCGTTGCGGACGGAACGTGGGAGCGTGGGGGTTCAGCCCCACCCGGACCCCCTGACGCTTTCAAGAGAGGGAACCCCATGCGGGACGCGTACCACGAGGAACTGGACTCGATCGGCGAGGGCCTCGTCGAGATGGCCAGGCTGGTCGGCTCGGCGATCGGGCGCGCCACCACGGCCATGCTCGACGCCGATCTCAAGCTCGCGGAGAGCGTGATCGCCGCGGACCAGAAGGTCGACGATCTCCAGCACGACCTGGAGGCCCGGGCGATAGCCCTGCTGGCGCGCCAGCAGCCGGTCGCGACGGACCTCCGCATCGTGGTGACCTCGCTGCGGATGAGCGCGGACCTGGAGCGCTCCGGCGATCTGGCCCAGCACGTGGCCAAACTGGCCCGGCTGCGCTTCCCGGACTCGGCGGTCCCGCGTGACCTGCACGCGACCATCCTGGAGATGGGGCAGCTCGCGCAGCGCCTGATGGCGAAGGCCGCGGAGGTCATCATCACCAAGGACGTCGACCTGGCGCTCCAGCTGGAGACGGACGACGACGAGATGGACCTGCTGCACCGGACGCTCTTCACGCACCTGATCGACGACCGCTGGAAGCACGGCATCGAGACCGCGGTCGACGTCACGCTGCTCGGGC
Source organism: Streptomyces sp. HUAS CB01 (assembly GCF_030406905.1). Lineage (NCBI taxonomy): Bacteria > Bacillati > Actinomycetota > Actinomycetes > Kitasatosporales > Streptomycetaceae > Streptomyces > Streptomyces chengbuensis. The sequence continues at coordinate 3,651,197 of NZ_CP129137.1, forward strand.
GCTACTACGAGCGGTACGCCGACCACGCGGTGGCCGTCGCCAAGCGTGTCGTGTACCTGGTCACGGGCGAGCACGCGGACGAACTCCAGCCGGAGACGAGGGTCGAGGGCGCGTAGCGGGCGGACCGGCGGCATCCGGTGGCGCCGAGACCCCGCGTGCGGGCGGGACCGGGCACCGGAGCGGTTACGGGGTCGGGGCCGGAGACCGGAACGGTGTACGGGATCGGGGCGCGGGGTCCGACGCGCCGGGCGGGACCGGCTCGCGGCGACTTGGCCTCCGTGCGCCGTTGATGCGCCGGGCCGACTGGGCATGCAATGGGGAGAGGCGTCAAAGGTGCGCCTTTGAGGAGGATCCCATGGCCGACTCCCCCACGACCGACCCGCGCCAGGACGTGTCCGTCGAAGTGCCCCAGGAGCCGCGCCGGCTCCCGTTGCTCGGTGCCTGCGGCTGCGGCTCGGGCTGCGGTTGCGGCTGCCAGTCGGGCGCGCCGTGCCAGTGCGGCTGACCGAACGTGCGCCCGAGGGGCCCCGTCCGTGCGGACGGGGCCCCTCGGCCCGCCATGGCGAAGGTGAGCGTCCGCACCGCGGGGGCTGACGGCTCCGCGAGCCCCGGCCCGCGGCTCCTCAGGAGGCGGGAGCCAGGTCCAGCACGCCGACGGTCTGGCCTCCGCTCGTCTCGCCGGTGGTCCGGAAGCCGAGCTTCAGGTAGAACGCGCCGGGTCCGGCCTCGCCCGGCTCCCAGGTCGTGAAGAGGCGATCCCGCCCGCGCCGCCTGATCTCCTCGCCGACGGCGCCCACGGCGAAGCGCCCGTACCCGCGGCCCTGCGCGTCCGCCGCGATGTTCAGCCGCCACAGACCGCTGCGCCGGTCCTCGGGGTCCCCGGCCGGGTTCCACGCGATGTCGAGGAACGCCATGAGGAAGCCGACGAGCCGGTCCCCGTCGACGATCAGCCGCGGCCAGGCCGTCTCGCCCCACGCGTACGCCTCGGCGAGCGAGACCGCGACCGGCTCGACGTTCTTGTCCTGCTCGGGCCGCACGCGCAGCTTCAGCGCGGCCTCCACGTTGTCCGGCGGGATCTTCTCCAGGCGCAGGGTCATGCGCGCACGCCAGCGACGAACGCGCCCCCGCCCGGGGGCGGTTCGCTGCCGTGCGCGCTGCCGCCCGTGCTCACCTCACGGCGACGAGGATGACCACGACGTCGTTGAAGTTCCTGTCGAAGTCGTCGTAGTACCGGTCGTAGTACCGATCGTGGTGCCGGTAGTCGCGGTAGTCGTCGTAGTAACCGCAGCCCCCGCCCCTCCAGTCGGAACAACCCCGATCAGCCGTGACCTGGCTCGCGGCGAACGCCCCGGTTGCCGGCATCACGCCGAGTGCGAGCCCTGCGGCTCCTGCCGACAACGCGGCTACGATCCTGCGGCGCATTCCCATGCACCTCCGACCATGAAGAATTAATCAGACTTTCAGGGCATTTCCAGCGTCCTCCCCCTACGGGGACCTGTCAAAGAGAACGGCGACCATGACCGGCGAACACGCGCTGGTCTGCGACGACGCCCCCCGGGAGGTGCTGCTCACGGATCCGGGCGAGGCAGCGGTCGCGGGCCCTCCGGGGCTCGGGCGGGCGAGCAGAGGTGCGCGATCGGCCGGAGCGGGACCGCCTCGAGATCTCACGGGCGGCATCGCGACGCGGCTGGAAAACGCGGGCGGCACGCGGGCACCGAAAAGCCCCCTCCCCGCGAAGGACCGCGGGGAGGGGGCTTGTTCGTGAGCGACTACTTCTTCTTGCCCTGGTTCTTGACCGCCTCGATCGCCGCCGCCGCGGCCTCGGGGTCGAGGTACGTGCCGCCCGGGTTGAGCGGCTTGAAGTCGGCGTCCAGGTCGTAGGCCAGCGGGATGCCCGTCGGGATGTTCAGGCCCGCGATGTCCGCGTCGGAGATGCCGTCCAGGTGCTTGACCAGGGCGCGCAGGCTGTTGCCGTGGGCGGCGACGAGGACCGTGCGGCCGGTCAGCAGGTCCGGGACGATGGCGTCGTACCAGTACGGGAGCATGCGGACGACGACGTCCTTGAGGCACTCGGTGCGCGGGCGCAGCTCCGGCGGGATCGTCGCGTAGCGGGGTTCGTGCGCCTGGGAGAACTCGTTGTCGTCGTCGATCGGCGGCGGCGGGACGTCGTAGGAGCGGCGCCACAGCATGAACTGCTCCTCGCCGAACTCCGCGAGGGTCTGCGCCTTGTCCTTGCCCTGCAGGGCGCCGTAGTGGCGCTCGTTCAGACGCCAGGAGCGGTGCACCGGGATCCAGTGGCGGTCCGCGGCCTCCAGCCCGAGCTGGGCGGTGCGGATGGCGCGCTTCTGGAGCGAGGTGTGCACCACGTCGGGGAGCAGACCGGCGTCCTTGAGCAGCTCGCCGCCGCGGACAGCCTCCTTCTCGCCCTTCTCGGTGAGGTTGACGTCCACCCAGCCGGTGAACAGGTTCTTCGCGTTCCACTCGCTCTCGCCGTGGCGGAGGAGGATCAGCTTGTACGTCGCGTCGGCCATGGAGCCGAGCCTAATCGACGCCCTGCACGGCCGACGATTGACGTCCGGCGTCAATTCACTGGCCATCCGGAGCGGCCCACTTGTAAGTTGCTGATCGCTGCAGGGGCACTTACATCACTCCGGGGGGATGCCCGTATGTCCATAGCCGCGCTCAGACGGGCCGCGAAGGAGAGCGTCTCGGGTCTCCCCCGGGCGTTCTGGTGGCTGTGGACCAGCACCCTGGTCAACCGGCTCGGCGCCTTCGTCGCCACCTACACGGCCCTGTACCTCACACTGGAGCGCGGCTACTCCGCCTCGTACGCCGGACTCGTCGCCGCCCTGCACGGGCTCGGCGGCGTCGTCTCGTCGCTCGGCGCCGGGGTGATGGCCGACCGGCTGGGGCGGCGGCCCACGCTGCTGATCGCCCAGACCTCGACCGCCGCTTCCGTGGCCCTGCTCGGCTTCATGGAGCATCCGGTGGCGATCGCCGCCGTCGCCGGCCTCGTCGGCATGACGAGCAACGCCTCCCGGCCTGCCGTGCAGGCGATGATGGCGGACATCGTCCGGCCCGAGGACCGGGTGCGGGCCTTCTCCCTCAACTACTGGGCGATCAACCTCGGGTTCGCGATCTCCTCCGCGGGCGCCGGACTCGTCGCCGAGTACAGCTATCTCGCCGGCTTCCTCGGCGAGGCCGCGCTCACCCTCGTCTGCGCGGTCGTCGTGTTCGTGAAGCTGCCCGAGTCCCGGCCGGAGCGGCCGGCCACCGCGGACAGGGCCGAAACCGAGATCAGCCTGGGCACCGTGCTGACCGACGGGCGCTACATGGGTGTGGTCGGGCTGTCCTTCCTCCTCGCCCTCATCTTCATGCAGAGCTCGGTCGCCCTGCCGGTCGCGATGGGCATGGACGGCTGGTCGCCCTCGGACTACGGCTTCGTCATCGCCCTCAACGGCGTGCTCATCGTCGCCCTCCAGATCCCGGTCACCCGTCTGATCGAGCACCGCGACCCGCGGCGCCTGCTCGTCCTCTCCGCCCTGCTCGCGGGCTACGGCTTCGGCCTCACCGCGTTCGCGGGTTCGCTCGGTCTCTACGCGCTGACGGTCGTGGTGTGGACGCTCGCCGAGATCGTCAACTCCCCCACCCAGATGGGCCTGGTGGTCAGGCTCTCCCCGGTGCACGGCCGCGGCCGCTACCAGGGTGTCCACACCCTCTCCTGGTCGGCGGCGGCGCTGCTCGCCCCGCTGATGGCCGGTTACGTCATCGACCACTTCGGCGCAGCGTGGCTGTGGGCGTCGTGCGCGGTCATGGGCACCGTGGCGGCGCTGGGTTACTGGCTGCTGATGCGCGGACTCCCGGACGGGCCCACGGCGTCCGTGGAGCACGCGCCCTCCGCGGTCCCCGCCCCGCCGGCCGCGCCCGCACCGGCGCCCGTCGAGCCCGTACCGGCGGCTTCGGTACCGGCGGCGCCCGCAGGCGGACCCGGCACGGCGACGGCGACGGACACCGCGACCGGGACGGGCATCGGGACGGCCGCGGGGAAGGCCGGGGTCTGACGGCCGCCGCTGCTGGGCGGCGTGGGCCCGCTTGGCCCTCGGGCCGCGGGGTCAGCCCCTCGGGCCGCTGGGTCAGCCCTTGGGCCGCTGGGTCAGATGCGTGAACGCTTCGAGATTGCGCGTGGACTCGCCGCGCGCGACCCGCCAGGCGTACTCCTTGCGAATGGCCCCGGCGAAGCCGAGCTCCAGCAGCGAGTTGAACGCGCCGTCCGCGGCCTCCAGCACGGTCCCGAGCAGCCGGTCGAGTTCCTCGGGGCCGACGGTCGACAGCGGGAGCCTGCCCACGAGGTAGACGTCACCGAGCCGGTCGACCGCGTAGCTCACCCCGTACAGCTTGAGGTTGCGCTCCAGCAGCCAGCGGTGGACGCCGGCCTCGTTCTCGTCGGGGTGGCGGATGACGAAGGCGTTGACGGACAGCGTGTGCCGGCCGACGCGCAGGGAGCACGTCGTGGCCAGCTTGCGCGTGCCCGGGAGGGTGACGACGTACGTGCCGGGCTCCGGGCCCTCCCAGTCGAGTTCCGCGTCCTTGAGGTACGCCTCGATGATCTGCCGCGCGTCAGCCATGGTGGGAGCGTACGCGACGGCGGTGTTCGTGCATCGCGGCCGTGTAGACCTCCGCGGTGGCGGCGGCCGCCGTGTCCCAGCCGAAGCTGCGGGCGTGCTCGGCGGCGGCCGCGCCCATCCGGCTCGTCAGGCGCGGGTCGTCGACGAAGCGACGCAGCGCGCGGGCGTAGTCCGCCGGGTCGTGGCCGGCCACCAGGAAGCCGGTCCTGCCGTCCCGCACGGCCACCGGCAGTCCTCCGACCGCGGCCGCGACGACGGGCGTGCCGGCCGCCTGCGCCTCCACGGCGACCAGCCCGAACGACTCGCTGTGCGAGGGCATGACCAGCACCGACGCCGCCCGGAACCAGTCGGCGAGCCGGTCCTGCGCAACCGGTGGCCGGAACTGCACCACATCGGCGATGCCCAGCCGCGCCGCCAGTTTCTGCAGGCCCTCCGGCCTGGCCAGCCCGCTGCCGCTCGGGCCGCCCACTATCGGCACCACCATCCGGGACCGCAGCGAGGGGTCCTCGTCCAGCAGCAGCGCGACGGCCCTCAGCAGCACGTCGGGGGCCTTCAGCGGCTGGATGCGGCCGGCGAACAGCGGGATCACGGCGTCCCTGGGCAGTCCGAGACGGGCCCTCGCGGCCGAACGGCCGTCGGCGACACGGAAGCGGTCGAGGTTCACGCCGGGGTGGACCACGGCGACCTTCGCGGGACGCGCGTCGTAGTGGCGGATCAGCTCGCGCGCCTCTTCGGCGGTGTTGGCGATCAGCCGGTCGGCGGCTTCGACGATCTGCGTCTCGCCGATGACCCGCGCGGCGGGCTCGGGGGTGTCGCCGTCGGCGAGCGCGGCGTTCTTGACCTTGGCCATGGTGTGCATGGCGTGGACGAGGGGGACGCCCCAGCGCTCGGCGGCCAGCCAGCCGACGTGGCCCGAGAGCCAGTAGTGGGAGTGGACGAGGTCGTAGTGGCCGGGGCGGTGGCCCGCCCACGCCCGCATCACCCCGTGGGTGAAGGCGCAGAGCTGCGCCGGCAGCTCCTCCTTGGCCAGACCCTCGTACGGACCGGCGTCCACATGCCGGACCAGCACGCCCGGCGCCATCTCCACGGACTGGGGCAGCCCGCCCGTGGTGGCGCGGGTGAAGATCTCGACCTCCACGCCGATGGCCGCCAGCCGTCGGGCCAGCTCCACGATGTAGACGTTCATCCCGCCCGCGTCGCCGGTGCCCGGCTGATGCAGGGGCGAGGTGTGCACGCTGAGCATGGCCACCCGCCGCGGCCTGCGGTGATGGCCGGGCAGCCGCAGACGGGGCGGCGCCGCCAGGGTGCCGGCGAGCCGGGACACGTACTGGCTCACGGGGACGGTCCTCTCGGCTCTGGTGCACGGGCATGACGAACAGAGGACAACCAGGGCCCTCCAAAGCCGGTCAACAGTGGAACCGTCTCTTTCATTTCCTGTCCCCCTCCCCCTTTGCCCAATCGTTGCCCGGGGCGCGCGGGCGGCCCGCGGCGACGCCGGAGGCGGCACTCCCGCGGCCACGGCCGTCCCCCACCTTCGCCCGGGTACCCCGCCCCCGCGACCGGTACCGGCGCCGATTTCCTCCGGTTTACCCTCGTGTGCATGTCCCCGCGCCCCGTCACGCCCTCGTCCCGCCCCGTGGGCGCGGTGACGCGCGGTACCACCAATCCGAACCGGCTGCGCCGCATGGACCGCTGGATCGCCGCCATGCACGGCCCCGCCCTGCGCCGTTCGGCGGCCGCGCCCGTCGCGGTCGACCTCGGCTACGGGGCCGCCCCCTGGACCGCGGTGGAACTGCTGCAGCGGCTCCGCGCGGCGGAGCCCCGTACCCGCGTCGTGGGCGTCGAGATCGAGCCGGCCCGGGTGGAGGCCGCCCGTCCGTACGCGCGGGAGGGGCTGAGCTTCGTGCACGGCGGCTTCGAGGTCCCGCTGCCGGACCCCGTCCGTCCGCTGGTCATCAGGGCCGCGAACGTACTCCGCCAGTACGACGAGGAGCAGGTGGCCGAGGTGTGGCAGCGGCTGTGCGCCCGGCTCGCACCCGGTGGCCTGCTGGTCGAGGGGACCTGCGACGAGATCGGCCGCCGGCACGTGTGGGTGGCGCTCGGACCGGAGGGCCCCAGGACCGTCACCTTCGCCACCCGCCTCGGCTCGCTGGACCGACCCTCCGACCTCGCCGAACGGTTGCCCAAGGCGCTGATCCACCGCAATGTGCCGGGCGAGCCGGTCCACGCGTTCCTGCGCGACTTCGACCGGGCGTGGGCGGCCGCGGCGCCGTACGCCTCGCTCGGTGCGCGGCAGCGCTGGATCAGGGCGGTGGGTCTGCTGGCCGCGGACTGGCCGCTGACCGACGCGCGGACGGACGGCCGGCGGCGGTGGCGCCAGGGCGAAGTGACCGTCAAGTGGGCGGCGTTGGCGCCCGGTTCCGGCTGAGCCGCGCTGTCGCCGGCACCGGTGGTCCTGCCGAGCGACGCACTGCCGGCACGTCTCCACCGGGCTGCGGCCGATGCGCTGCTGCCCGCGAGCGGGGCGCGAGGCGCACGCGCCGGGCGCGAAGGCGGACACCCGGAACGCCGTGATCGGATCGGGAACGCGGACCGGGGTTCGTTCGTCGGAGGGGTGGAAGTGATCTACGGCTGGTCCATCCGCGGGAACAGGGGGGCGCGTGAAGGGTGACGGACCGGACTGCGGACGGGTGACAGACAGGACCGGGGCGGACTTGCCCTGTCGCTTTGGCGCGGGTCGTGGCACCATCGCGTCGACAGCCGTAAGTTACTGACGGTAAATCAAATGGAGCCGAGAGTCGTCTGGCGTTGTCCGGAGGGGGACTTGTGAACCGACGCCGTTGTGCCGCCGCCGCCATCACGGTGGTGAGCGCCGTGACGTTGCTGGCCGCGCCCGGCCAGGCCTTCGCCGTGCCCCAACCGCCGGAGCCTCCCAGGAAGAGCCTGGAAGAGGTGCGCAAGGAGCTCGACGGGCTCTACCGGAAGGCCGCTTCGGCCACGGACGCCTACAACCTGGCGGAGGAGCAGGCCGACCGGCAGTCGGCCCAGATCGTGAAGCTGGCCAAGGAGATCGTCAAGGGGCAGACCCGGATCGACGACCTCAAGGACCGGGCCGGCGCCACGGCCCGCGCCCAGTACCGGGGCGGCGGACTGCCGCCGGAGGCGCAGTTGGTCCTCACCGACGACCCGCAGCTCTTCCTCGACGCCGCCGGACGCATCAAGGCGGGCGGCAAGGCGACGAAGGACCTCCTCGGCGAACTGAACCGGACCCAGGCCGACTTGCGGGCGTACAGCAAGGAGGCCAGCGCCCAGTGGGCGCTACTGGAGGCGAACCGGGTCAAGAAGGAGAAGCACAAGAAGGAGATCAACAAGCAGATCGCCGCAGCCCGGAAGATAGAGGCACAGCTCCAGAAGGAAGAGCTGGCGCGACTGCAGAAGCTGGAGCAGGAAGCCGCGTACCGGGCCCAGACGGCCTGGCTGGACTCCGGCGTCCTCAAGGAGATCAACGGCCGCGCGAGCGGGCAGGGCAAGGCCGCGGTCGCCTTCGCGACCCGGCAGATCGGCAAGCCCTACGTCTGGGGTGCGGAGGGGCCGGGCTCCTACGACTGCTCCGGACTGACCTCGCAGGCCTGGGCGGCCGCCGGGCGCGGCATCCCGCGCACCTCGCAGGAGCAGTGGCGGCTGCTGCCGCGCATCGACATCAAGGACATGCGGCCGGGCGACCTGATCATCTACCACGCCGACGCCAGCCACGTGGGGATGTACGTGGGAGACGGCGCGATCGTCCACGCACCCCGCCCCGGGCGGAACGTGACGCTGGCGGGTGCGGGCTCGATGGCGATCCTCGGGGTGGTCCGCCCGGACAAGTGAGCGGAACCACAACAAAAAGGATGGAGTGAGCCGGGTCACGCGGGAGTTGCGTGACCCGGCTCACCTGCACTGCGTGACGTTCGTCATCACCCGGGGAGCAACTACGCCCTGATGCGCGGCATATGCCAGCCACTCTTCCCGGAACGCCATTCCCCCGCACCCCCCGCTACCGCTATGGTCCCCGTCTGGTGGGACGTCGTTCGTCGACCCACCGCGCCCTCGGGGGGAGGGAAGGAAACACACCGATGTCCGTACCCGTTCCGCGCCAGCGGACCGGCTCAGCAGTCACCGAAGGCCTCATCGCCGCAGCGCCCCTCACCGCAGGTCCCTTCGCCGCCGGCCCCGTACAGGAGTCCTCGGGCGGCGGCGATCTCACGCTCCTCGTCATCGAGGACGACCCGGCGGGCACCTTCACCGTCCCCGAGCTGCTCGGCGCCGCCGGTACGCGGGTCCGCATCCGCACGGCCCGCAACCTCACCGAGGCCGAGCGGCTGCTCACGGACGACATCCACTGCATCCTCGTCGACCTTGCGCTGCCCGGCACCGCCCGCGACCGCGCCGAGGGCGACGAGCTCGCCGTGCTGCGGCACGTCCTGCGCATCGCGCCGAAGCACGCCGTGCTGGCGCTGACCGCGGACGCCGACGCCGACCGCGCCGCCGAGGCGGTACGGGTCGGGGCACAGGACTTCCTGCACCGTGACGAGCTGGACGGACGGGTCCTCAGCCGGGCCATCCGCTACGCCGTGGAGCGCAAACGCGCCGACAGCGCCCAGGTGAAGCTCGCCGAGTCGCGACTGCGGGCGCAGGAGAACGCCCGGCTGGAGCGGGGACTGCTGCCCACCCCGCTGCTGCAGGGCAGCGACCTGCGGTTCGCGGCCCGCTACCGGCCGGGGCGCTCCCGCGCCCTGCTCGGCGGTGACTTCTACGACACGGTCCGCACCCCGGACGGCACGGTCCACGCGATGATCGGCGACGTCTGCGGGCACGGCCCCGACGAGGCCGCCCTCGGCGTGGAGCTGCGCATCGCCTGGCGGGCACTGACGTTCGCCGGGATGTGCGGCGACGAGCTGCTCTCCACGCTCCAGCAGGTGCTGGAGCACGAGCGTGAGAGCGACGAGATCTTCGCGACCCTCTGCACGGTCGACATCGCCCCGGACGGCCGGCGAGCGGGCCTGTGCCTGGCCGGGCACCCGTCCCCGCTCATCGTCCGCAAGGGCCGGCCCGCGCGGCTGCTCCCGTACGAGAACGGCGGCCCGGCGCTGGGCCTGCTGCCGCGCGCCCGCTGGCCGCGCCGGCAGGTGGAGCTGGGTGCCGCGTGGAGCCTGATGATGTACACGGACGGCCTGATCGAGGGCCGGACCGCACCGGGCGGGGACCGGCTGGGCCAGGACGGCATGGTCGACATGGTCAACCGCCAGCTCGCGGCCGGTCTCAGCGGCGAGTCGCTGCTGGAGGCCGCGGTGGCGGAGGTGCGCGAGATGAACGGCGGCGATCTGACCGACGACGTCGCCGTGCTGCTGCTGGACCGCGACCGGGCGCACGGCTGAGGCCCGGCCGGGGGCCGGGCCTCAGGATGCCTCGGACGGGCTCTGCCGGGGACGCTCCCGCGACCGCCTACCGTCCGCCGTTGTAGGGCCCGTACGGCCCGTCGCTGCTGGAGCCGCCGCGCCGGCCGCCGCCGGACACCTGCTGGAGTGCGGGCCGGACGTCGACCATGAAGACGATCGTGGCGATCAGACCGGCGATCTGCAGGAACAGCATCGGTACGAACAGGTTCACGGCGACCGTGACACCGAGCAGAATCAGCCAGAACATCTTCGACTGCTTGTCGGCCGCACGGTACGCGTCCTCCCGGGCGAAGGCAGCGAAACCCAGCGCGACCAGGGCGAGGATGAGCATGGCCAGATTGAGCAGCCAGAGAATCGTGCCGAATCCCTCGAGCAACATGCTGTGCACCGCCTAGTGGGTTGAAACGCGTCACGACCACGGTACGGCCAGGACAAGGCCAACGTACCCGCACAACGGGCCGGGAACCCGAAAGGTGCCCGGCCCGTGGGATGTGCGCCCCCCGGCGGCCGCGAGGGCCGCCCGTGGGGCGGTGCCGCTACTTCCCGGCCTGCGGGCTGGTGGACTTCTTCGCCACGGGCTTGCGGGGCGCGGGCTTGCGGGCGGCCGGCGGCGCCGGCTTCCTGTCCTCCGCCCTGGCCGCCGGCTTCGGGGCGGTCTGCGTCTTCGCCGCACCGTTCGGCGGCTTAGGCGCCTCGGCCTTGGGCTGGGGCTTCGGCTCCGCCTTGGGCTCGACGGCGACGGCGATCTCGGCGATCTCCTCCGCGGCCTCGCCGCGCCACGCCTTCACGGCCTGCTCACCGTGCTCGGCGACCTTCTCGTAGGTCTCGCGGGCCCGGACCGCGTACTCCGCGGCCACGCCCACACTGCGCAGGGCCAGGTCCTGCGCGTTCTCGCCGAGCTTCTTCAGGTCGGTGTCCAGGTTCCCGAGCACCTCGGTCACCTTGGCCTGCACGGTGGCCTGGGCCTCCCGGGCCTGAGCCACCACCTTCGCCTGCACGGCCTTCGGGTCGGTCTCCCGCACGGCGTCGATACGGCCGGGCGCCTCGGCACGCAGCTGCTCGATCAGCGCGGGCACCTTCCGTGCCTGCTGCACGGCCAGGTCGGCGGTGCCGGCCGCGAAGTAGAGGGGGGTCGGGTCGGTGAGGGTCTTGCGCAGGTCATCGGTGATGGCCATGACTGTGGTCCTCCCGGATCGCAGATTCGTCGGTTCAGACTTCGGGTGATGAGGGTTGGTCGGCACCACTTCCTGCGGCCGTGCGGGGGCCGTCCTCAGAGGTGTCCTTATCCGTATCGGCGTCGAAGCCGTTCTCCTTGCGGAACGATTCGTAGATCTGCAGCAGCACCTGCTTCTGCCGCTCGTTGATCGAGGGATCGGCGAGTATGACGGCCCGCGTCTCCAGCTCGTCCCGCTCGCGCTCGTCGAGGATCCCGGCCCGGACGTACAGCGTCTCGGCGGAGATCCGCAGCGCCTTGGCGACCTGCTGCAGCACCTCGGCGCTCGGCTTGCGCAGCCCGCGCTCGATCTGGCTCAGGTACGGATTGGACACCCCGGCGGCGTCGGCGAGCTGCCGCAGCGACAGCTGCGCGTTGCGCCGCTGCTCGCGGAGATAGTCACCGAGACTGCCGACGTTGAGGGATGCCATGGTGTCGATGGTGCGCCATCGACGCTAACAATTGCAAGCACCTGCTTGCAAAAGTGCGCTCCGTCACCCGCGCGGGCCAGTGGACGGCCGAGGCCGCCGTGACGTGGCTCGCTGGAGATGAGCCACGTCTCGGTCCATCCGAGTGACCTCGAACGGGCTGCTGACCTAGCGTTCCGCCCATGACCACACCAGACGTCGGCACTGACGATGGGGCCGGCGTGACCATCCGCTGCCAGGACAACGCGTCCGTCGGCGTGACGTTCTGCGACCGGTTCGGCTTCGACGCAGACTCCGTGCACTATGCCGTCGAGCTGCGGGCCCCCGGTCTGAGCGCTCGTGTCAACGAGGTCGTCGCCTGGATCAGGGACAGCGGTCTCCCCGCGTTCCTTGACGAGCTCGCCGCCGACCACCGGGGCTGGGACGGCGAACGGTGCTGGCGGACCGACGACCGGGACCTGATCGTTTCGGCCGTGTTCCGGCCGGGCGGGCACGTCGGCCTGACATGGACGCTGCGCCCGTGGCCGAAGGACGCGGGCGGCTGGAGCGCCTCGGTCACCACCTGGCTGGAGGCCGGGGAACAGATGTCGGCTCTGGCAGCCGATGTCCGGTACTTCCTCGCCCTCTCGCGGGAGGCGTCGCCATGACCGGGACGGGGCGGCTGCCCGTTCCGTCCCCGTACCGCAGGACCGCGCAGCGGTAGGGGGCCCCGCGGCCTCACCCCCGGCGGAAACCCCGAGGCGCCCCCGTCGGCATGGGCGACCATGGGGCATGCGATCGGATGACTGGCACCTCACCGAAGACGTCGACGACTTCCTCGCCCGAGCCGGGGACTTCCTGCGCTCGCAGCCCGGCCGGCACGTCATGCCGTTGACGTGGACCGCGAGACTGCGAGCCCGTGGGGCGGAGGCGTTCGGCACCGCAGCCCCCGTCTTCGGGATGCTGGACCGAGGGGGCGAGGTCCACGCCACCTTCTACCGCCTCCCGTCCAGCGGTCTCGGTCTCACCCCGCTCACGCCCGAGGAGGCCGACGGCCTCGCCGCCCGCCTGACCGCCCTCGGGTACTCCTTCCCCTCCGTCAGCGCGGACCACGGCACCGCCACGGCCTTCGCCGAGGCCTGGCAGCGCCACACCGGCGCGACGCCGAAGCTCCGCGACACCCGACTCCGGCTGTACCGCCTCGGCACGCTCACCCCACCGGACCCCCTGCCGGCGGGACGGGGCCGTCTCCTGGGCGAGGAGGACCTGGAGCACGTCATGTACTGGTGCGGTGAGTTCGCCAAGGCCGTCGGGGAGGACGTGTCCATCGACGCCGACACATGGGCCGACACCCGCTACGCCGACAAGCGCTACACGCTCTGGGAGACCCCGGACGGCACCCCCGTCTCCGTCGCGGGCATGAACCCGATGATCGGCGGCCAGATCCAGGTGGACATCGTCTACACGCCGGCCCACCTGCGCGGTCGCGGCTACGCGGGTGCCGTGACGGCGGAGGTGAGCCGGGCCGCGCTGGCCGCGGGCGCGCGGGACGTCGTGCTGTTCGCGGACCTGTCCAACCCCACCAGCAACGCCCTCTACCAGCGCCTCGGCTATCGCACGCTCGCCGACTGGGCGGTGTACGGATTCTCGCCCGCCGTACCGGAAGCAGGCTGAGAACCGACGGAGTCGCGGCGCAGGTCACCGGGCTGGTACGCGGGCCACGGGCACGGGCGACTCGGGCACGGGCGACTCGGGCACGGTCACGGACGCGGTCACGGACACGGACACGGACACGGGAACGGTACGGGCCGGGGCCCCACCGGTCACCGGTCCGTACGGCTTCCGGCTTCCGGCTTCCGGCTTCCGGCTTCCGGCTTCCGGCTTCCGGCTTCCGGCCGGTCTGTACCGTGTCCTTGTGTCCCGCGTACCCCTCTCCGACCTCGTCAGGCTCCGCCGGGCCCGTGACGCGATGGACCGCGACTACGCACAGCCCCTGGACGTGCCGGCGCTGGCCCGCATCGCCCTCATGTCGCCGGGGCACTTCTCGCGCAGCTTCCGGGCCGCCTACGGCGAGACGCCCTACAGCTACCTCATGACCCGCCGGATCGAGCGGGCCAAGGCCCTGCTGCGCCGTGGTGACCTGACGGTGACGGAGGTCTGCATGGAGGTCGGCTGTACGTCGCTCGGCTCGTTCAGCTCGCGGTTCACCGAGCTGGTCGGCGAGAGCCCGAGCGCGTACCGGGCCCGCGACCACGACCACGGTGCGGCCGTCCCGGCCTGCATCGCGAAGATCCACACCAGGCCGGTCAGGAACGGAGAAGCGAAGAGCCCCACCGGTCCGTAGCGTGACAGGCATGGACATCAAGCTTTCGCAGTGCTTCATCGCCGTCGACGACCACGACAAGGCGCTCGCCTTCTACCGCGACGCACTCGGTCTCGAGGTGCGCAACGACGTCGGTTTCGAGGGCATGCGCTGGGTGACCGTGGGCTCACCCTCACAGCCGGACGTGGAGATCGTCCTCGAGCCGCCGCTCGCGGACCCGAACGCCACGGACGCCGACCGCCAGGCGGTGGCCGAACTGCTGGCCAAGGGCATGCTGCGCGGCGTCATCTTCCGGACCGACGACGTCGACGCCACGTTCGAGCGGGTCCGCGCCGCGGGCGGTGAGGTGCTGCAGGAGCCCATGGACCAGCCGTACGGGGTGCGGGACTGCGCGTTCCGCGATCCGTCCGGGAACATGCTCCGGTTCAACCAGCCCCGCGCCACGTAGCCAGGGGAGGAGCAGGGGCACGCACCGGGGCCGGGCGTTCTCCCCGGGCCGGTGCGGTTCCTGGCGAGGGGCGGGGCTAGCGTTCTGCCCATGCCGCTGCCCGACGCCGCCCCGGACCGCTCCGCCGACGTCATCGCCGCCTGCCGGGACCACGGTGCCGAATCACTCCATGTGCGCTCCGCGCGGATCGCCTACGACACCGTCGCCGTCGACTACGACGTGCTGGTGCGGGCGGAGTTGGCGACCAAGCCGCTGGACCGGGCCGTGCTCGGGGCGCTCGCCGAACTGGTGACGGAGGCGGGTACGGGGCCCGTGGTCGACGCCGGCTGCGGCCCCGGGCGGATCGCGGCGTATCTGGCCGGGCTCGGGGTGGACGTGTCCGGGATCGACCTGTCGCCCGCGATGGTCGCGGTCGCCCGGCGTGCGCACCCGGAGCTGCGGTTCGAGGTGGGGAACATGACCGCCCTCGACGCGGCGGACGGCTCGCTCGGCGGGATCGTCGCCTGGTACTCGACGGTGCACACCCCTCCCGAGGCACTGCCGGAGGTCTTCGCCGCGTTCCGGCGGGTGCTCTCCCCCGGCGGGCGGCTGCTGCTCGCGTTCAAGGCGGGCGACGAACTCCGGCATCTGGACCACGCGTACGGACACGAGCTCTCGCTCGACGTCTACTGGACGCCCCCGGACCGGGTCGCCGCGATGGTCGCCCGGGCCGGGCTCGACGTGGAGGCCACGCTGGTCCGCGAGCCCGACGAGCGGGAGCGGCCCCGGCAGGGACGGCAGGCGTTCCTGATGGCGCGCCGCCCTTGAGCCGCCGCGGCCGGCACCCCCGCATCGCGCCGTCGGGCCCCGGACGTTGCACCTCGGGCGCCGGCACTCCGCGTGGGGCGCCGGCCCGGCGACCGTCCCGTACCGACCCGTCCCCTCATCAGGAAGCCGAGAATGACCCAGGTCATCGCCGTCGCCGTCATCACCGTCCTGGCCGTCGTCAGTCCCGGCGCCGACTTCGCCATGACCGTGCGCAACAGCTACCTGTACGGCCGGACCGCCGGGCTGCTCGCAGCTGTCGGGATATCCCTGGGCGTGCTGGTGCACGTCGCCTACACCATGCTCGGCGTCGGGCTGCTCGTCAGCGGCAGCCCCGCCCTGTTCACGGTGATGAAACTGGTCGGGGCGCTGTACCTCGTCCACGTCGGGGTCAGGACGTTCACCGCCCGCACCCGCCTGGACATCGATCTGTCCGGCCCGGGCGGGCTCTCGCGGGTGCAGGCACTCCGCACCGGTTTCCTGACCAATGCGCTCAACCCCAAGACCATGCTGTTCGTGGTCAGCACGTACACCCAGGTCGTGACCGCGGGCACGCCCCTCGCCCAGCGGATCGGGTACGGGCTGTTCATGTCGGTGGCCCATCTCGTCTGGTTCAGCCTGGCCGCGCTGTGCTTCTCGCACGAGACGCTGCGGGCCCGGATGCTGCGCCGCCAGGCCGTACTGAACCGGGTGATCGGCTCGGTGCTGGTCGGCCTGGGTGTGGCGCTGGCGCTCACCCCCGCCGTGTGACCGGCCCCGCCGCCGCATGGCCGGCACGGTGCCCGACGGCCCGGTCCGAGGTCCCGGCGCCGCACGGCCGGGCGGCGGACGACACCTCGTCCCCGGCGGTCAGACGTGCGGGACGCTCGACAGCAGGGCCATGTCCTCCCCGGTGAGCCGCAGCGCGCCCGCCGCGACGTTCTCCTCCAGATGCGCGGGATCCCCCGTGCCCGGGATCGCCAGTACGTGCGGGCCGAGTCCGAGCGTCCAGGCCACGCGGACCTGGGCGGGGGTCGCGCCGTGGGTACGGGCGACGGTGAGGACGGGGTCGTGCTCGTCGCCGGTGACTCCCGCCTCCCGGCCCCGGCCGGCGATGGCGAAGAACGGTACGTAGGCGATGCCCTGTTCACCGCACGCGCGGATGAACTCCTGCTCCACGCCCGGCACTCCGATGGCGCAGGCGTTCTGGACGCAGACGACCGGCGCGATCGCCCGCGCCTCGGCGAGTTGGCCGGGGGTGACGTTGGAGACGCCGAGGTGGCGGACGAGTCCGGCTTCCCGGAGCTCGGCCAGGGCGCCGAAGTGCTCGGCGATGGAGCCGGTCGCCTTGCTCCTCGGGACACGGAGGTTGACGACGTCGAGATGGTCGCGGCCGAGCTGGCGGAGGTTCTCCTCCACCTGGCCGCGCAGTTCGGCCGGCGAGGCCCAGCGCCAGTCGCCGGACGGGTCCCGTCCGGCCCACACCTTGGTGGCGATGACGAGGTCGTCGGGGTACGGCGCGAGCGCGGTGTTGATCAGCTCGTTGGCGGACCGGAGCGGTGAGAAGTAGAACGCGGCCGTGTCGATGTGGTTCACGCCGAGCTCGACCGCGCGACGCAGCACGGCGACCGCCCGGTCCCGGTCGCTCGGGGTGCCGTCGGCGCCCGCCGTCAGGCGCATGGCGCCGAACCCGATCCGGTTGACCGTGAGGTCGCCGAGTGTCCAGCCGCCGGCCGCCGTTGCGTTGATCGTCTCCGAGGTCATGGGCGGAGTCTGACACGCCCTCACGGGACCGCGGCGAGAACATAAGCTTCCGGATAATCCGCCACGGACCGAATTGTTTACGCTTGGACCCATGACGGCCATGGCACCCACCCGCAGCGAACCCGACCTCTCCTACCTCCTGGACCACACCAGCCATGTGCTCCGCACCCGGATGTCGGCCGCGCTCGCCGAGATCGGCCTGACGCCGCGGATGCACTGCGTGCTGGTCCACGCCCTGGAGGAGGAGCGCACCCAGGCCCAGCTCGCCGAGATCGGCGACATGGACAAGACCACCATGGTCGTCACGGTGGACGCACTCGAGAAGGCCGGGCTCGCGGAGCGCAGGCCGTCCCGGTCGGACCGTCGCGCCCGGATCATCGCGGTGACGGAGGAGGGCGCGCGGATCGCCGGACGCAGCCAGGAGCTCGTCGACTCCGTGCACCGGCAGGCACTGTCGTCACTCCCCCGGCCGGAGCGTGACGCCCTGCTGCGGGCGCTGACCGTGCTGGCCGAGGACCACCTCGCGGCACCCGTCGAGAGCCCCCGCCCGGCACGACGGGCACGCCAGCGGGAGAGGTGAGCGAACGCCCCGAGGAAACACAAAGACGATCCGTAAAAAATAGTCTGCAACAAAACCATCTGCTACGGTCTCTCTTGGTCGACGCGCCCAACTGTCCCGTGCCCGCGGGCCGTCGACGTGTGCACGCCTGCACCCATCGACGGGAGAGACCGCATGTCCGCACTTCCCGCTCCGCCTCCGGCCACCCCCGCCACCGACGGCACCGCGGCGACCGAGCCCGCCACCGCCGCGACCGACCCCACCGCCGGCAGCGCCCTCCGTTCGCGCTGGGTCGCCCTCGGGGTCCTCGCCACCGGCCTGCTGATGACGATCCTCGACGGGAGCATCGTCACCGTCGCCATGCCGGCCATCCAGCGCGACCTGGGCTTCTCTCCCGCGGGACTCAGCTGGGTCGTCAACGCGTACCTGATCCCGTTCGGAAGCCTGCTCCTGCTGGCGGGGCGACTGGGCGATCTGCTGGGGCGCAAACGGATGTTCCTCGCGGGGACCGCGGTGTTCACGGCCGCCTCGCTGCTCGCGGGCCTCGCGTCGTCGCCCGCAGTGCTGATCGCCGCCCGGTTCCTCCAGGGCACCGGGAGCGCGATGGCCTCCGCCGTCGGACTGGGGATCCTGGTGACCCTGTTCGCCGAGCCCGCCGAACGGGCCAGGGCCATCGCCGTGTTCAGCTTCACGGGAGCGGCGGGCGCGTCGCTCGGGCAGGTACTCGGCGGCGTCCTCACCGACGCCCTCGACTGGCACTGGATCTTCTTCATCAACCTGCCGATCGGGCTCGCGGTGCTGGCCGTCGCCGTGCCCGCACTGCCGGCCGACCGCGGACCGGGCCTGCGCGAAGGAGCCGACGCCGTCGGGGCGTTCCTGGTCACCGCGGGACTGATGACCGGCATCTACGCGGTCGTCGAGGTCGAGCGGTACGGCTGGGACTCGGCGCACACGCTCGGCCTCGGCTCGTCGGCCGTCGCGCTGCTGATCGCGTTCGCCGTCCGCCAGGCGACCGCCGCGACGCCCCTCGTACCGCTGCGGATCCTCCGCTCCCGAGGCGTCACGGGCGCCAACGCGGTCCAGATGCTGATGGTCGCCGCGCTCTTCACGTTCCAGTTCCTCGTCGCCCAGTACCTGCAGCAGGTCCTCGGGTACGGAGCCGCCGGCACCGGACTCGCGATGCTGCCGGCGGCCGTGGTCATCGGCGCGGTGTCCCTGGGCGTCTCGGCCCGGCTCAACGCCCGTTTCGGGGAGCGGAATGTCCTGCCGGCGGGCCTCGTCCTGCTGATCGGGATGATGGTCCTGCTCACCCGCCTTCCCGTACGCGCCGACTACGTCACCGACCTGCTGCCGGTCATGCTGGCGGCGGCGGGCTTCGGACTGGCCCTGCCCGCGCTGACGACGCTCGCCATGTCCGGCGCGCGGGACGACGACGCCGGACTGGCGTCCGGGCTCTTCAACACCACGCAGCAGGTCGGCATGGCACTGGGCGTCGCGGTCCTGTCCACACTGGCGGCGGCTCGCAGCGAGCACCTGCTGGCCGGGGGATCGTCCGCATCGGCGGCCCTGACCTCCGGCTACCGGCTGGCGTTCACGGTGGGTGCGGGCCTGCTCGTGGCGGCTTTCGCCGTCGCCGTCCTCACCCTGCGCCGTCCGGAGACGCGGAAGCCGTCCGGGGCCGGCCGGGCCCCGGCAGCCCCGAAACCCCCGGCGAACACCTCAACTCCCTGACCGGCGAGCGCCGTCGGCCCCGGCGGATGCCACGCCGGTGTCGTCCGACCGCCCGTCACGCTCGGCACCGCCCCGGGCCCCGAGCCCGGCCCCCGTCCGACGGCCGACCGGTCCCCGCCTCCCGGTCGGCGGTCAGCCGGTGCCACTCGTGGCCGCAGCCGACGACGCGGCACCGCCTCCTGCGCCGGCCGTCCGCGATGGCGAGCAGGGCGATCAGCAGACGGAATGCCTTCATCCGCTCGTGCCGAGGCGTCAGTGAGGCGATGGCCCCCACCCGGTCCTCGATCCGTCCCCGAACGAGCATGACCGCCGGCGTGTGGGTGGGCCTGAGACCGGAGCGCCGGATGCTCTCCACGGATTCCTCGGCGGTGGGATGGGCCTGGAAGCAGAAGCCCGCGAGCAGGCGCAGCGTCCGCGTCTGCTCGTCCTCGGGGAGGGTGGCGAACCACTCGATGCCCTCGTCGAGCGGGCGCAGGCCCTGGGCGAGTTCGTTCAGGTACACGTCGGGGTTCGTTCCGTACCGCATGGCTTCCCCACTCCCCGGTCCCGGACGTCCGGCCAGGATGCCCCGCCGACGGCCACCACCGCATTCCGATTACGCGGCCGGAAATCGATGTTGCCCAGCCCGCCCTTTCCCCATTAAATTGAGCGCGTGACTGCCGGGTCGGCCATGGGCCACGAACGAGTAGGGCACCCGGCCTTGGCGTGATGCCGAGGCGGGCGAGAAGCCCGCCTTTTCTGCTTTCCACGGCGTGTGCTGCGCACCGCCGTTCTCGCGACCGTCGCACCCGGTGCGACCGCGCGCCACGCACCCCCCGTACGTCCCGTCCGACGGCACACATGCCCGTGCACCTGCGGACTCCTGTGGCCGCAGGGCCCGTACGGACACGCGGCTGCCGTTCCTCCGCGCGCCACGCGCCCTTCCTTTCCACCCACCCCTCGGGCGCGACGCGCCCTGCGCCGGGTGAATTCGCCATGCCCGAAAACGAGAAGACGCAAGAGAAAGCAGAGAATGCCGAACGATTTCAATCAGCAGGTCATCGACGAGTTCCGCGCCCATCGCGGCCGCGTCGGAGGCTATTTCGAAGGTGCCCGGCTGCTCCTTCTGACCACCACCGGGGCGCGCTCCGGCGCCCCGCACACCACGCCCGTCGGCTACCTCGCCGACGGCGGCGACCGCGTCCTCGTCATCGCCTCCGCGGGCGGCTCGCCGAAGCACCCCGACTGGTACCACAACATCGTGGCCAACCCCCGGCTCACCGTCGAGGACGGCGTCTTCACCTACGAGGCCCGCGCCGTGATCCTGGACGGGGAGGAGCGCGAGCGCGCCTTCGCCCGTGCCGTGGAGGCGGATCCCGGCTGGGCGGAGTACCAGGCGAGGACCGACCGCGTGATCCCGGTGGTCGCGCTGGAGTCGGTCGAGCACGGGCCGCCGGACATGGGCACCACGTCCATGGGCGAGGCCATCAAGGCGGTCCATGACGCCTTCCGGCGTGAACTCGCCCTGATCAGCCGGGAGATCGGCGACTCCGGCCCCCGGCTCGGCGCCCAGCTCCGGATCAACTGCCTGACCCTGTGCCAGGGCCTGCACAACCACCACACCGGTGAGGACACCGCCCTCTTCCCCTTCCTCGCCGGGCGGTACGAGGAGCTCGCCCCGGTCATGGACCGGCTGCGCGAGGAGCACGGGAAGATCGCGGCGCTCCTGGACGAGCTGCGGCGGGTCGTCACGGCGGACGACGCCGACCCGGGACTCGTTCAGGCCGAAGTCGAACGGCTCACCGACGAACTCGAGGCGCATCTCGTCTACGAGGAGGAGCAGTTGATCCCGGTTCTCGACGCCGCGGGGGCCTGACCGGGCCCGGGCACGGAGCCCCGGCGCACGGCTGAAACGTGCGCCCGGGTCCCGGTCCTCCTGGTTGTCCACGACCGATGCCGCTCGGCCCGCCCTCCTGGCGCTCCGCCTTCGTCCGGTACGTCGGCCGCAGGCTGTCCACCGCCGGGACCGCGCCCGGATGCGCCGAGGGCGGGGGCACCGAGCGGCGCATGGGCGGGACACCGGACTGAGACCGCGACGGATGGGGGCGGCGGTCACCCCGTCCCGTCGGCCCTCCGTGACGCGATCAGGACCGCCACCCCGTCCAGGATCCGCGCCAGCCCGAAGGCGAACTCGTAGCCCGGCTCGTCGGGTTGGGTCATCACTCCGGAGCCGAGCAGCCGGGCCACCGACGGATAGCGCTCCGGGTCGGCGAGGCGGGCGAGGGTGTTCTGGTGCCGGGCGAGGAACTCCTCGGGGGTGCCGCCGGCCCTGACGGCCGCGTCGAGATCCGCCATCATCGTGGCCTCGCTGCGAACGAAGCCGCTGACCAGCAGGATCACCGAGATCTTCTCGCCGTCGTCGAGCCCGGTGCCCTCCAGTGCGACGAGGCCCTGCTCCCACCAGGCGACCATGTTCGGCGTCGCGGGCGGGCCGGAGACCGGGATCCGCAGCGCCCACAGGTGACGCAGCAGCACATCGCGCTGCGCCCGGGCCCAGGCGGTGAGTGCCTCACGCCAGTCCGCGCCGCCGGGGGCCGGGGGCGGGGGCCCCAGGGCGGCCTCCTGCATCAGGACGTAGAGCTCGTCCTTGGCGGCCACATAGCGGTAGAGCGACATGGTCGAGACCCCGAGGGCCTTCGCCACCCGGCCCATGGAGACCGCGGGCAGCCCCTCCTCGGCGGCGACGGACACGGCGGCCCCGACGATCCGGTCGAGGCTGAGACCCGGCTTGGGGCCCTTGGCGGGCCGCTCCCGCAGCCCCCACGCGGCCTCGATGCTCGCGGGCAACCCCGTACGGCCGCCTCCCGCGCCGCGCTCCGCCATCCGTCGCACCTCCGCTCTCCTGGCCTTGACGCACATCCTAGTAATGCGTAACCCTTACACAGTGATGCGTATGTCATACGCAGTACCGACCACAGGGGGGTACGGCCATGGAGCCGAGCTCGTACGCACCGCGTGAACCCCGCGGGCCGCACCACGCACACCGCGCCGACCAGGCAACCGACCCGCACCACACGCCCCGTCGTCCCGGCCCGCCCCGGGGGCAGGAGCCGGCCGTCGAGGCCACGGCGCTGCGGAAGTCCTACGGCGCCGTCCGGGTCCTGGACGGAGTCGATCTCCGCGTCGAACGCGGCACCGTGTTCTCGCTCCTCGGCCCCAACGGCGCCGGCAAGACCACCACCATCCGCATCCTCACCACGCTCACCAGGGCGGACGCCGGCACCGCCCGCGTCGCCGGGCACGACGTGGTCGCCGAGCGGACCGCCGTACGGCGGTCGATCAGCCTCACCGGACAGTTCGCGGCCGTCGACGAGATGCAGACCGGGGAGGAGAACCTGCGGATGATGGCCCGGCTCGGCGGCGCCTCCCGGGCGGCCGCCCGGAGCCGCGCCGCCGGACTGCTCGAACGCTTCGACCTCACCGCGGCGGCCCGCCGTCCCGCCCGTACCTACTCGGGCGGGATGCGCCGGCGGCTCGACCTCGCCGCGGGGCTCGTCGGCGACCCCGAGGTGATCTTCCTGGACGAGCCCACGACCGGGCTCGACCCCCGCAGCCGACAGCAGCTGTGGGAGGTGGTCCGCGCGTTGTCGGCCCGGGGAGCCACCGTCTTCCTCACCACCCAGTACCTGGAGGAGGCCGATCAGCTCGCGGACCGCATCGCCGTGATCGACGGCGGGCGGATCGTCGCCGAGGGCACCGCGCACGACCTCAAGAGCCAGGTCGCGGGCCACCGCCTCGACCTCGTCCTCAGCAACCACGCGGCCTACGAACGCCTCTCCGCACGGGCGGTCCTCCACGCCCCCGAGACCCTGACCCTCGGCGTGCCGACCGACGGCACGGCGGCCCATGTGCGCGCGCTTCTCGACGAACTCGACCCCGGGCGGTGCGACGTGGCGCGCTTCTCCCTGCACACGGCGACGCTCGACGACGTCTTCCTGACCCTCACCCGCACGGCGCCGCGCCCGCCCGCCGATTCCGCCGTCACCCCCGAGTCCACCGCAACCCCCGGCGCCGGGTCCGGCGCGTCCGCCGAGGAGGCCACCCGTGTCTGACGCGCTCACCCTGACCGGCCGCGCCCTGCGCCTCAGCAGGCGCAACGTCGACGCCGTCATCACCAGCCTGATGCTGCCGGTGATGCTCATGCTGATCTTCGTCTACTTCTTCGGCGGGGCCATCGAGACCGGCACGGCGTACGTCACCTACGTCGTCCCCGGTGTCCTGCTGCTGTGCGCGGGCTTCGGCGCCTCCACCACGGCCGTGACGGTCAGCGAGGACATGAAGGGCGGGATCATCGACCGCTTCCGTTCGCTCGACATCGGCGGCATCCCCATCCTGGCCGGCCACGCCGCCGCCAGCACGGCCCGCAACCTCGTCTCGACCGCCCTCGTCCTCGGGGTCGCCTTCGCGATCGGCTTCCGCCCCTCGGCGACGGCCGCCGGCTGGTTCGCCGCCGCCGGTGTCCTGCTCGCCTTCGTCATCGCCGTGTCCTGGCTGTCGGCGGCGATCGGGCTGCTCGCCAAGACCCCCGAGGCGGCGGGCGGGTTCACGTTCTTCATGATGTTCCTGCCGTACCCCAGCAGTGCCTTCGTCCCCATCGACACGATGCCGGACTGGCTGCACGGCTTCGCGGAGCACCAGCCGGTCACCCCCGTGATCGAGTCCCTGCGCGGTCTGCTGCTGGACCGGCCGGTCGGCGACTCGCCGTGGATCGCGCTGGCGTGGTGCGCGGGGCTGCTGGCCGCGGGCGTGGCGGGGGCATGGGCGCTGTTCAGGTGGCGGACGAGGTGAGCCGGCCGCCCGTGCGACTCGACTGCCGTGCTCCCGCGTCCTCCGGCGGCGGGGTGTCCGGGTCCCGCGCCAGTATCGCGCGGGCTCCCTCCGGCAGCGCGATGTAGAGGAACGGGTTCACGTCCCGGGGCGTCCGGCGCAGCCCGAGCGAGTCGGTGGCCGCGCCGAGCGTCATCGCGTAGGAGTCCACCGCCCTGCGGACGTTGGGAGCGTGCAGGTCCGCGCCGTTGACGAGGCGGTCGAGGTCCAGATACGCGGACCGGACGACCTCGATCCACCGGTAGGTGCGGACGTCCTCCTCCCAGCCCTCGACGTAGTCCGTGCCCAGCGCCCCCATCCGCAGCGCCCAGCGTCGGTACATGCGCCGGGCGATCTCGGTGCGGTGGGGCGTCAGATGCAGATGCCGGACCAGGTCGTACAGCGGATCGCCGACCATGGCGAGTTCCCAGTCGATGACGGTGAGCCTGCCCGGGCCGCTGCGCACCAGGTTCCACGGGTTGAGATCGCCGTGCAGGAGTACGGGAGTGCGGCGCGTCACCGTGTGCCGGTCGAGGATCTCCTTGAGCCGGTCCGCACCCGGCAGTCCCAGCGCCCGGGCCAGTTGCCGGGAGTCCGCGGGCAGGGAGGCGACCATCCCGACGAGCCGGTCGCTGAGCCGGCGGTGGAAGCAGCCGTCGTCCGCCGCCGTGCCGAGGGTCCCGGTGTCGGCCGCAGCCAGGGCGACCAGTTGGTCGACGAGGTCGTCCGCCTCCTGGGGCCGCAGGCCCTGCACCGGATGCTCCGGGGGACGGAACGGACCCGCCGGACCCTCGTAGGAGTGGACGGCGAACTGGTCCTCCAGCCCGCCGTAGCCGAGGGCCAGGATGCGGGGCGCGCGCACGCCGCCCCGCAGCCGTTCCACGGCCAGCAGCACGGCGTGCTCGTCCAGGAGGCGGGGCTCCCTGCGGGCGGCGCCGTTCAGCTTGCGGCGGACGACGACCCGCGCCCCGGCGCTCTCCACGTCCACGACGGTGTTGAGGTGCCCCGTGCCCCGGAAGACCCGGCCGGCGGGGGCGGCACCCTCGGCGCCGAGGGCCTCCGTCACGGCAGACCAGGGGAACCAGGTCCGCTCGGGAACCCGCACGTCCGCCTGCCACAGGACGGCCGACGGTCTGTGCCGGACCCGGGCGGGCCGCACGGGGAGCCGGGCGGTGTGCCAGCGGTACAGGGCCTGCTCGATCTCCGGCAGACCCGGCGGGTCGGGCAGCCGGAGCGGCCCCTGTGCAGCCGCCAGGGCCTGCCGCACGGACTCCGCCGCCTGGTGGAGGTCCCTCGGCAGGTCCGCCCGGCCCAGCCCGCGGGCCGCGCGCATCACGTCCGGGAAGACGGACTGCGCCCGCTCGAAGTCGAGATAGGCCCGCAGGTCCTCCGTGCCCTGCGCGGCCTCCGGCCGGACCTCGGTCATCGCCCTGCCCCAGGCCTCGACGACCTCGTCCTCCTGGAAGGAGGGGTAGCGCATGCGGACGAGATGGGTGGCGAGATCGTGCAGGGGGTCCCCGTACGTCGCCAGTTCCCAGTCGACGCACACCAGCGGCGGGCCGCCGTCGTCGTAGTAGCGGAGGATCACGTTGTCCCGGTGCAGATCGGTGTGGAGCAGCGTGAAGGGCCGGGGCGTCATGGGCGGGATCCGGTCGGCGAACCTCCGCAGGGCGTCCTCCGGCACTCCCAGGGACACGAACAGACCGCCGAACTCAGCCCAATTGGGCTGCCTGATCTGCTCGTCGGCGAGCCGGGCCATGGTGCGCAGGAACGACCGGCTCGCGCCGTCCCGCGGCCAGCCGGCCGGCAGCTTCGGCAGCCTTGTCACGGGCACCGCGTACATTCCGGCCAGCAACGGTGCGAGCGCCTCGACGAGCCGGGGGTCGACGGGCTTGCCGTACTCGCAGACGCCCGACAGCGGGACGCCCTCGACGTAGGTGTGCACGGCGGCGTCACCGACCACCGCGAGCACTTCGGGCACATGCGGCAGCACGCCCTTCAGCGCGTCGAGGAGGAGCCGCTCCCGCGGCCAGGTGCGGATGACGACCGGAAGCACCCGGGGCATCCGCCGGCGCACGGTGACCCGTTCACCCGCCGCGCGCCCGAGCAGCCGCGCCGTGTCCGGATCCAGGGCGGCGATGTGGTTGCGGTTGTGGTGGCCCCGGGTCGTCTCACCGGTGCGGGCCGCCTCACGGACGAAGCGCGCGAGCGCGCCGCCGTCCGGACCGGCGGTGCGAAGGACGGCCGTAGGGGAAGTGCCCACCAGCCGCTCCTGAACAGTCACGCGAGGCGCCCACGATGACGGACACCATAGCGGGACTCCCCCGCACGGGGCGGTGAACCGGCGAGGCCGGTGCCGTGACCGGAAGGGTTCACCGGCCCGCAGCGCCCTGCACTAACCGAACTGATGACTCCGGTCCCAGTAGGAGTCGAACATCTGCTGCGACGCGGTCACGAACCGGGATCCCTCCGACGCGGCGTCCTCGTCCTTGGCGTAGTGGAAGAGGGTGGCCCCCAGCCCGATCACATCGGTGATGACGATCTCCTGGCCGTCCTGCAGCCGCACCTCCCGGTCCACCAGGTCGTAGAACCCGTGCAGCGCCTCCTCGCCGTTGAGCAGGTAGAGCTTGCCCGTGGGGTAGTGCGGCACATGGGCCACCCGGACGTCCACCTCCGGGACGCGCCCCTCCTGCCTGAGGTCGCGCAGGGTGTCGACGAGCAGGTCCGTGTAGCGCCGGCTGATGGCGCGCAGCCGCTCCAGCGGACGGGGATCGTCCGGGTCCTCGACGTTGCGGGGGTACAGCGAGGGCTGCCGCAGATCGGGCAGCAGCAGGCGCACGGCGATGCGCCGGGGACTGATCTCCCCGCTCTGCACCCGCTGGGACGCGACCCCGAGGTGCGAGGTCAGCGACTGGGCCGTCAGGGTGAAGACGTCCAGTGCGACTTCCTCCTCCTCGAACGCGGCCTCGATGAACGGCCCGAGAGCGGCCGCTCCGGATCTGGAGTGCCGCCGGGCCGAGGACGTGTGGACCAGCTGGGTCTTGATCACCCTGGTGCCGCTGCCCCTGCGGGACTCGATCCACCCCTCGTGGGTGATCTCCCGCAGTGCCTTCTGGACGGTGTCGCGCGAGACACCCAGGCGGTCGGCGAGTTCGCGCTGCGTGGGGTAGCGGCCGCCGACGTGGTACGTGCTGCCGTCGGTCAGCTCGGCCCGCAGCGTGTCCGCGACACGCTGGACCAGGTCGGCGCCTTCGCCGGTCTCCTTGCTCCCCACGCCGCGAAGCTACCCCTTCCGGCCGTACCGCATACCGCTTTCGGTCACATTGGCCGGGCAACGCACCTGCGGGTTAAGGGATCTGACGGATAGGGGACCAACTGGTCAAACAACCAATCCAATTGGACTGGTTGGCTTGACCGGGCCCGCCCGTTCGGAGGGAACTCATGGCTCGCCTCCTGCCACCACTGTGGGAACTTCTGGCCCAGCAGCTCCTCGGAGCTCCGGGACTGCTCGTGGCGGTCGTCGCCCTGACCGCCAAGGAGGAAAGGCGCAACTGTGCGGTGCTGGGGTGCGTCGTGTGCGTGCTCCTGCTCATCTAGTGCCATGACCGGGCGGCCGTGGTCACCGACCCCGCCGCACGATCGACAGCACCGGTTCCAGCGATTCCACGACCACCGTCGCGCCGGCCGCGCGGAGCCGTTCCGCGCGGCGGGTGTCGTGGGCGTAGCCGAGGAAGCTGACGCCCGCGGCGCGTGCCGCGAACAGGTCCGAGGGGGTGTCGCCGATCATCAGGGCCGAAGCGGGCGCGGCGCCGAGGGAGCCGAGGGCCCGCAGCACACAGTCCGGGTCGGGCTTGAGGAGCGCGAGGTCCGGGCCGCGGCCGTGGATGTGGGGGGCGAAGCAGTCGCGCAGGCCGCGCCCGGTGAGGTACTCCTCCGCCGCCCGCGGCGAGTTGTTCGTGGCGACCGCCAGTCCGTCCGCCACCGCACTCCAGGTCCGTATCAGGGGATCGGCATAGGCGGTGGGCCAGGCGCTCCGGGTGGCGAGCAGTTCCTGGCGGGTGAGCTCCTGCTCCAGCCCTTCGACCACGTCGCTGCCCGGATGCTGCAGGCCCACCGTCCGCAGCACCTCGTGCGGATCGGCGGCGGTCCGCTGGTCGTCCGTGAGGCGCACCCGGCCGCCGTGCCGGTCCAGCCAGCCGACCAGGCTCTCCGCGACCCCGGAGGCGGGATGGCGGGCGAAGAGGCGGCAGATGGGGCCGTCGAAGTCGAAGAGGACGTGGTCGGCCCCGCTGATCAGGTCCTCGATGGTCTCCGCCACGTGCGCCGCCTGTTCGTCGAGTGCCGCATCAGTAGTCACGAAGAGAGTGTCAGGTTCGTGGCGATGGTGTTCCAGAGTGCGTCGAACCACTTCCGCGACTGTTCGACGAAGGCCGCGTCGCGGGTGCCGTTGCCGGCGTCGAACGGGAAGAGGAGCGACTGGGTGCCGAGGGTGTCGTACATCTCCACGGTGGTCGCCTCGATCTCCTCCTCGCGTCTGGTCACGGTGTAGTACGCGAAGAGCGCCTCCGTGCCGTTCAGCACGTAGAGCTTCACCGGTGGGGTGAACGGCAGCGCGCGGAAGGCGACCGTGACGTCGATGCCGTGGGAGGCGCGCAGCGCCTGGAGGTTGTGGCGCAGCACCATGCCCTGGGCGTTGCGCTGGGCGAGCCAGCGCTGGTGGACCAGGTCGTCCTCGTCCGTGTCGGCGACGGACGTCGGGAACGCGAGGTCGATGTTGCGGTCGGGCAGCAGCAGCCGCACCTCGACGGCCTCGGGCCGGATCCGGCCCTCGTGGATCAGCCGCAGCGGTTCGGCCAGCGCCAGCATGAGCGTCTCGGCCGTCAGGCACAGGGCGTCGACGCGCACCTCGGGCACCGAGAACGCCTTCGCCAGCTGCGGGGCCAGGGCGACCATCGTGGGCTGCGGCCGGACGTCCTCGCCGTCGCCCGGCCCCTCCGGACGCTCGGCGACCCTGGCCGGGGCACCCCTGGTGACATGGGTGAGGAGGCCGTCCTCCTGGAGGATCCTGAGGGCCTGCCGTACGGTGCCCCGCTCCACGCCGAACTCCTGGACGAGCTGGGACTGCGTGGGCATGTGATCGCCGGGTCGGAGCACACCACTGTCGATCCGGTCGCGCAGCACATCGGCGATGTCGTGATGTGTCGGCTTTCTTCCGTTCACCGTGCCGTTCTCGTGGTTCACAACTCGACGCTACAACTCTTCCGAAGTTATGGGGAGTTGCCGAACACGGGTTAGTCGACATTGCCAAGTGGGGACAACTTCAATTGAGTTGGCGCCAACTTGCAAGACATGGCCGAAGAGGCCGAGTACCGCCCCGAGTTGGCCGCTTCTTCGACGACTGCGCTCCTCCCCGACCCCAAGGAGGGACCTGCCATGCCACTCATCGCCTTCGCCCTCGAGGAATTCGTCCAGTGGCGTTTCGGCCTCATGGGCGTGATCGGCCTGGGACTGCTCAGCTTCGGTCTGCGTGCCAGGAACGCCCCCTGCGCAGGTGTGGGCAGCGTCGTGCTGGCGCTGCTGCTGCACTCCGCCTCGGTGTGAAGCCGGGCGGGCGGCCCCGCCGCCCACCCGGTCCGGCACCGGCCCGGGCCGTCCGGTTCGTCCGCCCCGATCCGGGCCCGGAAGGCCCGCAAGGCCGCAAGGCCGGAAGCCCCAAAAGCCCGTAACGCCCGGAATCCCGAAGGCCCCGGGGCTCAGAACATGTCCGGGCACCACGCCCGGCGCCGGGACCGGAACAGGGCGTCCGCCAGAACCGCCGCGCCCGCGCGCTCCTCCGTCACCCGCCCCAGCGCCACGAGCCGCAGCACCGATTCGTCGCCCAGGTACAGGGACCCCAACGCCCCCAGGTCCATGACGAGATCGGCCGGAGCGTCGGTCGGGGAACACTCCGCCGCGCCCCCGGGCGACACCTCCAGCCGGAACCGGCCACCGGCCGCACCCAGCGGGTCGTGCACGTCCAGCACGAGCGCGCCGGCGGTGTCGTACGTACGCGCCTCCAGCGCCCGGACGACGTCCAGCACCCGCACCCACAGGAAGTCCGCGTGGGTGACGGTACGGGCGGCGCGCGGGTCGGGCAGCAGCAGCGGGAGGACGTCGTCCGGGGCACGCCGCCCCGTCCTCACCGTGGTGACCCAGTCCACCGAGCACACGAACTGCCACAGGGCACGCTCGGCGGCGGACGACACCGCGATCAGCTTCTCGACCGCCAGCGCCGTGTCCGGCTGGCCCGCGTCGGACCAGCCGGACGACTCGGCCCCGTAGACGGCCAGGCCCTCCACCTCACCCGCCGACGAGCGGTACAGCGCGTAGAACGGCTCCTTCCAGGGCTCGGGCCCCACCTGGGCCGCCCCCGTGGCCACCTGCCACCAGCGCGCGTCGCGGTCGGTCGCCCCGGCCCGGTCGGCACGGAAACGGTCGTACAGTTCGGGGCCGAGCTTGCGGACCTCCTCGCCGTCGACCAGATCGATCCTGCCACCGTCCACCGGGCCCGCCCAGCGCGGGTCGAGACCGGTACGCGCCACGTCGACGCTCCACTCCGTGAACCAGGTCGCGGGACCGAAGCCGTACCGCCCGTAGATCGGGAACTCCGCCGCGATCAGCGTCGAGACGATCTCGCCGCGCTCCTTCGCGGCCTCGAGATCCGCCGTGATCATCCTGGTGAGCAGCCCACGCCGGCGGTGCGTCGGCAGGACGGTGACGTTCGAGACGGCGTTCGCCGGGACGGCGGCCCCGCCCGGGACCGTGAGCTCCTGTGCGTAGGAGCGGTACGTCGCCACACAGCGGCCCGCGTCGAAGGCGCCCTGCACCCGGGGGAGATCGAAGTGCGACAGCCGGTCGGCGACCAGGTCCTCGCTCACCACCGGGGGCTTCAGGAACCCGGTCCTGCAGGCGCGCAGCCAGTCGGCGAACTCGGACTCGGTGACGGGGCGCACATCGGGGCTCATGACACCCACGCTATGTCCCTCCGCCCGCGTCCGTCACAGGGATTACGGCGCCGTCCGCCGGGCGCCCGACCGGTCCGGCCCCCGGCGGTCCCCGGTCCGGCTCCGGCCTCCGGCGGTCCCCGGTCCGGCTCCCGCCGCGGTCAGAAGACCGCCCGTACCCCGCCCACCGGTTCGCCCCCGCCGAGCAGCGGGGAGTCCGCGATCCGCGCCACCACCGGGTCGTCCACACCCAGCCGCTCGAGCAGCCGGGCCAGCACCGGCCCCAGCGCTCGCGCGCCGCCGTCGTCGATCTTCAGGGCGAGGGCCCGGCCGTCGGGGAGGGCCACCGCCTGGACCGCCTCGGCGCCGACCTTCGACAGCGCCCCCGGCACGGCCCGCATCAGCCAGGTGTCGTGCCTGTTCGTCCCGGCGACGTACTCGGGGTGGGCCCGCATCGCGTCCGCCACCCGCCGCTCCGCGGAGCCCTCCGGCGCCAGGACGTACGCGCGGAACGCCCTGGCCAGGCCGACCAGACCGATCGCCATCAGCGGTGCGCCGCAGCCGTCCGTGCCGACTGCGGCGACCGGCTCTCCCGCGGCCTCCTCCACGACCGTGCGCGTCAGCAGCTGCAGTGGGTGGGAGGGATCGGCGTAGCTCTCCATCGGCCAGCCGTTCACCCGGCACGCCGCGAGCATCGCCGCGTGTTTGCCGGAGCAGTTCATGGCGACCCGGTCGCGGGGCCGGCCGGCCGCCAGGTACCGCTCCGCCTCGGCCTGGTCCAGCGGCAGCGACGGCGGGGTCCTGAGGTCGTCCGGGGTCAGCCCGTGCTCGGCGAGCATCGTGCGGACGAGGCCGATGTGGAACGGCTCCCCTGAATGGCTCGCCGCGGCCAGCGCGAGCCGCTCCCCGGGCAGGTCCACGCCCGCCCGCAGCACGGCCGCGGCCTGCATCGGCTTGTTCGCCGAGCGGGGGAGGACGGGCACCTCCGGTTCGCCCAGCGCCAGCTCGACGCCCCCGTCGGCCGCCAGGACCACGAGAGAGCCCCGGTGCCGGCCCTCCACGAAGCCGGAGCGGACGGCCTCGGCGAGGACCGGGTGCGGCGCGGGCCCGGCCCCGGGCACGTCGGCGGACACGGACGGGGTGACGGTCATGTGCGGCAGCCTTCCGGGGCGGCACCCGGCCGACCCGAGCCGCCGGCGGGGTTCCGCATACGGGCGGTTCGCGTGACCCGGCGTTCAGGTGAGCAGGTCGTCCACTTGCGCTTCGCCGTCACGGTACCTGCGGGCGATCTCCGCGCTGCAGTCGTCAGCGGTGCGCTGCAACTGCTGCCGCTGGCCCGATACTTCCTGCTCGTAGTCCGCGAGCCGCCCCATCGCCGCGCGCAGTTCGTCGTCCGTCCGCGCTTCCAGGTCGGACAGCTCGACCTCGGAGAGCATCTCCGCGGCCAGCAGCCGGTACTCCTCGCCGCGCGGCACGGACAGCGTGACGTGCCGGGCCGAACTGCCGCGCCGCGACGGCGGGTCGGCGAGGATCCGGGAGAGCCGGTCGACCACCGCCGCGTCCGGGCCGGACCGTTCCGGGCCGCCGGTCTCGGCGGGCGGCAGCGGCGACGGCGGTGCCGAACGCCGGCACAGCTCCGCGCGCAGGATGTCGATCCGGCCCTGCAGCAGCCGCCGCACATAGCTCAGATCGGCCTCGTCCCGCTGGGACTCCTTGCGCAGGGCCCGCAGTTCGGGAAGCCGCAGGGCGGCGAGATCGCGCGCACCGGGCTCGGGACGGCTGTCACCGGTGCGCTGTGCGGGCGGGCGGGCGGTACCGGCCCCCGTGCAGGCACCGCGGGTCATCTGTACGGGACCGGGCGACTGCCCGGCGCCAGGTGTGCTCATGCGTGAATCAGTCCCCTCGACCGGTGCATGAGGTCTCCCCGGGCCCGGAGGGCCGAGGGGATGCACCGACTCCGTGCATCGTGCCATCACGAGCGGTGCCCATGCAGGCGGTCTGCACCCGTTCAGCCCCCGATAGGTTGGTCTGTATGCGTGCAGTGGTGCAGAGGGTCGACGGCGCGAGCGTCGTGGTGGCCGGTGAGACCGTGGGAGAGATCGTCGGCGAGGGACTGTGCGTCCTGGTGGGGGTGACCCACGAGGACACGTCCGAGAAGGCGGCACAGCTCGCCCGCAAACTGTGGTCGGTGCGGATCCTCGAGGGCGAGAAGTCCTGCTCGGACGTGAACGCCCCCTTGCTGGTGATCTCCCAGTTCACCCTCTACGGGGACGCCCGGAAGGGCCGCCGCCCCACCTGGAACGCCGCAGCGCCCGGCGAGGTCGCCGAGCCGCTCGTCGACGAGGTGGTGGCGCGGCTGCGTGAGCTGGGGGCGCGGGTGGAGACGGGCCGCTTCGGAGCGCAGATGAGGGTCTCGCTCACGAACAACGGCCCGTTCACGGTGCTGCTGGAGGTGTGAGGGCCGCGGAGGCCACGGTCCGTGGTCTCCGCGGACGCCCGTGCGCCGCGATCCCGGGCCCGCACGGGCCCGGTCCCCGCGCCCGTGCGGCTCCTACGGCTCGACCACGACCTCCTGGGCCGCGGCCGTGTTCCCGGCCAGCAGCGCCGCGTCCACCGGCACGTTCCGCTTCACCAGGGCGAGGGCGATCGGCCCCAGCTCGTGGTGGCGGGCCGAGGTCGTGATGAAGCCGAGCTGGCGGCCGTCCTCGCCGTCCGCGGCCAGCCGTACCGGCGTGCCGTGCCCCGGCAGGTGCACCTCGCTGCCGTCGAGGTGCAGGAACACCAGCCGGCGCGGCGGCTTCCCCAGGTTGTGGACGCGCGCCACCGTCTCCTGCCCCCGGTAGCAGCCCTTCTGCAGGTGCACGGCGGGCCCGATCAGCCCGACCTCGTGCGGGATGGTGCGGTGGTCGGTCTCGAAGCCCAGCCGCGGGCGGTGCGCCTCCACGCGCAGGGCCTCGTACGCCAGGACGCCGATCGCCGGGCCGTTGGCAGCGGCGTACGACTCCAGCGCGGCACGCGGCAGGAACAGGTCGCGGCCCTGCGGGGTCTCCCGGACGACCACGCCCTCCGGCACCTCCGCGATCGAGCCGGCGGGCAGATGCACGACCGCGAACTCGTCCGTCCGGTCCGCGACCTCCACCTGGTAGAAGAACTTCATCGACTCCAGGTACGCGAGGAGCGCCTCCTGGGTCCCCGGTTCGACGTGCGCCCACACGGTCTCGCCGTCGTCCACGAGGTACAGCGCGTGCTCGATGTGGCCGTGCGCGGAGAGGATCAGGGCCTCGGTGGCCTCACCGGCGGGCAGCTCGCTGACGTGCTGGGTGAGGAGCAGGTGCAGCCAGCCGAGCCGGTCCTTCCCGGAGACGGTGATCACGCCGCGGTGCGAGAGGTCGACGAGACCCGTGCCGTCGGCGAGGGCACGCTGCTCGCGGAACAGATCGCCGTAGTGGGCGGCGACACCTTCGTCGCGTCCCTCGGCGGGAACGGCGCCGGGCAGGGACAGCAGAGGGCTGGTCGTTGAATGTCGCTGCATGGACCCAAGCCTACGTCTGGCCGCCGGCGGCCTTCCCCGCGCACTTCCGGCACTGGCCGAAGATCGCGAAGTGCTTCATGTCGGTGGTGAAGCCGAACTTCTCGCGGAGCTCGGCGGTGAAACCGGCGGCCACGTCGACGTCCGCCTCGATCACGTCCGCGCAGTCGCGGCAGACCAGATGGAGGTGGTGGTGCCGGTCGGCCAGGTGGTAGGTGGGGGCGCCGTGCCCGAGATGGGCGTGCGAGACCAGGCCCAGCTCCTCCAGCAGCTCCAGGGTCCGGTAGACCGTCGAGATGTTCACCCCGGACGCGGTCCTGCGCACCTCGACGAGGATGTCGTCGGGCGTCGCGTGCTCCAGCGTGTCGACGGCTTCGAGGACGAGCTGGCGCTGCGGGGTCAGCCGGTAACCGCGCTGCCGCAGATCGCTCTTCCAGTCGGTGCTCACCACGCGTCCAGTGTAGGCAGCGCCGGGCGGGGGTGCGGAGGGACCGCGATCCGTCCGCACCCCCGGTCTCACCGGGGCCGCGGGTCGGGCGGGGAGCGCCACGCACGCCGCGGGTCACGCGGGAGGGTCACTTGAAGAAGGCGATGCCGTCGTCCGGCAGGTCACCGAGGTCCTTGGCCCACGCCTCGACCTGCTCGGGAGTGACGACCTTCTTCAGGTGCGCCGACATGTAGGGGCGCAGCGGCACGTCGGGGGTGGACTTCTCGCCGACCCACATCAGGTCGCCCTTGACGTAGCCGTAGAGCCGCTTGCCGCCGGAGTACGGCGGGGAGGCGGCGGTGCGCGCGACCGCGTCCGTGGCCAGGTCGATCTGCGGCTTCTTGTCCGCGAGGTCGCCGTACCAGATCTCCACGACCCCCTGGTCGCGGATCATGACGACCTCGACCTTCCGGTCCTTGTCGATCCTCCAGTAGCCGGACTCGCTCTCCAGGGGGCGGACCTTCCTGCCCTCGGAGTCCAGCACCCAGCTGTGCGAGACGTACTCGATGAAGTCCCGGCCGTCGTGGCTGAAGGCCACGGACTGGCCGAAGTTGCACTTCTCCGAGCCGGGGAAGTCGGACACCCCCGCGCCTTCCCAGGTGCCGAGGAGAAACGCGAGCGGCACGAGGTCGGGGTTGAGGTCGGACGGGATCTCGATCATGGCTGGCTCTGTCGGTCAGTGGGATACGGAACTAGCGCTGGCCCTGGTACAGCTTCTTCACGGCCAGGCCGGTGAAGGCGAGCACGCCCACACACACCAGGACCAGCAGAAGTTCGAAGAAAACAATCACGGGTGCTCCTCGGGTGAGCGCGAACGCAGATCGGGCCGCACCCCAGCTTAGTGGGCGGGGGCGCGGCCCTCTCCGCGAGGTCCTCTGCCGGGTCCTCTGCCAGGTCGGCCCGGCAGCGGACGGGTCAGCCGAGCAGCTGGTTCTGGAGGACGAGGGTCTGGTGGAAGGGGACGGACAGGGCCTCGCCCTTCCGGGTGTGGATGATCAGCGCGACCGTGTCCCCGGCGACGACATAGGCCTGGCGGGTGTGCTCGGGCCCGACCGGCTTCGCCTCGGTGTAGACGGACACCGCGGACCGGCCGTCCGCCGGCGTCTCGGTCTCCCACCCCTCGTCGATCCCGACCTCGCCCGGCGCGGACCGCAGCAGTACGTCCGGGGAGAGCCCGGCCCCGATCTCCGTGCCGGTGAACTCCTCCGCCATGTCCTCCGAGTTGAACCGGAGGAGGTAGACACGGGCGGTGGTGCCGTCGGGCATCGTCCAGCCGCGGGCCGCGATGTGCCGCACCGCGTAGTCCTCGAGGGCCTGCCGGAGGTCGGCCCGGTTGTCCTCGACGTACTCGGACACGTACTGGTCGGCGCTCACCCAGCCACCGGTCAGCTTCTTGTCCGGCGTGGCGCCGGACGGCGCGGGGAGCAGCAGCTTCCGCAGGTCGGCGTGGTGGATCCGGTGCCGGTTGCCGTCGGTGAAGGGGCGCTGACTGCCCGCGGGGAGCGCGGGCAGCGAGAGGCGCGGGTAGGACCAGCGGCCGTCGCTCTCGGTGGCGAGCCCGGGGACGTCGGAGCGTTCCATGGAGCTGATCCCGTACGCCGTGCCCGCGCCGAGTCCGCCGCACACGAGCACGGCGGCGGTCCAGCGCGCGAGGGCACGGAAGACACGACGGTCGCGCGGGGGAGTGTCCGCGGTGTGTTCGGGCCCTCCACCAGCGGTGGCCGGTGCGGAAGGGACCTGACCGGACGTGGCCGGCACGGCCCGTGCGGCGTCCGCCGGCTCGGCGGCCGGCTCGGCGCGCTGCGTCTGCTCGGTCATACGTACTCCCCCGGCGAGGCGATGTGATCCAGCTGTTCCTGCACGAGATCGGCGACGGCCCCCTTGTCCAGGGGCGCCACGCCGTCCGCCCAGACACTGACGAGCAGCTCGGAGTCGTAGGCGAAGCACCGCATCGCGTCCAGCCGCCCGCCCTCCTCCTCGGCGCTGTCGAGGCCCGCCCGGGGGCCGGCGAAGCAGCTCGCGTTCGTGTGGCCCTTGATCTTCGGCCCCTTCGGAAGGCCGAACATCTTGCCCAGCCCGGTCTGGCGCTCGTACGCCTCCCGCACCCGGGCCTGGTTCTTCATCCTGACGATCTGCACCGTGACGACGACGTCGTCCTCGTACACCCCGCCCCGCTCGGCGAACTCCGTCGCGTACGAGCGCACGGCGATGCCCTTGAGCCCCAGCCTGTTCACGTGCTTCTCGTCGTCCCGTCGCTCCGCGCCTGACAGGCGGCGGCCCCACTCCTTCATCAGGGCGGTCGCCTGCTTGGCGCTGAGTTCGGCGTCGTTGCCGAACTCAGCGACGTCGGGGCCGAGCCGGTAGCCGTCCGGTACCGGCAGCAGCAGCTTGCCCAGCGGGGTGGAGGCGCGTCCGCGCCAGGCCTCGGCGGCCGGGTCGGCTGCGGGCTCCTTCGAGGGCTGGGCCCAGACGGTGGTGGGGACGGTGCGGTCCGCGCCGCCGACGGTGACGGCCGTGTACGCGGCAGCGCCGCCCACCGAGCCCAGGACGAGCACAGCCGGGAGCACGACCCCGGTCAGTACGGATCTCAAGACAGACGCTCCAGCTGTCGCTCGGCGAGCGAGCGGATCTCGTTCTTGCCGATCCGCTCGCTGTCGTGGATGTTGATGTCGACCATGACGTCCCCGCGCTGGAAGACGGCCCGGGCCCGGTAGGGCAGGACCCCGGTCCCTTGCTTGGCGGGGTAGAGGTAGTAGCGGCCGTTGCCGCTGCCGCCGAGGGCGTCACCGTCGTTCCCCGCGTGGTCCTCGCGCGGTACGTACGACTGCTGCTCCCGGGCGTGGTCCATGGCCGCCTGGCCGGACCGGAACTGGACGAGGCTGATGCTCACGTTCCGGTGCGCGCCCTGCCTCCAGCCCGCGACCGCGATCCGGCGCAGGTCCTTTTCCGTGAAGTTCGTGAAGGCATTGCCGGGTCGCTCGAAGTCCCGCGCGTACGACGCGCTGTCCGACCAGCCGTCCACCGCCCCCCACGCGGGGAACGAGCGGGCGCCCTTCGGCTGTGGCACCAGCAGCTTGCGCAGATCGCCGTCCGTCTTCACCCTGCGGTCCTCGGCGGCGCTGAGCGGTTCCGGGGCGCGGTCAGCGGGCAGCGGCTTCGCCGGGTACGCGAGGCCCGGCTGGTTGAGCGGGGGCAGCGGCGTCGGCGGCCGGTCGGCCTGCACCTTGTACCCGACGGCCGTGCCCGCGCTGATGCCGATCACCGCGGCGACGGCGAGGAGCACCGCGGTTCGGCCGCGGCGCCGCGGGGAGGGACCCGGCGGGTCGGGTACGTCGCGGGACGGCCCGGCGATCGCGGGCACGGTCGCGGGTGCCTCCCCGCACCGGAGACCGTCCCCGGGCACGGGCGCTTCCCCGGGCGCGGGCGCTTCCCCGGGCTGGGACGCGGGACCGGGCACGGGCACGTCCGCGGACGCCTGAACGGGCGCGGGCACCTCCGCCGGGGCGGGCGTCGCCTCCTGCGCGGAGGCCGGTGCGCCGTCCCCGGCGGGCCGGTGCGCGCCTTGCGCGTCAGGTGCGTCGAGCGCGTGCCCGTTCGCTCCGGCCGACTCCGGGCCGTCCCGCGGCCCTTCCGCTTCCGCCTCCGACGCGGCCGGCTCCGGCTGTGTTCTCTGCGATTCCAAAGGGGTCCCTCCACGAGACCTGTGGGCGCAGATTCCGTTCGACTGCGCTCACACAACTGACCCGCGCCCCCGATCACGGGTTGTGGCCGCGCCGATTACAGTTCGGCATATGGCGAAGAAGCTCGTGATCAAAGTGACCGCCGGGGCGGACGCCCCCGAACGCTGCTCGCAGGCCTTCACGGTCGCCGCCGTCGCCGTGGCCAGCGGTGTGGAGGTCTCGCTCTGGCTGACGGGCGAGTCCTCGTGGTTCGCCCTGCCGGGCCGGGCGGCGGAGTTCGAGCTCCCGCACGCGGCACCGCTGCCGGATCTGATCGAGTCGGTCCTGGCGGCGGGGCGGATCACCCTCTGCACGCAGTGCGCGGCCCGGCGCGAGATCACGGAGAAGGACGTGATCGAGGGCGTACGGATCGCGGGCGCTCAGGTGTTCGTCAGCGAGGCCATGGCCGACGGTACTCAGGCGCTCGTGTACTAGGCCGAGTTGCCACGGGCGGCGCGCCGAGTTCGCGAGTCCCTCCTCCACGAGGGCGCCCGGACCCCGGCCACGGGGCGCCCCCGGGCTCCTCGACCCGCGTCACGGGCGTGGGCCCGAGCCCGGCTTCCGTTTGCCGTCCAGCTCGTCCCACCACTCGTCGGACTGCGGGTCCCCGGACGGGTCGTCCCACCAGCGGTCCTCGGGACCGCGCCGGTTCGCCACCACCGCGGCGAGCGGCGGGATCACCATGGCGACGACGCACATGCCGACGGCGACCGGTACCGACCAGAGGCGCACGAAGGCCCAGGCGGAGACGAAGAGGACGAGGCATCCGCCCATGAGCAGGAAGTAGGCGTGACGGCGCCGCGCGTACATGCCTCCAGCGTAGGACGCGCCGCGCACGACGGCACGAAGGGCCGCACCCACGTCCAGGAAAGCGTCCAACCCCCTGGGGTGCGGCCCTTCGGCCGGTTCGGTCCGCTGCCGTCAGACGGCGATGGCCACCTCGGAGAGACCACCCGTCTGCGCGACGACCGTACGGTCCGCGGTGGCGCCCGGAACGAGGGCGCGCACGGTCCACGTCCCCTCGGCCGCGTAGAAGCGGAACTGTCCGGTCGCCGAGGTCGGGACCTCGGCGGTGAACTCGCCGGTCGAGTCCAGCAGGCGCACGTAGCCGGTGACCGGCTCGCCGTCGCGGGTCACCTGACCCTGGATGGTGGTCTCACCGGGCTTGATCGTCGAGGCGTCGGGGCCGCCGGCCTTCGCTCCACACATACTTTCTGTCCTTACGGTCGAGGGGTCCGGAGGTCCGGGGCTTACTTGTTCGCGCCGAGCTCGATCGGCACGCCGACGAGGGAGCCGTACTCGGTCCACGAGCCGTCGTAGTTCTTGACGTTGCCGACACCGAGCAGCTCGTGCAGGACGAACCAGGTCAGCGCGGAACGCTCACCGATGCGGCAGTAGGCGATGGTGTCCTTCGCCAGGTCGACCTGCTCCTCCTCGTAGAGGGCCTTGAGCTCCTCGTCCGACTTGAAGGTGCCGTCGTCGTTGGCGTTCTTCGACCACGGGATGTTGCGGGCGCTCGGCACGTGGCCGGGGCGCTGCGACTGCTCCTGCGGCAGGTGGGCCGGGGCCAGCAGCTTGCCGCTGAACTCGTCGGGCGAACGGACGTCGACCAGGTTCTGGGCGCCGATGGCGGCGACGACGTCGTCGCGGAAGGCGCGGATCGACGTGTCCTGGGCCTTGGCCCGGTACTCGGTGGCCGGGCGCTGCGGGACCTCGGAGCCGTCGACGAGGTCGCGGGAGTCGAGCTCCCACTTCTTGCGGCCGCCGTCGAGGAGCTTCACGTCCTCGTGGCCGTAGAGCTTGAAGTACCAGTACGCGTAGGAGGCGAACCAGTTGTTGTTGCCGCCGTAGAGGACGACCGTGTCGTCGTTGGCGATCCCCTTCTCCGACAGCAGCTTCTCGAAGCCGGCCTGGTCCACGAAGTCACGGCGGACCGGGTCCTGGAGGTCCTTCTGCCAGTCGATCCGGACGGCGTTCTTGATGTGGTTCTTGTCGTAGGCCGAGGTGTCCTCGTCGACCTCGACGACCACGACCTTCGGGTCGTCCAGGCGGGCCTCGACCCAGTCGGCGTCTACCAGGACGTCGCTGCGGCTCATGCTGTTCTCCTCCGGGGCAGTGTGCGGCGGGTGGTGCGCTGGGGTGTCGCGCGGGGATGTGCGGGTACGCCGCAAGGGCGTCAGGCACAGGGTCGGCCCTGATCCGTGGCAGGTCAGAAGGCCCGGGGAATACGGAAGTCGACGCTTCCGCTCAGATGGCGCGACAGAGCATGGCGGCGACACGGCACAGGTCGACTGCCCGCCGCTTCGTGAGATCCGCCTGTCGCTTCATGGGTCCGATCGTAGGGACGACTCGGCTGCCATGTCACCGGCGTGTCGCATTCTGAGACACGATCGTCCGAAAGGCGGAACGGAGGTCCCCTTCCCGCACTCCGCGCAGCGCCCCGGGGGCCCGCGGCCGGGACGGCATCTGCGGGTCGGACAGGACCGTCTCAGTATCCGGCCATGATGCGCGTATCCGGACTCGCACGGTCCGGTGGACCGGCGGTCCCGTCCGCTGACCGCTCCCGGGGCCGTCCGCGGGTCGTCGAACAGGGCGGCTGCGGCAGCGGCGGACGCGCGAGGGCCGACAGGGCTCAGGCGAGGCCGTCGCGGACGGCCCGGCCCCGCTCCACGGCCTTCACGCCGGCGCACGACGTCAGGGTCCGGAGCCCGAGCGCGGGCGCGGGCGCGGGCGGGTCAGCCGCTCAGCGGGACGTCCGTGCCCGAGACGGTGATGACGAGCCCGTTCTCCTCGGCCTGCACCTTCTCCAGCTTCATCCCCTGCGGCAGCCCGCTGATCTTCCGGTCGAAGTCGGTCCTGCCCCGGATCAGTTCCTCGAGCCTCGGTATGCCCTCACCGGGGACCTCGTCGGCCCGCACCCGGATCGTGTCCCCGTCGGCGAGGCTGACGGTGGAGACCACACTGCGGGAGATCGTGCGGCCGAGGATGCCGACCGAGCCGGTGACCTTCACCTTGCCGTTCCCGCCGTAGGCCAGCGTGACGTCCTCGTCGGCGGCCTTCTCGAGGTCGGCGTACGAGATACGGGCGGTGCCGGTCGCGGTCGTCGCCGTGGCGCTGCCGAAGCCGGAACCGAGGCGCACGTCGTGCAGGGCGGCCGACATCTCGGTGATGACGACCCGGCGCCCGTTGGCGCTGGCCTCGATGCCCCTGACGGTGACGTCGACGCGCTCGAGTTCCCTGCCGGCGACCTGGGTCAGGAACGGGAAGCCGGCGATCGACACCTCCGTCGCCCCGGACAGGCCCTGACGCGCCTTGAGCTTCTCCGCTGCCTCCGACTCGGCGTAGTTCAGCAGCAGCCGGTCGGCGGCGACGAAGAGCCCGCCGAGGATCACCACGGTGATCAGCAGTATTCGCAGTGCGCGCACGCCTGGTTCTCCCACCCCTGTCGCGGCCGCCCCGGACGGAGGCGGACTGAATGATCGACGTCCCGCGGCACGCCGTTGGTTCCCCCCGGACCGGGCCGGGGCCTCACCCGAGCGCGCGGCCGAGCAGGTAGACGATCGGCGCCGCGGCGGTGAGCGGCAGCGCGACACCGGCCGTCATGTGCACGAAGCGGGACGGGTAGTCGTAGCTCGCGACCCGCAGGCCGACGAGCGCGCAGACCCCTGCCCCGAGGGCCGGCAGCACGCACTCCGTGCCGGCTCCGGTGACCGCGCCCGCCGCGATCCCGGCGCCCGCGGCGGCCAGCAGCGCCACCGCCGCGGAGGCGGCGCCGGGGAGCGGGAGCGCCCGTGCCAGGGCGGCGACGGCGACGGCCGCACCGCCGGCCGCGACCGCGTCGGGGGCGGCGGCGAGGAACCCGGCCGCGACGATCGTCAGCGCGGCCGAGGCGATCGTCGCCATGAGTCCGTACATCCGCTCGTCCGCGGCCGCGTGGCTGCGCAGCTGGAGGACGAGTGTGAGGAGCACCCAGACGCCGAGGGTGCCGATGATCGCGGCCGGGGCGTGCTCCCGGCCCGCGGCCAGCAGCACGGCGTCGGCGGCGAGACCGCCGGCGAAGGCCAGTGCGATGCCCTGGCGGGCGGGCCACATGCCGTTGAGCCGGAACCAGCCGGCCGCGGTGAGGGCCTGCAACGCGATCAGCGGGACCAGCAGCAGGTACTCCGAGACTCCGGCGGTCGCCGCGAGCAGCAGGCCGGTGAGGGCCGTGAGCCCGGCGGGCTGCATCCCGGGCGGGATGATCGGCGAACGGCCCTCGGCACGGGCCCGCTGGGCGTCGGTGACGCGGGCGTTGCCCAGGGTGGTGGGCGCGCCGTACGCGGGACCCGCACCGGCGGTGGACCCGATCCCGGCGGGTTCCGCGGGCGGGACGTCCATGGCGCCCTGCGGCCCGTACGCCACGGGCACGCCCGGCGTCGGGACGGGTCCGGCGGGAACCGGGCCGGACGCGGAAGCGACCGCTGCCTCCGGAGGCAGCGGGTACGCCGCCGGGGCCGCGCCCACCGGCGGCAGGTACGCGGTCTCCGCGGCGGCCTGGGGGTACTGGGCGGCCTGCGGGTACGGGGTGTGCTGCGGGTGCGGGGCGTGCGGCGTGTCCTGCGGGTGCGGGGCGGGCTCGACCACCGGCTGGTACTGGGTGTCCCAGGTCTGCCCCTCCCACGTCTGGGTGACGTGGGGGTCGGGCGGATTCTGCCCGTAGGGGTCGTGCGTGCCGTACGGATACTGCTGATCGCTGCTCATGCTGTGCGGTTCACCCTCCTGCGAACGGCGGGAGCACCTCGACCGTGCCGCCCTCGGCCAGCCGTACGGTCTCATGCCCGCGGGTCCCGACGGGCGCACCGTCGACGAGGAAGGAACACCGCTGGAGCACGCGGACGAGCTCGCCCGGGTGC
Organism: Streptomyces sp. HUAS CB01; assembly: GCF_030406905.1. Classification (NCBI taxonomy): domain Bacteria; kingdom Bacillati; phylum Actinomycetota; class Actinomycetes; order Kitasatosporales; family Streptomycetaceae; genus Streptomyces; species Streptomyces chengbuensis. The sequence continues at coordinate 3,694,943 of NZ_CP129137.1, forward strand.
CTCTCGCGGGCGGCGTCCAGCGCCTCGGCCAGGTTCTCCGCGGCGTACGGCTCCTCGGCCACACCCGCGGCGGCCTTGGCCGCGGCCCAGTAGCGGATGGTCCCCGCTGCCATCGCGGCACTCCTCTCTCCGGCTCGTCGACTGTCCATGATGGGCTATGCGCGGACGAGCCAGTCCGCGAGGCGCCCCAGAAGCGCGTCGTCGGCCGCGTTCTCCGCGTGTCCCATGCCCGGTTCCAGCCACAGCTCCGACGGTCCGGCCGCGGCCAGCATCCGGGGGTGGTCCAGCGGGAAGTAGGCGTCGCGGTCGCCGTGGACGATCAGCAGCGGGGTCGGGGCGATCAGCGGCACGGCCTCCACCGGGGAGAGCGGCACCGGGTCCCAGTCCTCGGGGTGGATCCGCGTGCGCAGCCCGTAGCGCCCCACGAGCCGTCCCGCCGGGCGGGTGACCACCCAGTGGAGCCGGCGCATCGGAGCCGTGCCCCGGTAGTACCAGCGGGCCGGCGCGCTCACGGCCGCGACGGCGTCGGTCCGGCCGTCGCACGCGTCCGCCGCGAGCCACGGCTCCCGGCCGGCCCCGTACGGCCACGGCCCCCGCGCCTCACCCGTCAGCCGTACGTCGCCGCCCGTCGCCGGGTCCGTGGCCGTGCTCACGGCCCCGCCCGTGTTCGTGGCCGTACCCGCCACCGTGCCCGCAGCCCCGGCCCTGTCCCCGCCGCCCCCCGCGGCCTCCGCCGCGCGCCCCGCGCCGGCCGCTCCGTAGAGCGCCGCGTGCCGCAGGACCACCGAGCCGCCCATGGAGAAGCCCACCGTGACGACCCGCCGGTGCCCCAGGGACCGCGCCCAGGCGACCGCCGCCGCCAGGTCCAGCACCTCGCGGTCCCCCACGGTCGAGTGCCCGCCGGACCGGCCGTGCCCGCGGAAGGAGAAGGTGACGACCGCCGCACGGCGGGCGAGCACACGGGCCGCCCTGCGCACCGCGGGACGGTCGACCGAGCCGGTGAAGCCGTGCGCGACGACAATCGCCGTCCCGCGGTCCACGGCACCGGGACGGTCCACGACGGCGGGACCGCCCTCGTACGACCCCTCCGCCCGGGCCGTACAGGGCTCGTGGAGAGCCTCCAGGAGCACCCCGTCGGAGGTCCTCAGCGTGGCGCGCAGAGGACCGGAGGTGATCGAGGAAACATCCACACTGTGAAATCGGCCCTCCGACACGGAAGTCATGTGGGCTATTCTGCTTGGCAGAGGATCCGGGCGACGCAGCCCCCGGGTCCTTTTGTGTTTCCAGGCCGTTGTTACAGACAGGTGAACGAAACGATCGCGGACCCCCGGGGCGCGGGGCCCGCGGCCGGGCAAGAAGCAGATGCCGCACACTCCCCCGCGGCCTTCGGGCGTGGGAGGGACCCCCTCTCGCAGGGACGAGGAGGAACCGACGTTATGGGCGAGCGAACCGTGCACGACCGAAAGACGACGACCCGGGCAGGGGAGACGGCCGGGGCAGGTGGGGCGCGATGAGTTCACTGCTGCTCCTCACCAACGCCCTCCAGCCGTCCACGGAGGTGCTTCCGGCCCTCGGCCTGCTGCTGCACAACGTACGCGTGGCCCCGGCGGAGGGCCCGGCCCTCGTCGACACCCCGGGCGCCGACGTGATCCTGGTCGACGGCCGGCGCGACCTCCCCCAGGTGCGCAGCCTCTGCCAGCTGCTCCGCTCCACCGGACCCGGCTGCCCGCTCGTGCTCGTCGTCACGGAGGGCGGCCTCGCGGCCGTCACCGCGGACTGGGGCATCGACGACGTGCTGCTGGACACCGCCGGCCCCGCCGAGGTGGAGGCCCGGCTCCGGCTGGCGATGGGCCGCCAGCAGCTCACCTCCGACGACTCCCCGATGGAGATCCGCAACGGTGACCTGTCCGTGGACGAGGCGACCTACAGCGCGAAGCTGAAGGGCCGGGTCCTGGACCTGACCTTCAAGGAGTTCGAGCTGCTGAAGTACCTGGCCCAGCACCCCGGGCGGGTCTTCACCCGGGCCCAGCTGCTCCAGGAGGTCTGGGGCTACGACTACTTCGGCGGCACGCGCACGGTCGACGTCCACGTACGGCGGCTGCGCGCCAAGCTCGGCCCCGAGCACGAGTCCCTGATCGGGACGGTGCGCAACGTGGGCTACCGCTTCGTCACGCCGGAGAAGGTCGAGCGCGCGGCGGAGGAGACGGCCGCGGCGAAGGCGAAGAAGGCGGCCGCCGGTTCCGCCGCTCCGGCCCCGGACGTGATCGAGAGCGTCGAGGCCGCCGTACGCCCTGCCCAGAGGTAGGTCACCACGCGTAGACTGCGCGCGTGGCCAAGGTGACGCGGGACGATGTGGCGCGACTGGCGGGTACTTCGACCGCTGTCGTCAGCTACGTCATCAACAACGGACCCCGGCCGGTCGCACCGGCCACGCGCGAGCGCGTACTCGCCGCGATCAAGGAGCTGGGCTACCGGCCCGACCGGGTCGCGCAGGCGATGGCCTCGCGGCGCACCGACCTCATAGGCATGATCGTGCCGGACGCCCGCCAGCCGTTCTTCGCCGAGATGGCGCACGCGGTGGAACGGGCCGCCGCCGACCGCGGAAAGATGGTCCTGGTCGGCAACTCGGACTACCGCGACGAGCGCGAGGTCCACTATCTGCGGGCCTTCCTCGGAATGCGGGTCGCCGGCCTGATCCTGGTCAGCCAGGGTCCGAGCGAGCGCGCCGCGGCGGAGATCGAGGCCTGGGACGCCCGGGTGGTGCTGCTCCACGAGCGCCCCGAGGCGATCGACGACGTCGCCGTCGTCACCGACGACATCGGCGGCGCGCAGCTCGCGACGCGGCACCTGCTGGAGCACGGGCACCCGTACGTGGCGTGTCTCGGCGGGGTCGAGGAGACCCCGGCGGTGGGCGACCCGGTGGCCGACCACGTCGAGGGCTGGCGCCGGGCGATGCTGGAGTCCGGGCGGTCCACGGAGGGCCGGCTGTTCTCCGCGCCGTACAACCGTTACGACGCCTATCGCGTGGCCCTGGGGCTGCTGGCCGGCCCCGACCGGCCGCCGGCGATCTTCTGTGCGACGGACGACCAGGCGATCGGTGTGCTGCGGGCGGCCCGTGAGCTGCGGATCGACGTGCCCGGTGAGCTGGCCGTTGCGGGTTTCGACGACGTCAAGGAAGCCGCGCTGACCGATCCGCCGCTGACGACGATCGCCTCCGACCGGCCCGCGATGGCCCGGGCGGCGGTCGACCTGGTGCTGGACGACGGGCTGCGGGTGGTCGGATCGCGGCGGGAGCGGGTCAAGCAGTTCCCCTCGGCGCTGATCGTGCGCCGCTCCTGCGGCTGCGGCGGCTGACCCGCGGGTCCCCGCCGGGGCGGCGCTGAGCACGACGGGCCGAGCACGACGGGCCCGGGTGCCACCCGTCCACCCGGCCGTCCGGGCGAGGCAGGGCCGGACGCCACCGGCCGGAACACCAACGACCCTCCCGGCCGTGAAACGCCGACGCCCCTCCCGGTCGTGGCACCATCGCCCTCCCGGTCGTGGCACCACCGGCCCGGTCCGTACGCCGGTCTCCGCACCCTCGGGGGCCTGCCCTCTCCGCCGTCCCGGACCGCGCTTTACATGGGGCATACAGGCTTCTGTCGGGCTTCTCAGGGCGTCCTCAGCGCACTCTCATCTACGGGCCCGAGAGTCGTCACCATGACGGACCACCACCGCAGCGGCGGCGACGACGGCACCCAGCAGACCCACCCGTACCCGTACGCGGGCTTCGGCGACGGGGCGTACCCGCCGCCGCCCCCGCACGCCCCCACGGCGGGCCTCCCCGGTCCGGCCGCCGCCCCCGCGCACCGGGCCCGCGCCAAGCGGCCCGTCGCGCTGATCTCGGCCGTCGCGATCGTGGCCGCGGCCGTCGGCGGCGGGGCGGCGACGCTCGTCGAACGGTTCACCGCCGGGAGCGCGCCCGGCACCTCCAACGGCGTCAGCGGAACGACGGTGTCCCAGAGCAGCAAGGGCACCGTCGCCGGTGTCGCACAGGCCGTCTCCCCCAGCATCGTGGAGATCAACGCCTCCTCCGGCTCCGGCGAGTCCACCGGCTCCGGAGTGATCATCTCCGCGGGCGGCGAGGTCGTGACGAACAACCACGTGATCGCCGGCGCGGACACCGTCAAGGTCCGGCTCAGCGACGGAAGGGCGTACACCGCGGACGTCGTCGGCACCGACCCCGACAAGGACCTCGCGCTGATCGAGCTGAGGGGCGCCAGGGACCTGAAGGCGGCCGCCCTCGGCGACTCGAGCGCCGTGAAGGTCGGCGACGAGGTCGTCGCGATCGGCTCCCCCGAGGGCCTCACCGGCACGGTGACCAGCGGCATCGTCTCGGCCCTCGACCGGGACGTGACCGTCGCCAAGGACGAGGGGCGGGGGCAGGACCGGCAGGACCCGCGCGGGAACTGGCCCTTCGAGTTCGGCGGCCAGGAGTTCAACGGCGACACCGGCGACTCCAGGACCACCTACAAGGCCATCCAGACCGACGCCTCCCTCAACCCCGGCAATTCCGGCGGCGCACTGATCAACATGAACGGCGAGATCATCGGCATCAACTCCGCGATGTACTCGCCGAGTTCGGCGAACGGCTCCACCGCGGGCAGCGTCGGGCTCGGGTTCGCCATCCCCATCGACACCGTCAAGGCGGACCTGGACGGCCTCCGCTCCGGCGGCGACGCCTGAGCGCGTGCGAGGCTGGGGCCATGACCTCCACACCGGATGACGGCGGGCGCATCCTCGTCGTCGACGACGAGCCCGCGGTACGCGAGGCCCTCCAGCGCAGCCTCGCGTTCGAGGGGTACGCCGTCGAGGTCGCGGCCGACGGCGCCGACGCGCTCGCGAAGGTGGAGTCGTACCGGCCCGACCTGGTCGTCCTGGACATCCAGATGCCGCGCATGGACGGACTGACCGCGGCGCGCAGGCTGCGCTCCGCCGGCTCCACCCTGCCGATCCTGATGCTGACCGCCCGGGACACCGTCGGCGACCGCGTCACCGGTCTCGACGCCGGGGCCGACGACTACCTGGTGAAGCCGTTCGAGCTGGACGAGCTGCTCGCACGGATCCGGGCACTGCTGCGGCGCAGCTCGTACGCGGCCGCCGGGGCAGGCGGGGACTCCGGCGAGGTCCTGTCGTTCGCCGACCTCCGGATGGACCTGGCGACCCGCGAGGTCACCCGCGGGCCGCGCCGCGTCGAACTGACCCGGACCGAGTTCACCCTGCTGGAGCTGTTCCTGGCGCACCCGAGGCAGGTGCTGACCCGTGAGCAGATCCTGAAGACCGTCTGGGGCTTCGACTTCGAGCCGAGCTCCAACTCCCTGGACGTCTACGTCATGTACCTGCGCCGCAAGACCGAGGCCGCCGGCGAACCGCGCCTGGTCCACACCGTGCGGGGAGTGGGCTACGCCCTTCGGGAGGGGTCCCCGGAGTGATCCGCAGATTCCGCGCCCTGCCGCTGCGGTCACGGCTCGCGCTGCTGACGGCGACGGCCGTGGCGGCCGCGGTGGCGGCGGTCGCCGTCGCGTGCTGGCTGCTGACCCAGGCGCAGCTGCGCGACGAGCTCGACACCTCGCTGCGGAACACGGGCGCGCCCCCCGACTCGATCGCGACCGCCCTCGCGGCGTGTCGCGCCCCGGCCGGCGCACAGGCCGCCGAGCGCAAGGCGTTCGCGTACATCCAGGTCATCGGCCCCGACGGGACGCGCTGTGTCACGCCCTACTCGGAGCCCGTGAAGGTGCAGCCCGAGGACATCGCGGTCGCGCGGGGGCTCAGGCGGGACGTCCTGCACGGCAGCACGACCGACGACGGCGACGAGGTGCGGGTGCACACCCTGAACGACGCGCCGAACGGCCGGGGACAGGTCACCGTCATGGTCGCCCGCCCGCTCCACGAGATCGACACCGCGCTGAACCGGCTCGCCCTCCTCCTCACCTTCCTCGCCGGCGCCGGGGTCGTCGCCGCCGGCGCCGCAGGACTGTGGGTCGCCCGTACCGGCCTGAAGCCGGTCGACCGGCTCACCGACACGGTCGAGCACGTGGCGCGCACCGAGGACCTGACGGTGAGGATCCCGGTGGAGGGCGAGGACGAGATCGCCCGGCTGTCGCGTTCGTTCAACCAGATGACCGCCGCGCTGGCCTCCTCCCGCGACCGGCAGGCACAGCTCATCGCGGACGCCGGGCACGAACTGCGCACCCCGTTGACCTCGCTGCGCACGAACATCGACCTGCTGGTCCGCAGCGAGCGGACCGGCCGGGCCCTGCCGCCCGGCGACCGGGCGGCGCTGCTGGCGTCCGTGAAGGCGCAGATGTCCGAGCTGGCCGCGCTGATCGGCGATCTGCAGGAGCTGTCCCGGCCGGACAGCGCGTCGCCCGGCCCGGTCCGGGTCGTCGCGCTGCACGAGGTCACCCGGGCCGCGCTGGAACGCGCCCGGCTGCGCGGTCCCGAGCTGAGGATCGAGGCCGAGCTGCGGCCCTGGTACGTACGGGCCGAGCCCGCGGCGCTGGAGCGTGCCGTCGTCAACGTGCTGGACAACGCGGTGAAGTTCTCGCCGCCGCGAGGAGCGGTCGAGGTGGAGCTGGACCGCGGGGTACTGACGGTGCGCGACCACGGCCCGGGGGTGCCGCCGGACGAACTGCCGCACGTCTTCGAGCGGTTCTGGCGCTCCCCGTCCGCCCGCGCGCTGCCCGGCTCGGGCCTCGGACTCTCGATCGTGGCCAGGACCGTGCGGCAGGCGGGCGGCGAGGCGGAGCTGCGTCCGGCGGACGGCGGCGGCACCGTGGCGGTGATCCGTCTGCCCGGGGCGCCCACGCCGCCGCCGGAGACGCCGTCAGTTGTGCCGGATGAGCGAGTCGACCAGCCCTGAGCGGGTGTTGGGGAAGTCGAGCACGACGATCCCCAGCCCCTTCCAGCCGCTCGCCGTGCCGTCCAGGAAGCGGTGCACGCGGGGGTTGAGGTCGTCGGAGTTCCACCTCGGCGGGAGATACGCCGAGGTGCTGACGAAGTTGACGTACAGCCTGCCGGGCTGTTCCACGGCCTTGCGCAGATGGGCCTCGACCTTGGGGTACTTGTCCCAGGGCGGGGCGTTCCAGTCGTCCTGCGCGTCGAAGGCCCCGCCGTCCCACCACTTCAGGCCGGGCAGCCCGCCGTTGTCCGCGATCAGGACGACCTTGCCCCTCGCCCGGCCGAGGGCCGGGAGGGTGTCGCCGATGTGGAACAGCGAGCGCCAGCCGCGCACGTCGAGGTAGTTGTCGAAGATGGCGCGGAAGGCGGCGTCGCTCTCTCCCGAGTACTCCTGCTTCACCCGCATCAGGACGGTTTCCGACGGGTGGGCGCGCAGGAAGTCACGGCAGGCGATGAGGACGTCGCCGAACATCATGTTCTGGTAGGAGGGCCCGTGGTGGATGGCGAACGAGCCGTCGATGGCCCGGCACCGCACGTCCAGGAACCGGATCCCCGAGTCCAGCTGCTGCGCGATGGTGGTGTTCTGGCACTCCGACCAGGGGCCGCCGAAGCGGGCCCCGGAGTCGTGGGTGCCGGGGATGGTGAGCGTCCGCAGCGCCCTGGCGTCGTCGAAACCGCCCATCCAGTCCTGCGGACCGAGCGCCCGCCGCGGCGCGGCCGCTGCCGGGCCCGGTGCGCCGATGAGGACGGACGCGGAGGCGACCGCCGCGCCCGTGAGGAAACCACGTCTGGTCAAGGACATGCCTGCTGTCTCCTTCGTCGGCCGCCGCGATGTGGGGGGTCGCGGTCGGCACCCGGATAATTGCAGACATGCCCATGACACAAAATGAGTTGGGCGGAAAACGCGGGAAAGATCCGAGGGGCGGCGGACCGGTGGTCCGCCGCCCCTCGGCATGAGCCGGGCTCAGCAGGTCACTTGACGACCGTGATCCGGCCCGTGGCCGGCGGCGCCAGCGGGGCGGCCGGGCTCGAGTGCGCGGCGAAGTAGGCGTTGAGCAGGTCCAGGTCGGACGCGCCCACCAGCTTGTTCTTGTGCTCCTTCAGCACGGCGAAGCCGTCGCCGCCGCCCGCCAGGAACTCGTTCATCGCGACGCGGTAGGTCTTCGCCGGGTCGATCGCCTCACCGTTCAGCTTCACGGAGTCCGTCACGATCCGGTCGGCACCGGCCTTGGTCATGTCCAGGGTGTAGGTGAAGCCCTTCGACACCTGGAGGATCTTCGGCGCGGCCTGGTTGGGGCCGCTCACCTGCTGCTGCAGCGCGGTGATCAGCTGGGCACCGGTGAGGTCGACCGCCGTCATCATGTTGGTGAACGGCTGCACGGTGAAGGCCTCGCCGTAGGTCACGACGCCGTCGCCCTCGCTGCCGGACGCCTTGTGGACCAGACCGGCACGGATGCCGCCCGGGTTCATCAGCGCGAGCTGCGCGCCGCCCTTGTCGGCCGGCGCCATGCCCTCCAGCTGGGCGTCCGCGATCAGGTTGCCGGCCGGACGCTCGGCCGCGTCGGCGGGGTTCTCGATGTCCGCGGAGATGTAGCCGACGGGCTTGTTGGCGATCGGCGCGGCCAGCGTGTTCCAGCGGTCGATCAGCTGCGTCATGTCCGCGGCCTTGGCCACGTCACGGGTGACGACGTGGTTGGCGGACGCGACCGACGTGCGCACGATGTCGCGGGTACGGCGGTCGTACGTGAGCGTCGTGTCGGTGTACAGCTTGCCGAACGAGGCGGCCGAGGTGACCGTGCGCGGCTTCCCGGACGGGTCCGGGACGGTGCACGCGTACGCCTGGTGGGTGTGGCCGGTCACCAGCGCGTCGACCTGCGGGCTGACCTTCTTGGCGATGTCGACGATCGGGCCGGAGATGCCGTCGCCGGGGCCCGGGCTGTCGCAGTTGTAGTTGTACGAGCCGGAGGCGGGCGCACCTCCCTCGTGCAGCAGCGCGACGATCGACTTCACGCCCTTGCGCTCGAGCACCTTGGTGTACTTGTTGATCGTCTCGATCTCGTCGCCGAACTTCAGGCCCTTGATGCCCTCGGCGCTGACGATGTCCGGGGTGCCCTCCAGGGTGACGCCGATGAAGCCGATCCTCACCCCGTTCTTCTCCCAGACGAAGTACGGGTCCAGGACCGGACGGCCGGACTTCTCGTTGGTCACGTTGGCCGCGAGGTACGGGAAGTCCGCGCCGCGGAAGGTCTTCGGCTTGCCGTTGGCCTTCTTCTCGTAACAGCCCTCGACCGGGTGGCAGCCGCCGTTCTGCAGCCGGGCGAGCTCCTTGGCCCCCTCGTCGAACTCGTGGTTGCCGACGGAGGTCACATCGAGCTTCAGCTTGTTCAGCGCCTCGATGGTCGGCTCGTCGTGGAAGAGACCGGACAGCATCGGCGAGGCACCGACCATGTCGCCGGCCGCGGCCGTGATCGAGTACCGGTTGCCCTTGCGGGCCTCGCGCAGATGCGTGGCGAGGTACTCGGCGCCGCCCGCGTCGATGGTGCGGGTGGTGCCGTCCTCGTTGGTGTGGGTGACCCGGCCCGCCGAGCCGGCGGGCGGCTGCAGGTTGCCGTGCAGGTCGTTGAAGGACAGCAGCTGGACGTCGACGGTGCGGCCGTAACCGTATCCGTGGTCGTGGCCGTGTCCGTTGCCGCGATCGTGAGCCCCGGCGGGCATCGCGGCGACCAGTGCGCCGACGGTGGTCAGTCCGGCGGCGGCCGCGAGTACGCGGCGGCGCTTCTGGTGTGATGTCGCTGACATCTGTCCCCTTGTCAGTTCAGCGTGAAACGACTGTCCTCAGCCGGGCAGCCTAGAGTCAACGCGCGTAGCGCGACAGGGGGTACCGGGTTACGAGCTGGTATCCGATCGGGTTCGCCCCGGCGCCGTACCCTCGTCGTATGACTGACGCAGCTCCCGCCGCCATCGAGCCCGGCCGGCAGATCACGACGCTCGACGAGCTCACCCCCGAGCTGGCCGACGACGTGCTCGGCCTGCTGTCCGTCGCCGCCCGCGCCGACGGAGTGCAGGCCGTCTCCGAGCAGGGCCGGCTCTATCTCCGCCACGGCAGGCGCGAGGGCGTACGGCACTTCGTCCTCACCGTCGCCGGCGACCTCCGCGGGTACGCCCAACTGGAGGGCGCCGACCCGGTGGAGGCCCCGGCCGCCGAGCTGGTCGTCCACCCGGCGCACCGCGGCCGAGGCCACGGCCGGGCCCTCGGCAACGCGCTGCTCGGTGCGTCCGGCAAGCGGCTGCGGATGTGGGCGCACGGCGGCAAGTCCGCGGCCCGCCATCTCGCCCAGGTGCTGGGCCTGACCCTGTTCCGTGAACTGCGGCAGCTGCGCCGCCCGTTGAGTCCGCTCGACATTCCGGATCCGGTCCTTCCGGACGGCGTGACGGTACGCACCTTCGTCCCCGGCCAGGACGACACCGCCTGGCTCGCGGTGAACGCCGCCGCTTTCGCCCACCACCCCGAGCAGGGCTCGATCACCCAGCGCGACCTCGACGACCGCAAGGGCGAGGCCTGGTTCGACCCCAAGGGCTTCTTCCTCGCCGAGCGCGGGGGCGAGGTCGTGGGCTTCCACTGGACGAAGCTCCACGCCGAGGAGCAGCTCGGCGAGGTGTACGTGCTGGGCATCCGCCCCGACGCCCAGGGCACCGGCCTCGGCAAGGCCCTCACCGCGATCGGGCTGCGCCATCTCGCGGCGCAGGGGGTGCCGACGGCCATGCTGTACGTCGACGCGGACAACCCGGCGGCCATGCGGGTGTACGAGCGGCTCGGCTTCACCACCCACGAGGTGGACCTGATGTACCGCACGGAGACCTGAGCGGCCCGGAGCGCGGAGACCTGAGCGGCCCGGAGCACCGGGGCCATGTGCTGCCCGGAGCGGGCGGGCCGGCCGGTCCGCGCGGCGGCGGGACCAGGGGGCGGTTGACACCGCCCCCTCTCTTGCACCACCCTTTCACTACTTGATTAGTGAAAGGGTGGTGGACACGTGATCGAGTACCGGATCGACCGGCGCAGCGGCGTCGCCACCTACGTCCAGATCGTCCAGCAGACCAAGCAGGCCCTGCGGCTGGGCCTGCTCCGGCCCGGCGACCGGCTGCCGACGGCCCGTGAAGTGGTGGAAGCGACCGCCATCAACCCGAACACGGTGCTGAAGGCCTACCGGGAACTGGAACGCGACGGCCTGGTCGAAGCCCGCCGCGGCCTCGGCACGTTCGTCCGCAGGACGCTCGGCGCCGCGGGCGCCGACACACCCCTGCGCGGCGAGCTCGCCGACTGGGCGGCGCGGGCCCGCGCGGCCGGACTGGAGCGGGACGACGTGGCCGCGCTCTTCACCGCGGTGCTGGACGAGCACTTCACGCAGACCCAGGGGGACGACACATGACCGACACCGCCATCGAGGCGGCCGGACTCGGCAGGAGCTTCCGGCGCCACCGGGCCCTGCGCGACTGCACCTTCCGGCTGCCCGCGGGACGCATCTGCGCGCTGGTGGGCCCCAACGGCGCGGGCAAGTCCACGCTGCTGGCGCTCGCGGCGGGCCTGCTGCGGCCGACCGAGGGCAGTGTCCGGATCCTCGGAACCGGTCCCGCGGACGCACGCGAACGGCTCGCGTACGTCGGCCAGGACAAGCCGCTGTTCCCCCAGCTCACCATCGCCGAGACCCTGCGTGTGGGCCGCGAGCTCAACCCCGGCCGCTGGGACGACGGCGCCGCCGGTCGCATTATCGACGCCGGCGAGCTGCACCCGGACACCCGCGTCCGTACGCTCTCCGGCGGCCAGCGCACCCGGGTGGCTCTCGCCCTGGCCCTCGGAAAGCGGCCCGAGGTCCTGCTCCTCGACGAGCCGATGGCGGACCTCGACCCGCTGGGACGCCACCAGTTGATGGGCATGCTGCTCGCCGACGCGGGCGAGAACGGCACGACCGTGGTGATGTCCTCGCACATCCTCTCCGAACTGGAGAACGCCTGCGACCACCTGCTGCTGGTGGACGGCGGCAGCGTCCGCCTGGGCGGAGGCATCGACGAGCTGCTCGCCGCGCACCGCCTGGTGACGGGAGCGTCGGGCACGGGACTCGGACCGCACACGGTCGTCGAGTCCCGCACCACGGGACGCCAACTGACCGCGCTCATACGCCCCGACGGCCCCGTCGGCGAGGGCCTGCAGGCGGTGGAGCCCTCGCTGGAGGAACTGCTCCTGGCCCATCTGCGCTCTCCCTCGGCGCCCGCCCTGCTCACCCCGTCGAAGGAGGTGGCCGCCGGATGAGCGCCCTGACCTCCGCACTGACCGGCACCCGCTGGGTCCTCGTCCGTCAGCACCGGTCGGCGCTCCGGATGCTCCTCGCCGTCTTCGCCCTCGGCTGCGGCGGCCTGGCGGCGACGCGCCTGTGGTTCACCTCCGGGCACGGACGGCAGGGGGCGTTCGGTCCCGAGGACCTGCTGCTGGGGGCGCTCGACCGGGGCAGCACCCTCCTCGTGCTCTCGCCGCCGCTCATCGCCGCGTACGTGGCCGGGCCGCTCTTCGCCCGCGAGACGGAGACCGGCACCCACCAGGTCGCCTGGACCCAGTCCGTCACCCCCCTCCGCTGGACGGCCACGAAACTGGTGCTCGTCGCGACGGTCGTCGCCGCCACGTCGGCCGCCTACGTGGCCGTCTTCCGCTGGAGCCGCGCCCCGGTGAGCGACAACGCCTTCCTCCCCCTCTGGTCCGGCCCCGTCTACACGGCGTACGGAACCACCGCCACGGCGTACGCGCTGCTGGCCGTCGGCGTCGGCGCGCTCACCGGACTGCTGGTCCACCGCGCCTTCGCGGCGATGGGCGTCGCGGGCCTCGTCACCGGGACGGTGATGCTCGTCCTCGGCACCGTCCGGCACACCCTGTGGCCGACGGAAACCCTCACCGGCCGGCCCCTGCCGCACCCCCGCGACACCTGGTGGGTGGAGTCCGGCAGCCTCGACGCGTCGGGCGGGCGCGTGTCCTCGGTCATGTGCCCCGGCTACTGGGACCCCTGCGACGGCGGCGGGACGGGCGTCACCGACTTCGCCAGGACCCACCCGCCCTCCCACTTCTGGCCGATCCAGCTCGTCGAGACCGGCATCGTGCTGGCACTGGCCGCCGCCGCCACGTACGCCGCCTTCCGCGTGCTGCGCCGACGCCAGGGCTGAGGAAGCCGCTCCGTGACCGACACCACCGAACGCGTGCCCGCCGACGGGCCGGTGCGCGGCCGCCCCGGGCGTCCGGCCGCACGCCCCGCCCCGCCGACCGATCCCCGGAGACCGCCCATGAGCACCCCCGCCCTCCCCGGCCCGGCCCGGGCCGTGCTCCTGCTGCACCGCAGGTCCCTGCTGCTCTTCGGGGCGTTCGTCGGGGCGGCCGCCGCCGGACTGGTCGCGCTGCGGTTCGCGGGTGCCGCGGCCGCCCGCACCGCGGGGCCGTGCGGTTCGCCCGGGACCGGACTGCCGCCCTGCCCGCCACTGCAGCTGCCGTCGCACTTCGACTACTCCGCCAACCTGGGCTCGGCGGCGTCCGCGATCGCGTGGCTGCCCCTCGTGGTGGCGTTCCACGCGGGTGCCGTGCTCTTCGGCTCGGAGCTGGAGCGCGGCACGGCCGGGCTCTCCTGGACCCAGTCCGTCACCCCGGCCGGCTGGCTCGCCGCCAAGCTCGCCGTGCCCGCCGCGCTGCTCACCGCCGGACTCGCGGTGCTGTCCCTGCTGTACCGCTGGGCCCGGGGTGCCGGGCCCGGGAACCTCATCGGCGACGAGTGGTACTCCACGGACACCTTCCTGGCCCTGGGGCCCTCGGTCCTCGCGTACGGACTGCTCGCCCTCGCGTCCGGCGCGCTCACGGCCCTGCTGCTGCGGAGCGCCCTCCCGGCCGGAACCCTCGCCCTCGGGGCGACCGCTCTGGTGTGGCTGCTCTTCGACGGGCTGCGGGACCGCCTCTGGCCGACGGCCACGGTCGTGTGGAGGGAGTCCCGGGGCGAGCTCGGGAACGGCGCCTGGGAGATGGAGCACGGCCTGGTGCTCCCCTCCGGGGAGTGGGTCCAGCAGTGCCTGACCCCACAGTCCGCGTCGCCTCCCGGGTGCCGGCCCGGCACCGGGATCCGCGAGTGGTACGCCCTCTACCACCCGCCGTCCCACTTCTGGCCGATCCAGCTCGTCGAGACCGGCATCGTGCTGGCACTCGCGGCCGCGGCGACGTACGCGGCCTTCCGCGTGCTGCGCCGGCGGCACGCCTGACAACTCCCCGCCCGCGCGGGCGTGGTGGACGGGGGTCACCACGTCCGGGCGGGCGGGCGGGAACGCCGTGCGAGGTGCCCGGGGGTACCCCGCACGTCATGTTCTCGTTACCGGCCATTCAGCGACCCTTGCAACCCTCGCTGAATGCAGCCCGCTGTGCCCCCCGCCCCGCGAAACGGGCGTTCCCGTCCCACCGGACCCCGCTCCGGCGCGCCCGGTCACCCTTTTGCGCGGAACAATGGGTCCATGAGCCAGCAGCCCGCCGAGGTACCGGTCCAGAACGCCCAGCCGTCCGTCGGATCCATCGCCGCGCACCGCCCCCACACGGTGTCCGCCGCGGTCTCCGACCTGGAGCCCGACATCGACGCCGACCTCGACGCCTACGAGGGCGAACCCGAGGACGCCGAGCTGCCCCAGGGCCGCTTCCTGGACCGCGAGCGCAGCTGGCTCGCGTTCAACGAACGGGTCCTGGAACTCGCCGAGGACCCCGCCACACCGCTCCTCGAACGAGCGAACTTCCTCGCGATCTTCGCCTCGAACCTGGACGAGTTCTTCATGGTCCGGGTGGCCGGACTGAAGCGCCGCATCGCGACCGGCGTCGCCACCCGCTCCGCCTCCGGACTGCAGCCCCGCGAGGTCCTGGAACTGATCTGGAACCGCTCGCGCGAGCTCATGGCCCGGCACGCCGCCTGCTTCCAGCAGGACGTCGCCCCGGCGCTCGCCGACGAGGGCATCCACCTCATCCGCTGGCCCGAACTCACCGAGAAGGAACAGGCCCGCCTGTTCACCCTCTTCCGCCAGCAGATCTTCCCCGTCCTCACCCCGCTGGCCGTGGACCCCGCGCACCCCTTCCCGTACATCTCGGGCCTGTCGCTGAACCTCGCCGTCGTCGTCCGCAACCCGGTCAGCGGCCACCGCCACTTCGCCCGGGTGAAGGTCCCGCCGCTGCTGTCCCGGTTCCTCGAGGCCTCGCCCCAGCGGTACGTGCCGCTGGAGGACGTCATCGCGGCCCACCTGGAGGAGCTCTTCCCCGGCATGGAGGTGCTCGCTCACCACATGTTCCGGGTGACCAGGAACGAGGACCTCGAGGTCGAGGAGGACGACGCCGAGAACCTGCTCCAGGCCCTGGAGAAGGAACTGCTGCGACGCCGCTTCGGCCCGCCGGTCCGGCTGGAGGTCGAGGAGTCCATCGACCCCTACGTGCTGGACCTGCTCGTCCGGGAGCTGAAGATCTCCGAGTCCGAGGTCTACCCGCTGCCGGGGCCGCTGGACCTGACCGGCCTGTTCGGGATCGTCTCCCTCGACCGGCCCGAGCTGAAGTACCCCAAGTTCATCGCCGGCACCCACCGCGACCTCGCCGAGGTCGAGTCGGCGTCGGCACCCGACATCTTCGCCGCGCTGCGCGAGCGCGACGTGCTGCTGCACCACCCGTACGACTCGTTCTCCACGTCCGTCCAGGCCTTCCTGGAGCAGGCGGCGGCGGACCCGGACGTCCTCGCGATCAAGCAGACGCTGTACCGGACCTCCGGCAAGTCCCCGATCGTGGACGCCCTGATCGACGCCGCCGAGTCCGGCAAGCAGGTCCTCGTCCTCGTCGAGATCAAGGCCCGCTTCGACGAGCAGGCCAACATCAAGTGGGCCCGGAAGCTGGAGGAGGCAGGCTGCCACGTGGTCTACGGCCTGGTCGGCCTGAAGACCCACTGCAAGCTGTCGCTCGTGGTGCGCCAGGAGGGCGAGACCCTGCGCCGCTACTCGCACGTCGGCACCGGCAACTACCACCCCAAGACCGCCCGGCTGTACGAGGACCTCGGCGTGCTCACCGCGGACCCGCAGGTCGGCGCCGACCTCTCCGACCTGTTCAACCGGCTCTCCGGCTACTCGCGCCGCGAGACGTACCGCCGGCTGCTCGTCGCCCCGAAGTCGCTGCGCGACGGGCTCGTCGCCCGGATCAACAAGGAGATCGTCCACCACCGGGCCGGCCGCCCCGCGTACGTCCGGATCAAGGTCAACTCGATGGTCGACGAGGCGATCATCGACGCCCTGTACCGCGCGTCCCAGGCCGGTGTCCCGGTGGACGTCTGGGTCCGCGGGATCTGCGCGATCCGGCCGGACGTCCCGGGCCTGTCCGAGAACATAAGGGTCCGCTCCATCCTCGGCCGCTTCCTCGAGCACTCCCGGATCTTCGCCTTCGGCAACGGCGGCGAGCCCGAGGTGTGGATCGGCAGCGCCGACATGATGCACCGCAACCTCGACCGCCGTATCGAGGCACTCGTCCGGGTCACCGACCCGGCCCACCGCGCGTCTCTGACCCGGCTGCTGGAGACCGGCATGTCCGACTCCACCTCGTCCTGGCACCTCGGCCCGGACGGCGAGTGGACCCGTCATGCGACGGACGCCGACGGGCAGCCGCTGCGGCACATCCAGGAGATGCTCATAGACGCCCGGAGGCGCCGGCGTGCACAACCATGACCTTCCCCTGGCGCCGCGGGGGGCGGGCGCCGACCAGGTCCTGGCCGGGTATCTGCGGCAACAGGCCGGCGACTTCCTCCGCAGTCTGCGACTGCACGGCGAGAGCGGTGCGGACACGCGGAGTGCGGCGGAGGCCGCCCGGGCCCTGCGGCGGTCCGCCCACCGCATCCGCGGCACGCTCCACACCTTCCGTCCCCTGCTGGACCCGGCCTGGGCCGACCAGCTGCGCACCGAGCTCGCCTGGCTCTCCGGCATCCTCGCCGAGGAACACGCCTGCACGGCCCGGCTGGCCCGGCTGCTCGACGCCCTGGCCCGGCTCTCGGGCACCCCGCCGGTACCGTCGGCCCGGGCCGCGGACGGCGACGCCGGACCGGGCGCACCGGCCGACCGGCCGCCCACCGCCGAGCGGCCCGGCCGCGGGGCGCTCACCGTGGGCGGCGCCCGCGCCGGGGCGCTGCTGGAACGGCAGCTGACCCTCGGCCGTACCCGGGCCCACTCCGCCGCCCTCCAGGCACTCGGCTCCTCGCGGTTCCACGCGGTCGCGGACGCCGTCGCCCTGCTCGCCTCCGAGGTGCCGCTGGCCCCGGCCACCGGGGCGCCGGGCGCGGCCCTCGCCGCGCACGCGGAGGTCGCCGAGCGCAGGCTGGCCGACGCGGTCGCCGCACTGCCGCTGACCCGCGCGGCCCACCCGTACAACGCGGAAGCCCTGGTCCACGGCCTCGCCACCGCCTCCGCGGGCGAGGCCCAGGACGCTCCCTGGCACCAGGTGCGCCACCTGCTGCGGCTCCACCGCTACGCCCAGGAGGTCCTGCACTCCGGGGGCGGCCCCGACCCGCGGCTCACCGCGGCCGGCCGCACCCTGGACCGGCACCGCGACGCCGCCGAGGCGGCCACGGCCGCCGCCTCCGCGGCCCGCACGCCCCGCATCGCGCCGGCCACGGCGTACGCCCTCGGTGTGCTCCACGCCGACCAGCGCCACGAGGTCGAGGCCGCGCGCTTCGCCTTCCAGCGGACGTGGCAGGAAACGCCCCCCGGACCGGACGGGCCCCGCGACGAGCACGCGCTGGCCGCGCCGTGAACACCGCCCCCGACGGCACCGTCCTCGCGGCAGGCTGCGTCCTGTGGCGCCGCTCCCCGCGGACGGCCGGGGCGATCGAGATCTGCCTGGTCCACCGCCCCAGGTACGACGACTGGTCGCACCCCAAGGGCAAGCTCAAGCGGGGCGAGCGCGCGCTGGACGGGGCGCTGCGCGAGGTCCGCGAGGAGACCGGCCACCAGGGGGTGCCGGGCCCGGTCCTGCCGACCGTCCGCTACCTCGTCGCGGGCCGGCCCAAGCAGGTCAGCTACTGGGCCGCCGAAGCCCTCTCGCCGGGTGACTTCACCCCCGGGCGCGAGGTCGACCGCATCGCCTGGCTGACCCCGGCCGCTGCCCGCCGCCGGATCACCGAACCGCGGGACCGGACGCTCGTCGACGCCCTCCTCAAGGCCCTCGGCACCCGCTGACCACGGACCCGCCGGCCGTCCCGGCCCGCGGAACCGCCGCTCCTCGGCCCGGGGACGCCCGCCCCGCCGGAACCGGCCCCACCACCGGTCCGGAGCCCCGTCGCCGGGGCCCGGGGCCCTCCCCGCCACCCGGCCCGTTCCGCCGCCCGCCGTACCCGCCGGGGTGCGAGGTCACGCGCAGATAAAGGCGGAACTTCTTTGTCCGGCAGGGTTCACCTCCCGTTCACCACGCCCCGTCGGCCGCTTCACCTGATCTGCCTAATTTCGGGCTTACCCGGTGACCGGCACAGTGCCGCGCCACCCACCCCGACACGCGCCGCCGTAGAACGACGAGGGCAGACGGAGCTCGCGTCCGCGAACCCGGCGGCTTCTGGAAGGAACACCCGAAAGTGAAGCTTCAGCGCAAGAACGGGCTTCGCGCCACCGCGCTCGGTGCCCTCGCCGTGTCCGGCGCCCTGGTCCTCACGGCGTGTGGTTCGGACGACAACACCGGCGGCACCGGCGGCACCGGCGAGAAGACGAGCGCCGCGTCGAACATCAAGTGCGACGACGCCAAGGGCCAGCTCCTGGCGGCGGGGTCGACCGCACAGAAGAACGCCATGGACCTCTGGGTGAAGAACTTCCAGGCAGCCTGCTCCGGGGTCGAGGTCAATTACCAGGCCATCGGCTCCGGCGGTGGCATCACCAAGTTCACCCAGGGCCAGGTGGCCTTCGCCGGATCCGACTCCGCGCTGAAGCCCGAGGAGGTCGAGGAGTCCAAGAAGGTCTGCAAGACGGGCCAGGGCATCAACCTGCCGATGGTGGGCGGCCCGGTGGCCATCGGCTACAACCTCAGCGGCGTGGACAACCTCGTCCTCGACGCCCCCACCCTGGCCAAGATCTTCGACACGAAGATCAAGAAGTGGAACGACCCGGCGATCGCCAAGCTCAACCCGGACGTCAAGCTCCCCGGCACCACGATCCAGGCGTTCCACCGCTCGGACGAGTCCGGCACCACCCAGAACCTGCACAAGTACCTCAGCGAGGCCGCCCCGGCCGACTGGAAGCACGACCCGAAGTCGAAGTCGTGGGAGGCCCCCGGCGGCCAGGCCGCCAGCGGCTCCTCCGGCGTGGCTTCCTCCGTCAAGGGCACCGAGGGCGCGATCGGCTACTTCGAACTGTCCTACGCGACCGCTCAGAAGATCAGCACGGTCAAGCTCAGCACCGGCGCCTCCGCCCCGGTCGAGGCCACCACCGAGAACGCCTCGAAGGCCATCGCCGCCGCCAAGGTCAAGGGCACCGGGAACGACCTCGCCCTCAGCCTCGACTACAAGACCCAGGTCGACGGCGCCTACCCGATCATCCTGGTCACGTACGAGATCGCCTGCGACAAGGGCAACAAGGCGGAGACCCTGCCCGCGCTGAAGGCGTTCCTGAACTACACCGTCAGCGACGAGGGCCAGAAGGTCCTCTCGGACGCCGGCTACGCGCCGCTGCCGACCGAGATCGCGGCCAAGGTCCGCGAGATCGTCCCCACCCTGTCCTGACCCGACCGGGGCCGGTCCGTCACACCACGACGGGCCGGCCCCGGCATCCGGTGCACCGCCGCCGGGAGCCTCACGGCTCCGCAGACCGGAGAAACCATTGATGGCAACCACCATTCAGACCGACGCGCCGCCTCCACCGGGGCCGGCCGCAGCAGCGCCCAAGCCCAAGACCCGCCCGGGAGACCGTGTCTTCCTGGGCCTGTCCCGTGGTTCCGGCATCGCCCTGCTGATGATCATGGCCGCGATCGCGGGCTTCCTCAGCTACCGTGCCTTTCTCGCCATCTCGAAGGACCAAGGGAACTTCCTCACCACCTTCGAGTGGAACCCGGCCGGCGACCCGCCGGTCTTCGGCATCGCCGTCCTGGCCTTCGGCACGATCGTCTCCTCGGTCATCGCCATGGCCATCGCCGTGCCCGTCGCCGTCGGCATCGCGCTGTTCATCTCGCACTACGCGCCGCGCAGGCTCGCAGCGCCGCTCGCCTACATCGTGGACCTGCTCGCGGCCGTCCCGAGCATCATCTACGGCCTCTGGGGCGCGATCTTCCTCGTCCCCTACCTCGACGGCCTCAACCAGTGGCTCGACGAGTACATGGGCTGGACGTACATCTTCGACAAGGCCGGCGACGGCCCCGCGCGCAATCTGTTCACCGTCGGCATCCTGCTGGCGATCATGATCCTTCCGATCATCACCAACGTCACCCGTGAGGTCTTCCTCCAGGTCCCGAAGATGCACGAGGAGGCGGCGCTCGCCCTCGGTGCCACCCGCTGGGAGGTCATCCGCATGTCGGTGCTCCCCTTCGGCCGCTCCGGCATCATCAGCGCCTCCATGCTCGGCCTGGGCCGTGCGCTCGGCGAGACCATGGCCGTCGCCGTGGTCCTCTCCCCGAGCTTCCTGATCTCCGGCCACCTGCTCGACCCGGGCGGCGGCACCTTCGCCCAGAACATCGCCTCGAAGTTCAACGAGGCCAACGAGTTCGGCCGCGACGCCCTGATCGCCTCCGGCCTGGTTCTCTTCGTCATCACCCTGCTGGTCAACGGCGCGGCCCGGTGGATCATCGCCCGTCGCAAGGAGTACTCGGGGGCCAACGCATGAGCCACGTCGTCCAGGATCAGCGGCCGGTCACCACCGTGCGCGTCAACCACCTCTCCCACGCCCGGCTTCCCCGCTGGGCGCAGCCGGCCATCGCCGCCGGCGCCGTTGCCGCGGGCATCGGCCTCGGTACGGTCGCGGGCTGGCAGAGCCGAACCCAGTGGGGCATGCTGGCCGCCCTGCTCTTCGTGCTCGCCAGCTACCTGATCACCGCGAAGGTGGAAGGCAAGCGCCAGGCCAGGGACCGGGTCGCCACCAGCATCGTCTGGGTCGCCTTCGTCCTCGCCGTCGTCCCTCTCGTCTCCCTGTCATGGGTCACGATCAGCAAAGGCCTGGAAGTCCTCGACCCGTACTTCCTCAGCCACTCCATGAACGCGGTCCTCGACGCCGAGACCGGCGGCGGGGTGTACCACGCCCTGCTCGGCACGATCGAGCAGGTCCTCATCGCCACGCTGATCGCCGCCCCGGTGGGTTTGCTCACCGCGGTCTACCTCGTCGAGTACGGCGGTGGAAGGCTGGCCAAGGCCGTCACCTTCTTCGTCGACGTCATGACGGGCATCCCGTCCATCGTCGCGGGCCTGTTCGTCCTGGCCACATGGAATCTGATATTGGGCTTCGGGCCCTCCGGGTTCGCAGGCGCGCTCGCGCTCGCCATCCTGATGATGCCGGTCGTCGTCCGCTCCACCGAGGAGATGCTCAAGCTCGTCCCGAACGAGCTGCGCGAGGCCTCGCTCGCGCTCGGCGTCCCCAAGTGGCGGACGATCCTCAAGGTGGTCATCCCCACCGCGATCGGCGGCATCACCACGGGCGTCATGCTCGCGGTGGCCCGCATCACCGGTGAGACGGCTCCCGTGCTGCTGCTCGTCTTCGGCACGAAGCTGATCAACCCGAACCCCTTCGAAGGCGCCCAGGCGTCCCTGCCGCTGTACGTGTACGAGCAGTACGCCGTCGGCACGGACGCCTCCATCTCCCGCGCCTGGGCCGCCGCCCTGGTACTGATCGCCTTCGTCATGATCCTCAACCTGGTGGCCCGCGGCATCGCCCGCTGGAAGGCCCCGAAGACCGGCCGCTGAGCGCGCGGCGATTTGGAAGTGACTGAGTAATGGCCAAGCGAATCGACATCAGCGGACTGTCCGCCTTCTACGGCTCCCACAAGGCGATCGAGGACATCTCGATGACCGTGGAGCCCCGCTCCGTGACGGCCTTCATCGGCCCGTCCGGCTGCGGCAAGTCGACGTTCCTGCGCACCCTGAACCGTATGCACGAGGTCACCCCCGGCGGCCGCGTCGAGGGCAAGGTGATGCTGGACGACGAGAACCTGTACGGCAAGGACGTCGACCCCGTCGCCGTGCGGCGCACGGTCGGCATGGTGTTCCAGCGCCCCAACCCGTTCCCCACCATGTCGATCTTCGACAACGTGGCGGCGGGCCTGCGGCTGAACGGCTCGTACAAGAAGAACCAGCTCAACGACATCGTCGAGCGCTCCCTCCGGGGCGCGAACCTCTGGAACGAGGTCAAGGACCGCCTCAACAAGCCCGGCTCGGGTCTGTCCGGCGGCCAGCAGCAGCGTCTGTGCATCGCCCGCGCGATCGCGGTCGAGCCGGACGTCCTGCTGATGGACGAGCCCTGCTCGGCGCTGGACCCGATCTCCACGCTGGCGATCGAGGACCTGATCGGCGAGCTGAAGGAGCGCTTCACGATCGTCATCGTGACGCACAACATGCAGCAGGCGGCGCGCGTCTCCGACCGCACGGCGTTCTTCAACCTCGCGGCGGTCGGGCAGCCCGGCAAGCTCATCGAGATAGACGAGACGGAGCGGATCTTCTCCAACCCGTCCGTCCAGGCGACCGAGGACTACATCTCGGGCCGCTTCGGCTGAGCACCCCGTACTGCCCTGCGGTGCTGCATGGCGGTGCCACCGCAGGGCGAAGGGTCGGCCCCCACTCATCCGAGCGGGGGCCGACGTCTT
Source organism: Streptomyces sp. HUAS CB01 (assembly GCF_030406905.1). NCBI lineage: Bacteria > Bacillati > Actinomycetota > Actinomycetes > Kitasatosporales > Streptomycetaceae > Streptomyces > Streptomyces chengbuensis. The sequence goes on from NZ_CP129137.1 coordinate 3,717,717, forward strand.
GCCGTCCGGCGGTCCGTGCAGTCCGGCAGTCCGGCAGTCCGGCAGTCCGGGGTGCGCTCGGGTGCGCGACGCATCGCGGGTACGCGTGCTCCCGTGACCGGCGCCACCGGACACCGCCGGACGCGACCGGCACGAGCCCTCGGCCGGTGCGGCCCGGCCCCGGGACGATGTCCGCGCGAGGAGTCCGAGGACGGACGACTCAGGCCGCGCGCGACAGAAGAGCACCGCCCCCGAACCGGGACGCGGTGCACGCGAGACCTCCGGCCACGCCCGGCGCGGCTGCCAGGGCGGGTTGCGAGAGTCCCTCCTGGCCCGCGACGCCCGGCACGCACGCTCGCTGCGTTGTCGGAGTCATCCACGTACGTCCAGGACGAGGAAGATCCTCCGCCGTGCGATCGCACGCACCGGACGCCGCAGACCCCGCCCTGCGGGCGGACGGAGCTACTACCGCAACACGCCTAGCCGAAGGCCAGGTTCACGATCCAGAAGCTCAGCGCCGCGACGAACGCCGCGGCCGGCATCGTGATGAACCACCCCATCACGATGTTCTTCGCGACGCCCCACCGCACCGCGTTCACCCGCTTCGTCGCCCCGACACCCATGATCGCCGAGGTGATCACATGCGTGGTGGAGATCGGCGCGTGGAAGAGGAACGCCGAACCGAACATGATCGACGCACCGGTCGTCTCCGCCGCGAACCCCTGCGGCGGGTCCAGCTCGATGATCTTGCGGCCGAGGGTCCGCATGATGCGCCAGCCACCCGCGTACGTACCGAGCGACAGCATCACCGCGCAGACGACCTTCACCCACACCGGAATGGGGTCGCCGTAGTCCTCGACATCGGCGATGACCAGCGCCATCACCACGATGCCCATGGTCTTCTGCGCGTCCTGGAGGCCGTGGCCGAGGGCCATGCCCGCCGCGGACACGGTCTGGGCGATACGGAAGCCGCGCTTCGCCTTCGCCGGGTTGGCCCGGCGGAAGATCCACATGATCGCGGTCATCACCAGGTAGCCGACGACCAGGCCGACCACGGGCGAGACGAACATCGGGATGACGACCTTGTCGAGCACCCCGCCCCAGATGACCTCGGTGCCGCCGGCCAGCGCCGCACCCACCATGCCTCCGAAGAGGGCGTGCGAGGACGACGAGGGCAGACCGAAGTACCAGGTGACCAGGTTCCAGATGATCGCGCCGACCAGCGCCGCGAACAGGATGCCCATGCCCCGGTCGCCCTTGGGCGTCTCGATCAGACCCTCGCTCACGGTCTTGGCGACCCCGCTGCCGAGGAACGCGCCCGCGAGGTTCATCACCGCGGCCATCGCCAGCGCGGCACGCGGCGTCAGGGCGCGCGTCGACACGGACGTGGCGATCGCGTTCGCGGAGTCGTGGAAGCCGTTGGTGTACGTGAAGAAGAGCGCGACCCCGATGGTCGCGACCAGCGCAAAGGTGTCCACGTCCGCTCAGGACTCCTTGACCGCGATGGTCTCCACCGTGTTGGCCACGTGCTCGAACGCGTCCGCGGCCTCCTCGAGCACGTCGACGATCTGCTTGAGCTTGAGCACCTCGATGGCGTCGTACTTGCCGTTGAAGAGATGCGCGAGGAGCTTGCGGTGGATCTGGTCCGCCTGGTTCTCCAGACGGTTCACCTCGATCCAGTACTCGGTGAGGTTGTCCATCGTCCGCAGGTGCGGCATGGCCTCCGCCGTCAGCTCCGCGGCCCGCGCCAGCACCTCGATCTGCTGCTCGACACCCTTCGGCAGCTCCTCGATGTTGTAGAGGACGACCAGATCGACGGCCTCCTCCATGAAGTCCATGATGTCGTCCAGCGACGACGCGAGGGAGTAGATGTCCTCGCGGTCGAAGGGCGTGATGAACGAGGAGTTCAGCTGATGGAAGATCGCATGGGTGGCGTCGTCCCCGGCGTGCTCCGCTGCGCGCATCCGTTCCGCGATCTCGGCCCGGGCGGGACCGTCCGCTCCGAGCAGTTCCATCAGGAGCTTCGAGCCCGTGACGATGTTGTCCGCGGACGCGGCGAACATGTCGTAGAAGCTCGTCTCCCTGGGGGTCAGACGAAATCGCACGTGGGGTCCTCGGGGTGCTGGGTTTCGGTCAGGCTGATGCTAGGCGCATCATCCGGCCACGGCTAACCGGCGTCCCCTCAGTGTCGCCCATCGAGAAGAGAGACCAGCACGGGGCCCTGCCCGAACCATCAGGGATCGGTACCATATACCCACGAGGGGTATACCGGACAGGTCTGCGGGAGGACCGATGACGACCACGGACACGGCCGGCGGACTTCCGGTCACGGCCCATGAGGAACCCGGCCACGACCAGGGCGTCCACGGCTACCACAAGCAGAAGGACGAGCACCTCAAGCGGCTCCGCCGGATCGAGGGCCAGATCCGCGGGCTGCAGCGCATGGTCGACGAGGACACGTACTGCATCGACATACTCACGCAGGTCTCCGCTTCCACGAAGGCGCTGCAGTCCTTCGCACTGCAGCTGCTGGAAGAGCATTTGCGCCACTGCGTCGCCGACGCCGCGCTGAAGGGCGGCGACGAGATCGACACCAAGGTCGAGGAGGCGACGAAGGCGATCGCCCGCTTGCTCCGGACCTGACCCCCGCCCGTCCGAGGGCCGGCCGTCGCGATCGAGCCGGCCGGCCTCACGCGTCGTCGGTCGTGGTCACGCGGACGTTCAGCACCTCGTCGATACGGTCGGGGCTGAGCCGCTCCTCGTCCGCGGCCGATGCCGCGATCATCAACTCACCGCACAACTCGATCTCGGCGAGGGCGACGTGGTCCTGGACGGTCGGCGTACTGGCGGGAGCCACGTGCATTCACCTCTTCCGGCCGGTGTCGGCTTCCTAGCGTAGGGAGCGGGATACACGCCGCGCATGGCACGTCCGGACCATTTACCGACCCCCCGGTGCCTACATCCGGACGCGCCCGGCGTAGATGTCGCCCCGGTCCGGCAGCCGCACCACGACGGGGGCGCCGAACTCGTACAGCAGCGTGGTGGACGCGACGGCGACCGTTCTGCCCTGGTTCGCGAAGCTGAACTGATGGCGCACCTTGCGCAGCCTGCCCTCGGAGTCGAGGTAGGCGTCGAACACCACGGCGTCCTCGGCGAACCCCCTCGCCGCGGCGGCGAGCGCCCCGCGGGCGTGCGGGGACGCGGCCCGCGCGGCGTGCCCGATGTCCGTGGTGCCGCGGTAGTGGGTGACCCGCACCCCCGCCAGCTCCTCGTGGCCGACGATCGTCGCGCTCCGCGCCCCGCGCAGCAGTTCCGCGGCGGCGGCGGGATCCGTCGCCCCTCCGGTGACCAGATTGCCGTCAGACAGCGTCGAGGTGTCCACCCTGACCCATTTGTCCGATGGCACTCCGGCACCGCGGTCCTTCATGTACAGAGCACCGGGCGCGAGCAGTTCGGTGATCGGCTGATGACCGCTGGAGCCGGCCGGGTCCTTGGGGAGGACCACCCGCAGCCGGCCCATGGCGCGCCGGAAGTCGTACCCGCCCTCGCCGCGGATGGTGACCCGCGTCCCGCCGGCGGCCGTCTCCATGGCGGTACGGGCCTTCGCCGTACCGGCCTCGGCCAGCACGTCGGCGGCCTTCCGCACAGTGAGGAGGGGATCCGCACCGGCGCGGGCGTCGGCGACCGCGTCCCCGCCGCCGGAGCATCCCGCGGTACCGGTCACACCCATCACGGCGGCTGCGGCACATGCGCCGCGCCTGAGCCAGTGCTGCTGCACCACCATCGCCTGTCAACCCCCAACACGCTCGCCGCTGCCCCGCATAACGACCGGTACCGTGGAAGGGTGCGCACGTCCGCCCACCACACCACGACCGTCGATCGGGGTTCCTTCGCGCTGGCCCGCTGTTCCTGCGGCTGGACGGGCCCCGCCCGCCGCTCCAGGGAACGCGCCCGCACCGACGCGAGGGCGCACGAGACGACGGAGCCCGCCGAGGCCTGAGAGAAGGCACTCGCGCCCGGCGTCCACGACCGCTCGGGCGCCGGAGGCGATCGGGCGGGGGACGGCCGGACGGGCCGGTCCTGACGGTCGGGAAGACGGCGGGCGCCCGGCGATCCATGCCCTGCACAACGGCCGGGCCCGGTGCGCCGGACGGCGGTCCTGACGGTCAGGAAGGGGATCAGGGCTGGCCGGGCGGAAGCGGATCGGGACTGCCGGGCGGGAGAAGCCGGACGAGCCGGAGCGGGTCAACGACCGCCCGGCCGGGCCGGGGGACGCCCCGGCGGGCTATGCCGCCAGGTCGTTGTGCCCGGGCCGGACACCGGGCTCCGGGATGTCGAGCATCTCGTGCTGCCGGTCCGCGGTCACGGCTCGCCGCGACCGCACGAGCCACCCCCCGGCACCCGAGCGGGAGACGGCCGAGACCAGCGGCGTGAGCAGGGCCTGCGCAAGGGGGGAGAGAAGCAACACCACCGCCGTGCCGAGCGCGAACCCGCCCACGACGTCGGTCGGGTAGTGGACTCCCATGTACACGCGGCAGAAGCCCTCGGCGAGCGCGAGGCCGATCGCCGCGAGCCCGAAGCGGCGGTTGGCGACGAACACCGCGACCCCGACGGCCATCGCCATCGTCGAGTGGTCGCTGACGAAGGAGAAGTCGGTCTTGCCGTCGACCAGGACCTCGAGCCCGTGGTGATCCAGGAACGGCCGCGGCCGTTCCACGAACCCGCGGATCGGCACATTGATCAGCAGGGCGACACCGGCGGCGAGCGGAGCCCAGACCAGCGCGGCGACCGCGCCGATCGAATCCTCGGGCGTGCCGCGCCGGCGCACGCTCCACCAGCACCACAGCCCCACGAGGACGAGGGCGAGCATGATTCCGTACTCACCGACGAACTCCATGACGCGGTCGAACCACGGCGGAGCCGACCGGGCCAGTCCGTTGATGTCGTAGAGCAGGCCGACATCCGGATTCACGCCGTCGAGTGCGAGTCCAGCCATCTGCTGCGGCCCCTTGCCTGTGTGTCGCCAGCAGCGGCGCACGCCCGTGTGCGCCGCATTCCGAGACCCCCGTGGTCGGTGCGGTGTGTACGTACTGCTCCGGTCCAGGGAACGACCCGTTCCGCGCGTACGTTCCTCTCTCCACGAAACGATCACCATGACGTTATCGAAGAGTGATGCGTCGCCCCAGTTCAGGCCGGGCCTTCACGGAGAGTTCCAGCCACGGCCGACGCTCCGTCAGCCGGCCGTCACACGGTGGACCCTGGCGGATTCGGCAGTGCCTCGGCACCGTCCTTGGTCACCCGCGTCGCACCGAAGTAGTCCGGGGTGTCGATCTTGTCGAACCGGATCACCGCCCCGGTGTACGGCGCGTTGATCATATAGCCCCCGCCGACGTACAGCCCCACGTGCCTGATGGCCCGTGAGTTGGTCAGGTCGTCGGAGAAGAACACCAGGTCCCCGGGGAGCAGTTCGTCCCGGGACGGATGCGGCCCGGCGTTGTACTGGTCGTTGGCCACGCGCGGCAGCTCGATCCCGACGGTGCGGTACGCGGCCTGCGTCAGGCCCGAGCAGTCGAACCGGCCGCCCTGCTCCGGTGTGCCGTTCCCGCCCCAGAGGTACTTCGTGCCGAGCTTCTGCTGGGCGAAGTAGATGGCCCCGGCCGCCTGCCGCGACGGCTCCACCCGCCCCACCGGCCGGGCGAAGCTCTTCTCCAGGGTCCGGATGACCTTCACGTAGTTCCGCGTCTCCTTGTACGGCGGCACCCCGCCGTACTTGATCACGGCGTACGCGCCCGCGTTGTACGCGGCCAGCATGTTGTCCGTCGGGTCGCCGGGGGCCTTCTTCACGTACCCCGCGAGCTTGCAGTCGTACGAGGCCGCCGACGGGATCGCGTCCGCGGGGTCCCACACGTCCCGGTCCCCGTCGCCGTCCCCGTCGACCCCGTGCGCCGCCCAGGTGCCGGGGATGAACTGGGCGATGCCCTGTGCGGCGGCATGGCTCTGGGCCCGCGGGTTCCAGCCGGACTCCTGGTACAGCTGCGCGGCGAGCAGCGCCGGGTTGATGGCCGGGCACAGATTGCCCCACTTCTGCACCAGCGGCTGGTACAGGGCGGGCACGGCTCCCTTGGCCAGCGCCACGGCCCCCTTCACCCCGCTCCCGAGGCCCGCGGCGGCAGAGAAGGTCCCGACGACGAGCAGGGCGAGGAAGCTCAGACAGAGCCCGACGGCCCCGCCAGCGACGAGCCACGCCTTACGCACCGTCAATCACCTTCCGCCGCACGGCAGTCCACCGATCGTCAGTGTAGGTGGGGAGGCGCCGGTTCAGGGGGCGCACGCGGGGGTCGGTGAAGCACGGGCGGACGGCCCCCCACGGAGGACGGGGGACGCCGACCCAGGGCGGGCCGGCCGGGGGCGAGGGCCGGGTCGACTCCGGGCGGGGGCGGGCTCGGGGACGAGGCCGGGGCGAAGGGGTGCCCGAGGGCTGTCCCGGCCGGTTACCGGTAGGTAGCGTGTGGCCCGTACACGTGTCTGCGGCGAGAGGCGGCCCGTCATGGCGGAACACCATGCGTTCTACGAGCGGATCTCCGAGAACCGCTTCTCGTCGACCGAGCACACCCGGGGACCCTGGGACGCCGGATCGCAGCACGCCGGCCCGCCCGCCGCCCTGCTCGGCCGCGCCCTGGAGGAGCGGCCGGACGGGCGCACCGACATGCGGCTCGCACGGGTGACGTACGAGATCGTCCGCCCCGTGCCGATCCGGCCGCTGGAGGTGACGACCACCGTCCTGCGCACCGGGCGCAACGTGGAACTCGTCGAGGCGGCGCTCGCACCCGAGGGCGCGGCACCGGTGATGTTCGCCCGCGCCCTGCGCGTCCGCACGCTCACCCGACCCGGACCGGCGGTCGCCGAGGGGCCTCAGGTGCCCTCGCCCGGAGAGACGGCAGAGACACCCTTCTTCGCCGTGCCGTGGGACGTGGGCTACCACACGTCCATGGAAACCCGGTTCACCGAGGGGACCTTCCGGGAGCAGGGCCCCGGGACCTGCTGGATGCGGATGAGGACGCCGCTCGTCGCGGGCGAGGAGGTCCGCCCGCTGGACCGCGTCCTGGTGGCGGCCGACTCCGGCAACGGCATCAGCAACGTCCTCGACTTCGAGCGCCATGTGTTCGTGAACGCCGATCTGACGGTCCATCTGCACCGGCACCCGGTCGGCGAATGGGTCTGCGTCGAGGCCCGTACGAGCGTCGACCCGGCCGGCATCGGCCTGGCGGACGCCCGGCTGCACGACGAGAAGGGCCCGATCGGCCGCAGCGCCCAGAGCCTGTTCGTCGCGCCCCGCTGAGGCCGTCGACCGGGACGTAACGGCACGGGCCGGACCTCGGCCGACCCCGGAAACGTGGTCTGGACCAGCCGCGGTTACGCTGTGTCACGCAGCCGGGAAGGCTGTGAACATCCCCGCCGTTCGACCGACGGCGGGGCGACCAGCACCAGGAGCAACACGTGCAGAACCTTCAGAACGCGGGGACCGGCGCGAAGACGGCGGGCCGCAACGGCGACGCCGGGGGAACCATCGCCGCCGTGACCGTCATCGCCCTCATCGCCGTGGCCATCGGGCTTCTCGGCTACATGGTCGCCAACCGCTGACCGTTTCACCCCCACACCACGGGGCGGCGCCGTACTCCGGCGCCGCCCCGCGCTCATGACCTCCCGTCAGCAGCTCCCGCCCCGCGCCGGCGAGCGCCCCCGCACCGGATTCACCCCCTGGGTGCCACAACGACAGTCATTGCCCGAAGTCACGCTCCGTGATACACAGAGTGACGAAACGTGTCCGCACACCCGCACCGGCCGCACGAGCCACCGCAGGTCAGAGGGCCGGACCGGCATCCGCGCGCGAATCGAGCAAAGAGAGCCGCCAAGTCGGCGCACGCGGACGGTTTCATCAGCGAAGATAGAGCGGTGGCCTGTGCCATGGGGCAGGGGCGGACAACTACCCAACAGGGGCGGTGAGTTATATGTACCTGGCGGCTGAAAAGGGCGACATCACCACCATCATCGGCGGAATCGCCCCGAACTGGGGGCCTTTCGGCAGCCTCGGGAACGAGGCCCGCGTGATGATCGAGGTCGTGATGGCCGTCGCCATCCTGCTCTGCCTGGGCATCGCGATCTGGGGAGCCGCGAAGCAGCGCATCGGCGCCACGGCCCTGCGCGACACCTTCAGCGCGGAACAGGGCAAGGGCCTGATCGTCGCCGGCCTCACCGGCGTCTTCATCATCGGGTCACTGGGGACCCTGTTCACCATCGTGTACGGGATGGCCGTCTGACGCTCCGTACCGCATCGCGCCCGTCCCCGACACCACCCGTCCGTCGCACCCACCTACAGAGGTTGCGTCCCCCTGATGTCGAGTCACCACACCCCGCCCGCACGGAGAGCAGCAGGGCTACCGTCGTACCACGGCACGGCACCGCACACGGCTGAGGGGGCGCACGCGGCATGAGCTACGACGACGAGACCGACGGATTCGGCAGCGGCGGTGCGGGCCAGACCCGCACCCGTCTCCCCGAGGGCGGCACCGGCGACGTCTACGGCGGCGCCCGCCGCCCCACCCGCAACCCCCGCTCCCTCGTCACGGTCGTGGGCGTGGTCGTCCTCCTCATCGCCGCCATCGCCTTCGCCAACCGCGGCGACGGCACGGACTCCCCCAGAACCACCGACACGGCCAAGGGCACGGCCCCCACGGCGGCGACGGGCATGCGCCCGGTGGCGGGCAAACACGCGGGCATCCCGTCGGGGTACGCGAGGGACGAACAGGGGGCGCAGAGCGCGGCGGCGAACTACGCGGTTCCCCTCGGCTCCGCCGACATGTACGACCAGGCACGCCGCCACGAGATCGTGAGCACCGTGTACGCCCCCGAGGTAGTGGGCGCCCGGCAGGCGGATCTCGACAAGGTCTACGCGGACGAGGGCTTCCTCTCCCGGATTGGGCTGCGGGAGGACGGCACGGCCCCCGAGGGCCTCACGTTCATCTCGCGCGTCGTGCCCGTGGGCACCAAGGTGGAGAAGTTCAGCGGCGACACCGCCAGTGTGGCTGTCTGGTACTCGTCGTTGTTCGGGCTGGCGGGGGAGGGTTCCAAGAACCCCGTCTCCGAGAGCTGGTACACGACCACCTACGAGATGAAGTGGATCGACGGAGGCTGGAAGGTCACCGGACACGCGCAGAAGGACGGTCCCGTGCCCGTTGGCCGTGACCAAGCGGCTTCGAGCGCGAAGGAAATGGCCGACGCGGTCGAACAGTTCGGAGGGTTCACCTATGCCCGGTAAGCGCTCCCGCTCCGCGGTCGCACTGACCACGGCGGTGGGCGGACTCCAGGCCGCTTTCATGGTCACGGCCGCCCGCGCGACCGCCGCGCCGACACCGACGCCCAGCCCGAGCGGCAGCAACAGCCCCTGTGACCTCATCCGCGGCCCCGCCCGCGACTACTGCGAGAACGGCGAATCCGGCGGTGCCGCCCGCCGTGCCCCCTCGCTCGACGACCCCGCCGGCGCCCTCGACCCCCTCTCCTCCCTCGCCCGCGGCTGCGCCGACGCCGCCGCCTGGGTCGTCGACACCCTCTCCAAGGCCGTGAAGTCCACCGCCGAAGTGGACTTCACCAACACCACCTTCCTCAGCCAGTACGCCGTCGTCTTCGCCGCCGCCACCTTCCTCACCCTCCTCCTCTGGATGCTCGCCGTGGCCAAGCGCGCCATTCGCGGCGTCCCCCTCTCCACCGCCGTCTCCGAGGCCATCGGCTTCCTCTGGCTCACCGTCCTCGCCTCCGCCTTCACGCCCCTGATCCTCTACACGCTCGTCTCCGCGACCGACTCGGTCACCGACGTGATCGCCCAGGGCACCGGCGGTCAGACCGACGTGTTCTTCGGCGGGTTCAAGGAGGCGCTGCAGAAGGGCGACGACATCGGCGGCGGGCCGATCATGCTGATCGTCGTCTCGCTGGTGACGATCGTCGCCGCCGGCATCCTCTACCTCGAGCTGTTCCTCCGCGCCGTCCTCCTGTACGTCGGCGCGCTGCTCGGTGTCGTCGTGTATTCGGGGCTCGTGGACAAGAACATGTGGGGCCACGTCCGCCGCTGGGCCGGGATCATGATCGCGGTGATCCTCGTCAAGCCGGTCATCGTCATCGTGCTCGGCCTCGCGGGGGCGCTGTCCGCCGACGACGGGCCGGACTCGTTCTCCGCCGTGGTCACGGGACTCGCCATCATCCTGCTCGCGATCTTCGCCTCCGCGATGATCTACCGTTTCGTTCCCGGGTTCGGCGACGAGATCGCCGCGTCCCGCAACAACCGACTCCAGAACAGCGCGGAGAACAAGGCCGCCGCCGTCATCAGTTCCCCCGCCGCCCTCGTCTCCCAGGGCATCAAGACCCACAGCACCCGCACCCACCAGCAGGGCGGGGGCGGCTCGGGAGGCGGCAGCGCCCCGAGCCCCGTCGCCGGCGGGGTCGCCGCCCACAGCACACGCGGGACCGGGAGCGGTGGCGGCGGAAGTGTCCCCTCCGCCGCACCTCCGCCCCGTAGCGGAGGCACCGGCAGCACCCCGCACAGCCACCGCAGGAACTCCGGCAGCACCACCGGCACCAACACAGGAAACACAGGAGGTGGAGGGCGTTGACGACGCAGTCCCCGGCCATCGCGCCCCGCCGCACGTATCTGATCGGCCGGGCCCGGCCGAACGCGCTCATCGGCAAGAACCGCGAGACGGGCGAGATCGCCCTGATCATCGCCGGCGCGTTCCTCGGCATGATGAGCGGACTGCTGGTGCCCGTCCTGTCCCTGCGCATCGTGCTGCTCATGGGCTTCCCGCTGCTCGCGCTGGCCGCCGTGTACGTGCCGTACAAGCAGCGCACCTTCTACCGCTGGTACGAGATCAACCGCAGCTACAAGCGCACCCTGCGCCAGGGCACCGTCTACCGCTCCCGCGCCATGGAAGCGGGCACCCGCGTCGACGGCCGCGAGGTCGAGATCGGTCCCCCGCCCGGCATCGGCCGGATCAACTGGCTCGCCGCCCCCTTCGGCCCGGACGAGATCGCCGTACTGCTGCACGCCGACCGGCGCACCGTCACCGCCGCCATCGAGATCGAGGGCCCCGGCGTCGGCCTGCGCGACAGCGAGGACCAGGAAGCCCTGGTGGACCGTTTCGGCACGCTGCTGAAGCATGTCGCCAACGGCGACGGCTTCGTGACACGGCTTCAGATGCTCGCCCGCACCCTGCCCGCCGACCCCGACGCCCACGCCAAGGACGTAGCCCAGCGCGGCGACCACAGCGCCCCCGCCTGGCTCCAGCAGTCCTACGACCAGTTGCAGTCCATGGTGTCCACCTCCAGCGAGCAGCACCGCGCCTATCTGGTCGCGTGCATGCACTACACCCGGGAACTGGCCGCCGAGGCCCACGCCATGGCCCGGGCCGCCCGCCATGCCACCGGCGCCAAGCGACTCGACAAGGACGCCGGCCTCGCCGTCGTCATGGCACGCGAGCTGACCGACATCTGCGCCCGCCTCGCCGAGGCCGACATCCGCGTCCGCCAGCCCCTCGGCCAGGCCCGGCTCGCCTCCCTCGTGCACTCCATGTACGACCCGGACCACCCCATCGACCACATCCAGGCCATGACCAAGCGCAACGCCTGGCCCGCCGAACTCGACGCGGTGGAGCCCACCTATCTCCAGGCGAAGACCCGCGAGTCCGCCACCCGCGCCCCCTGGTGCCACGCCACCGCCTGGGTGAAGGAGTGGCCGATGACCCCCGTCGGGGTCAACTTCCTCGCCCCCCTGCTCGTCCACACCCCGGACGTGATCCGCACCGTCGCGGTCTGCATGGACCTGGAACCCACCGAGGTCGCCATCGAGCGGATGCTCACGGAGAAGACCAACGACGAGGCGGAGGCCAGCCGCGCCGCCAAGATGAACCGCACCGTCGACCCCCGCGACATCGCCGCACACGGCCGACTCGACCAGCGGGGTGAAGATCTCGCCAGCGGCGCGGCAGGCGTCAATCTTGTCGGGTACATCACTGTGTCGTCGCGTACGCCCGAGGCCCTGGCCAGGGACAAGCGCACGATCAGGGCCTCGGCGGGCAAGTCGTACCTGAAGCTGGAGTGGTGCGACCGCGAGCACCACCGGGCCTTTGTGAACACGCTGCCGTTCGCCACCGGCATCCGCCGATAGCGGCTGACACGCACCGACACGCGCCGATAGGGGCCCTCATCCGATGCGAGACCCGCTGTCCGTCCTCACCGAGTCCTTCACGTCCTTCCTCTTCGGGAAGGTCGAGACGACCCGCTCACCCGTGCGCACCTCCACGGGCCAGGCCCAGGCCGTCTATCTGCCGACCGCCGCGCCGGGCCTCGGGGACTCGGGCGTGATCATCGGCCGCGAGGTGTACAGCGGCAAGGGCTACGTCTACGACCCGTTCCAGCTGTACGGACAGCAGCTCCCCGCCCCGCACTGGCTGGTACTCGGCGAGTCCGGCAACGGCAAGTCGGCGCTGGAGAAGACGTACGTCCTGCGCCAGCTCCGCTTCCGCGACCGCCAGGTCGTCGTCCTCGACGCCCAGGGCGAGGACGGCGTCGGCGAATGGAACCTCATCGCCCAGGAGCTGGGAATAACTCCCATCAGGCTCGACCCGATGGCCGCCCTGGACGACGGTATCCGCCTCAACCCGCTCGACCCGTCGATCACCACCACCGGACAGCTGGCGCTGCTGCGCACCATCATCGAGGTCGCCATGGGTCACGGCCTCGACGAACGGGCGGGCTTCGCGCTCAAGGTGGCGCACGCGTACGTCAACGAGACCATCACCGACCGGCAGCCGGTCCTCACCGACATCGTCGAGCAACTCCGCCACCCCGAGCCGGAGTCGGCGGCGGCGATGAACGTCGACATCGACGACGTACGGGCCTGGGGCCTGGACGTGGCCCTGGTCCTCGACCGGCTCGTCGACGGTGACCTGCGCGGAATGTTCGACGGCCCGACGACGGTCGGTATCGACCTGGACGCCCCGCTCATCGTCTTCGACCTGTCGCACATCGACCGCAACTCCATCGCCATGCCGATCCTCATGGCGATCGTCGGCGTGTGGCTGGAGCACACCTGGATCCGCCCCGACCGGAAGAAGCGCATCTTCCTCGTCGAGGAGGCCTGGCACATCATCAACAGCCCCTTCGTGGCGCAGCTCTTCCAGCGGCTGCTCAAGTTCGGCCGGCGGCTCGGCCTGTCCTTCGTCGCCGTCGTCCACCACCTCAGCGACGTGGTCGACGGCGCCGCTGCCAGGGAGGCGGCCGCCATCCTCAAGATGGCGTCGACCCGCACGATCTACGCCCAGAAGGCGGACGAGGCCCGGGCCACGGGCAGAGTGCTCGGGCTGCCCCGGTGGGCCGTGGAGATCATCCCCACCCTGACCCCCGGCATCGCGGTCTGGGACGTCAACGGCAATGTCCAGGTCGTCAAACACCTGGTGACGGAGGCCGAACGCCCCCTGGTCTACACGGACCGCGCGATGACGGAGTCCTCCTCCCTCCCCGAGGACGTCCGTGCCGCGGAACAGGAGGCGGAGCAGCGCGCGGCCTTCATCGAGCGGCAGCAGCGCCGGCTGGACTCCTCCGAGTCGACGGTGGCCTGACGGTGGCGCACGACCCGCGACGCGGCCCAGGACGCGAACAGCCGCACGAGGAGCGAGGCATCCCGGACGGCCTGCTCGTGGGCGTCCTGGGCTTCCTCGTCGGACTGACCGTCCTGGTCTGGACGGCGACGGGCCTCGCGGGCCTGTTCGCTCACGGCTCCTGGCCGGACGGTGTGACGTTCACGAACACCCCGACGGCCATACGCAGCCTCGTCTCCGAACCGCACGACGTGCCCGCCGCCTGGCCCGCCACCCCTGCCGGCCAGCTGTCCGGTTACGGACTGTTCTGGGGCCTGCTCATCGGCCAGTTGATGACGCTCGTCGTCCTGACGGTCTTCGTGCTCGGCACCCTGGCCCGCTGGCGCGCGGTGCGGGCGCGGCGCAGGGGCATGAGGGAGACGGGCCGGGGCAGGGACATGGCGCCGCCCATCACGGCACCGGTGACGGTCAAGGACCAGCCGCTGCTTCGCACGGACCGGCCGGCGTCTCGTCCGACCGCAGCCGTCACCGACGAAGCGCCCGTGCCCGCGGGAGCCGTGGCCGGTCCCGGTACGGCGCTCCCCGTCGAAGCGGCGCCCCCCGCGCACCCCGGCACATCGGTCGAGCAGCTCACGACCACGGCACCCGCCGAGCTCTCCGATCCCTCAGTGCTCGCATCACCGTCCGTGCCCACGACACCCGCCGTGCCCACGGCCCTGCCCATGCCCGAACCGGTCGCGGTAGCGGGCCCCCGCCGCCCACCCGTCCTCTACGGAGCTCCGTCCGTCCGGCTCCCCTCCGCAGTCCAGGCGATCCGCGACGCCCCGGGGCCCGCGCTCGTCGTCACCTCCGACCCGACCGTCTGGTCGGAGACCAAGGGCGCCAGGGCCAAACTCGGACCGGTCCTCGTCTACGACCCCGGCCATCTCTGTGACACGCCCGCCAGGCTCCACTGGTCCCCCACGACCGGCTGCGAGGACCCGGCCACGGCGGCCGGCAGGGCGGCGGCACTGTTCGCCCCCGTACGGCCCCGCTCCCGCCTCGACGAGGCCGTCGCGGACACTGCCGAAACGCTCCTGCGCTGCTGGTTGCACGCCGCCGCCGTGGACGGCCGCCCCTTCAAACAGGTCCACCGGTGGGCCCAGGGCAGTGGCGCCCACGAGCCCGTACGCATCCTCCGCACCCACCAGAAGGCCGCTTCCGGTCTCGCCGGACTGCTCGAGTCGGCTCTCACCTCGCACAGCGAACGTCGGCAGATCGCCCAGGAACTGACGGCCCGTACGCTCACGGCCCTCTCCTCCGTCCACATCCGAGAAGCCTGCACTCCGAACCGAGCAGATTCGCTCACCCTGGAATCATTTGTGGACGAGGGGGGCACGCTCTATGTGGTGGGTGAATCGATCGAGGACCCGCGCGCCCGCCCGGGTGCCATGCCGCTCCTCACCGCACTCACCTCGAGCGTGGTCGAGCACGGCCGCCGCATGGCCGCACGGTCATCCGACGGTCGGCTCGACCCACCACTCACCCTCGTCCTCGACGACATCGCCGCCGTGGCCCCCCTGCCCCTCCTGCCGGAGATGCTCGCCACCGGCCCGGGCCTGGGCATGCCGACACTCGCGCTGCTCCGCTCCCGGGAACAGGGCCGCGCCCGCTGGCCGCAGCCACTGACGACGCCGGACTCCGCCCCCGGCCCGGGCGCTCACTAGCCCCCCGGAGAGCGCTCAGGACCGCCGCAGTTCGTACTCGATCTCCCTGGCCGACGGATCGGACGGCACCGGCACGGAATCACCGCTCGGTACGAACCCGAATCGCCGGTAGAACGCCATCGCCCGGCCGTTGCCCTCGTGCACGTACAGCCGCACCCGTTCGACCGCCGGCTCGGTCAGAGCCCAGGACCATGCGACGGCGGCCCGGAACAGCTGCTCCGTGACCCCGGTCCCCCGCGCCTCCGGCCGTACGAACACTCCCACGAGGTGCGTCTGGTCGACGGTGGCCGCCTCCCCGAACCGCACCTCGTCCGCCGGGCCTTCCACCATCACGGTCACGGTGCCGATCCAGCGTCCGTCGGAGTCCTCCGCGATGAACTGCCGGAAGCCCAGTCCGGAGGCTGCGGTGTCGGTACGGTCCCGCCAGTACGCCGCGGGCCGGCCCACTGCGTGCTCGTAGGTCTCCAGGAAGGCAATGGGCGCCGCGGGATCCTGGAGAGCGGCCAGCCTGATGTCCCGGGCCTTCTCCCACTCGCCGGCTCGTACGGCGCGAATGTTGTGGTCCATGCCCCGATCCTCGCGGCGCCGACGAGCCTCCGCCAAGGCGATTTCCACCGGTCCGGCCGGCGCCGGCCTCGCCGGGCAGCGGGCCGAAGGGCGCGGCGGTAGCCGAAATCCGCAGCAGGAAAACATGCCCTGAAACGCGGAAAAGCCCCGGACCGTCACGGTCCGGGGCTTTCCCTCAACAATTGTTCGGCGGTGTCCTACTCTCCCACAGGGTCCCCCCTGCAGTACCATCGGCGCTGAAAGGCTTAGCTTCCGGGTTCGGAATGTAACCGGGCGTTTCCCTAACGCTATGACCACCGAAACACTATGAAGATGTCGAACCGGCCGACCACCACGTGGTCTCGGCATGTTCGTTACTTCAGAACTAACACAGTGGACGCGAGCAACTGAGGACAAGCCCTCGGCCTATTAGTACCGGTCAACTCCACCAGTCACCTGGCTTCCATATCCGGCCTATCAACCCAGTCGTCTACTGGGAGCCTTACCCCATCAAGTGGGTGGGAGTCCTCATCTCGAAGCAGGCTTCCCGCTTAGATGCTTTCAGCGGTTATCCCTCCCGAACGTAGCCAACCAGCCATGCCCTTGGCAGGACAACTGGCACACCAGAGGTTCGTCCGTCCCGGTCCTCTCGTACTAGGGACAGCCCTTCTCAAGACTCCTACGCGCACAGCGGATAGGGACCGAACTGTCTCACGACGTTCTAAACCCAGCTCGCGTACCGCTTTAATGGGCGAACAGCCCAACCCTTGGGACCGACTCCAGCCCCAGGATGCGACGAGCCGACATCGAGGTGCCAAACCATCCCGTCGATATGGACTCTTGGGGAAGATCAGCCTGTTATCCCCGGGGTACCTTTTATCCGTTGAGCGACGGCGCTTCCACAAGCCACCGCCGGATCACTAGTCCCGACTTTCGTCCCTGCTCGACCCGTCGGTCTCACAGTCAAGCTCCCTTGTGCACTTACACTCAACACCTGATTGCCAACCAGGCTGAGGGAACCTTTGGGCGCCTCCGTTACCCTTTAGGAGGCAACCGCCCCAGTTAAACTACCCATCAGACACTGTCCCTGATCCGGATCACGGACCCAGGTTAGACATCCAGCACGACCAGAGTGGTATTTCAACGACGACTCCACCTGAACTGGCGTCCAAGCTTCACAGTCTCCCACCTATCCTACACAAGCCGAACCGAACACCAATATCAAACTGTAGTAAAGGTCCCGGGGTCTTTCCGTCCTGCTGCGCGAAACGAGCATCTTTACTCGTAGTGCAATTTCACCGGGCCTATGGTTGAGACAGTCGAGAAGTCGTTACGCCATTCGTGCAGGTCGGAACTTACCCGACAAGGAATTTCGCTACCTTAGGATGGTTATAGTTACCACCGCCGTTT